>NZ_JBCHAA010000018.1:0-180535 GCF_053525655.1 Trinickia camelliae
ACCCGCGCGGATGGTCAGCCACACATGTCTGGTTCGCGCTGATTTCCGCCGAGGATGGGGTTCTTACCAGAGGCGCGAACACCGCCGATGTGGCGTGGGTCGACGTCGATGCCGTGACAGCGAAGCGCGGACTCTCGTTCGATCACGACGACATTCTTGAGGCCGCGGTCGAGCGGCTACGCAGCAAGGTCGAATACACGTCCCTGCCGGCTTTCCTGCTGCCGGAACCCTTTACGCTGCCACAGCTGCAACGGGCGTATGAGATCGTGCTTGGCCGGCCGGTGGACAAAAGCGGCTTTCGCACGCGCATGCTTGCCGCGGGATTCCTCGAGGAAGCTGGCTACGTCGCTGGGGAATCGAATCGGCCGGCGCTGGGGTATCGGCTCGTGGACCGGCATGCGCCCGTGGTCTTTCCGCGAACTTTCAGTCCGCGCGGCAGCAACTGACGGGCTCGAACGGCACAAGCTCTCCCCAACATTAGGGAGAGCTCAGCCAATCCACTACGACGAAGTCAAAACTTATGGCGTATGCCCGCGATCACCAGATTCTGGCTCTGACTGGTCGACGGGGCATTGAGGAAAATATCCGCCACGGCGTGCGGACCGCTGACACGCTGGTAGTCGTTGAACACGTAGACATCGGTGCGCTTCGACAATGCGTAGTCCACCGTGATCTGCCCTGTGTTCCAGTGAGGGTTGGCGTCGACCCCGCCGTAGGCGCCATGTGTATAAACGTAGGACGCCGCAACCGACAACGCCGGCGTCAGCAAGTACGAAAACGAGACGTCGTAGTTGTTGAGGTGAAGACTGGCGTGGTCAAGATAGTCATACCGGATGTCGTCCACAAACGCGCTTAGCGTGGCCTTGTCGGTAATGCGGATATTTCCGCCCGCACCGATATTCCGCTGTCGCTGAACACCCACCGCGCTGTTGATCGGGCTCGTGCGGAACAGCCAGAACGGCGCGCCCGAATAGTCGTTCGTTACCGCACCGTTGGCGTTGGTCGTGCCGGGGTACTGGAGGTCCACGTATGCCGCCGCGACGCTGAATCGATTTCCCGTGTACCGCACGCCCGCGCTCCATGCTCTGTTGAGGGCGAAGTCGGTCGAATTGCTCATGGCGTAGAGCGCTTCCGCGGAGAAGCCGTTCCAAACCGGCGTCGCGTATTTGATGCTGTTGTTATAGCGCCAGCTTCCCATCAAGTTGTCGGAGTCTCCCGGGTGCGCTGCAAGCCCACCCGAAGCATAGGGCGCTGAGAACAAAGCAATATAGTCAAAAAACGCGTCGTACTGCCGGCCGAACGTTAGCGTTCCCAAGGTGTTGCTTTGCAGACCAACCCAGGCCTGCCGGCCGAACATTCGCCCGTTCTGGCCCAGATTGCCGGTGGTAATGTCGAAGCCGTTTTCGAGTTGAGCCACCGTCGCAAGACCGCCGCCGAGGTCTTCCCTGATCTTGAAGCCCCATCGATTGTTCTGGTTCGTCCCGGAGTAAAGGGCATACGCCTTGGCGCCCCCGGCGTTGCTCACATAGCCAACCCCCGTACTGATGAGGCCGTACATCGTTACGCTCGACTGCGCATGTGCCGGGAGCGCGCCGCAAGCGCCCATCGCTGCGACAGCAGCGGAAATAAAGGTCTTTTTCATCACGATTTCCAAACCAAGATAATTGTGAATTTTTAATTAGGATGACGATGCTGGTGTCGCACTTGCAACGCTCACATCGGGTAGAGATGTTGTCGATGGTGATGCTTCGCGCTCGAGACTTGCGCGATAGTGGCGGCATCCGATATAGAGCAGTACGAAGGCGAGCACCGTCGCGATCGCGTTGATCACGGCCATCGAATTTCCTACCGCGAGCGGAGAACCAAAAATCTTGTCGGTCACGAGGGCGACGAGCGTGGTTCCCAAGCCGAGTCCGATCAAATTGGAAACGAGTAGGAAAATGGCTGAGACCTGGGCACGCATCTGATTGGGCGCGAGATTCTGCATCGCCACGGCAGACGTGGGGAGCGGGAAGGAGGCGAAAAACATCGCGAGCACGAGCCACATCAGCGAGCCGCCCACATCTTCCGCTTGTGTCATCACGACCGATGGGACGATCAGGAATAGCGCCCCCAGCCACGCGGCGCGCATCGGTGCATCCCTGTAGCCGCGACGCAGAAACCAGTCATTGAGCCACCCGCCGCAAAAAACCCCTGCCGTATTGGCGACGAGCAAGACGGCCCCGAGCTTGTAGCCGGCCTCGACCGGCGATAGCCCGAAGTGGCGCATGTAGAACGCGGGCGACCATGACATGAGGCAGTAGAGCGTCATCGCGTAAAACGAGAACCCAACGAAGTGACAGAAGAACGTCGCTCGATGTTTTCCGATGAAGCGTAAGGTATCCAGCAACGACACCTTCCTGGCTCGACCATTGATATCGCTGGCGAGACCTTTGCGCTGCGGATCGCGAACAGTCGCGAAAAACAAGAGCGCGATCAGGAGACCCGGCAAGCCCACGATGAAGAACGTGATCTGCCAGGCATGCACTTCGCCGAGGACGGGTAGCGAGAAACGGGTCGCGTGCTTCAGCAGAGCGATGACGTAGCCGCCGACCAGGAAGGCCATCCCGCCTCCGATGAACGATCCCAGCGAGTAAATGCCGAGCGCACGTCCCAGCTTTTCCTTGGGGAAGTAATCGGAGAGCATCGAATACGTGCTTGGGGATAAGGCAGCCTCTCCAACGCCGACGCTCAAGCGAGCGGCGAACATCTGCACAAACGTTTGAGCGGTGCCGCACCCTGCTGTGGCGATGCTCCATAACGCGATGCCGATCGCGATGATTCGAGGGCGAGCGAAGCGATCCGCGAGGTAGGCGATCGGCATCCCCATGATTGCGTAGAACAACGAGAAGGCGAACCCCTGCAGCAGGCTGAACTGCGTATCGCTGAGCTGAAGATCGTGCTTGATGGGCTCGATCATCAATGCCAGCACTTGCCGGTCGACGAAAGAAAATACGTACGCAAGCATGCACACGATGACCACATACCACTCATATGTGTACCGCCTGACCGACTTGGGTTTTGTCGACGAAGACATCTTAGGTCTCCAATTCCAATGAATATTAATGTTGCGATTAGTGAGCGAATTGTCAGTCTCGATGGAAGCGGAAATTTACTAAGGTATCCGCACGATGGAGTGTCGAGTGGTCATATATCCACGTCAAATCTGCCTAAAAGGAGTAGACATATAAGCGTCGTAAATTTTGGATATAAGCCGCACTGCGTTGTCAGGAAATCCTGAGCAAGAGGCCGCATTAAGGTACGCAGGCACAAATCCCTTTAGCTAGAAAATAGCTATGGACTGCGATTGATTGATGAATGATTGAAGATTGCGCGGGTAGTCCGCGCCAGATCGGAGACGGTCGATGCACAGAACCGGTGGTCGGCATGTGCTCGCCGGAAGAAGGGATCAGATGATAATGTCGCGGCGGGCGCTGGCGACGTTCGACGCTGCAGCCCCGCTGGATGGCAATTTTCCTAGTGGCGCCTTCGATTAGGAAAGACTGGATTCACGCCGCCAGCGCGGCCGGCAGGCGATGGAAATGCCTGTTGAAATAGATCAGGCTTTCGCCTCCGTTTTGAACGCGGATTCGGGTGGCCTCGACGAACATGACCGAGTGCGAGCCTACATTCTTGAAGTCGACGATCGCCCCCTCCAAGCTTGCGAGCGCGTCCTGCAGAACGGGGACGCCGTGCTCGCCATCGTCCCATGCGTTTAATTCAAAGCGCTTCTGCATAGGCATTTCGGTGAACCCCGCGAAATGCCGAGCCAGCGGTTCGTGATGCCCGGTGAGCACGTTGATGCAGACATTCCGATTCTTCTCGAAGACCGCGTGCAAAGCGCTCGACCGGTTGAGGCAGACCAGCAAGGTCGGCGGCGCATCGGTCACGGAGCAGACTGCGCTTGCCGTGATCCCGCAACGTCCTGAAGGCCCCGATGTAGTGATGATGTTCACTGCGGCGCCCAGATGAGCCATGGCGTTCCGAAACAGTAGGCGCGCTTCATCGTTCGTTGCATAGGGGAGGTTGTTCTTGGCCATGGTAGTGAAGCTCCGACGCTGAATGGGACGTTAGGATGTAGCGTAGTCCACGGTATCGGCTGGCGAAATCGGCATCAATGCCACAAACAATGAAGCAGTTCCCTACGCATCTAAAGATTTCCCTAGATCGGCCGCCCGGAATCAATTTATTTGCGGTTGCGAGCCGGCCGCGATGCGCTCAAACTTGAGCCAACGCTGCAAAAACAGATACGGATTGGACTCCATATGACCTCGCCATCTGCCATCGTTTATATCGTCGACGACGACAATGGTCTGCGTACGTCGCTGTCCTGGCTGCTCGAGTCGGTCGGAATTGCTTCGAAAGGATTCGCGACCGCGTCCGCTTTCCTCGACGCATTCGATGAAAAGAATCCGGCGTGCCTCGTTCTGGATGTCCGAATGCCGGAAACGAGCGGCTTTGAAGTGCAGGCGGAATTGAACAGGCGTGGATCGACGCTGCCGACTATTTTCGTCAGCGGGCATGGTGATATCCCGATGTCGGTCCGCGCGTTGCAAAATGGCGCGATCGATTTTGTGGAGAAGCCGTACAACTCTCAACAGATGCTGGAGCGCATCCAGCGCGCTTTGAAGCTGGCTACGCAGCGTCATGCGGCCGGCATGCGGCGCAGAGAACTTCAGCAGCGGATCGAATCGCTTACCACGCGCGAAAGGGAAGTGCTGACGCAGGTGCTTGACGGGAAGGGAAGCAAGAAGATCGCATCAGACCTTGGGATTAGCGTCAAGACCGTGGATGTCCATCGGGCAAGCATCAAGGAAAAGCTCGGGGTAACGTCGATCGCCGAACTGGTCCGGGACGCCGGCATGATTCTGGGTAACCAAAGGGACGGCAGGGAATAGATTGCAACTGAAGCACCCAGGTGCTCGCGAAACCCTGTGAAGAGCCTCAGCGCATGTACAGGCCGCCATTGACATCCCAGCAAGCGCCGTTCGCAAAGTATGCGTCAGGCGACGCCAGCAATACGGCGACGTCGGCGACATATTGCGCGGAGCCCAGGCGGCCGACCGGGATGCCCGCTATCACCGTTTTCAGCTTATCGGCGGGAACGCTCTCGTGGACGATCGGAAGATCGAGCGGCCCTGGGGAAATGGCATTGACCGTCACACCGCGCGCCGCGAGGTCGCGAGCGAAGACCTTGGTCAGCGTGATCGCGCCACCCTTGGCTGCCGCATAGTGCGCGCCAGTTGCGGAGCCGCCGTTCTGTCCGGCCAGCGATGCCACATTGACGATGCGTCCTTCGCCGCGGTCTGCGAAGTACTGGCCGAACACTTGACAGCCAAATAGCACGCTGCGCAGATTCACGTCGATGACCTGGTCGAACTGCTCCGCGGTAATTTCCATGACCGGCACGACTTTCGATGCGCCGGCGTTGTTCACCAGCACGTCCACGCCGCCCCATCGCTGAACGAGCGCATCGAGCGCCGCGGCGAAGTCTGCTTTCGAGGTGACGTCGAGGCGAATCGCGCAGGCCGTGTCGCCGCTTGCGTCGAGTTCGCGCGCACTGCCCTGCGCTTCGTCGAATGCAATGTCCGCCAAGCCCACGAGATAGCCCGTCCGATGAAATTTGCGTGCGACCACTGCGCCGAGGCCCCGGGCCGCGCCAGTTACCAGAACGATTCTCTTCGACATGTTCATGGTCCTCGTTGAAGTGAGCAGGTCCCGCAAACGCCTTCACATTGGTGCGATCTATCCATCGGCCGCTGTGGCGCCTCCAAGCTGCAGCGGTAAAGTGAATCTGCAATCCAGGCCGCCTGAGCGCGCCTCTTGCGCCCAGATCCGGCCTTTGTGCCTCGATATGATATTTTTGCAAAGCGACAAGCCAATCCCATTGCCACCCGCTTTCGACGACGAAAATCCGTCGAACAGGCGTTCGTGCCTCCCCGCCTCGACGCCGCGCCCGTTATCGATCACGCGCAACTCCGCGTTGTCTTCCTGTCGCACTGCCTCGATTGTCACGCGCCCGCCGGCGACTGAGTCGGCCACCAGCGCTTCCGCGGCGTTGAACGCCAGATTGAGGATCACCTGCCCGATCAAGACGCGTTCGCACACGACGGGTAGCGGCTCGCTGCTCTGGCTGATATGAACGGTGACGCCGGCTTCCGCCGCCCGCAGTTCTATGAAGTATGAAACGTCGGCGAGGATGTCCCTGAGATCGACGCGGGTCGTGCCCTGCTCGCGCTTGACGATGTACTCGCGCACGCTCTTGAGTATCAACGCTGCATGCTCCGCTTGGCGATCGGCACTGCGCAATCCCCAGAGCACCGAGTCCATGCCTTCGGATTGATTCAACCGCTGGATTGCGCCTTCGATGAAGTTGCGGACTGCGGCAAGAGGCTGGCTCAACTCGTGCGCGATGGCCGTCGCCATTTCGCCCATCGCGTTGTACCTGCCGGCGTGCTCGAGCATGCGCGCTTCGGCGCGTCGCAGTTCTTCGACCTCCACCTCGCTGCTGATGTCGCGAAAGTGGACGACGAGATCGTCCGGATCGCCGTCGATATTCACGCGGCGGCACGTTACCTGAAGCCACCGTTCCTCTCCATCGTGACGAACGATCTTGTAGCGCTGCGGTTCGGACGTACGCGCCGAATTCGCGCGATCGAGTTGCAAGGTAAGACGCTCCCGATCTGCGGGCGCGCAGTAGTCCTGCATGCTTCCATGGCTCGGCAAAGCTTCGAGGCCCAGCACGCGAAGTCCGGATTCGCTGATGTATTCGAACGTACCTTGGCGGGCCAGCAACGCCACCCCTTCACTGAGGTCATGCATCAGTTCCCTGAGCCGGGTTTCATACCCGCGCAGCCTTTGCCGCATCGATTCCTCGGCACTGATGTCGCGGAACTGGACCATGACGATCGCGCGCTCCCGCAGCTGGACGAATGTCGCGACCGCTTCGGACAACATGTCGACATTCGTACGCGAGCGATAGCACCATTCGTAGGCCTGCGGACCCTCCGTTTCGGCGCGGTCCATAGCGGCAACAGCAATCTCGCGCCGATACTTCGTGTCGGGCCGGGTCATGTCCGCGGCTTTGAGGGGCAGCAGCTCTTCAAGGGAAAACCCTAGCGCCGAACATGCGGCGCGGTTTGCCCATACGATCGCTTTCGATTTCGCGTCGTGAACAAGGACGCACAGCGTCAGTGCGTCGAGAAGGCGATGGAAGTCTTCTTCCGCAGGGAAATCCATGGTGTGCAGTCAGGCTATGGGCTGTCCCGCAACATACCAACAATAGGCCACATGTGTATGTAAAGAATTCTTTAGGGACGCTGGCGTACTTACGTAATACCGGGGACAGCGCCCCAATTGATCGCGTTCTTCTGCCTTTCTAGACTGGTATCGCAGTGCATAGCCATGCAGAAACAGACAAATCGAGCAACGAGGAGCGCATACCATGTCCGACGCGGCAACCGTCATTCAATCCACCAACGCCCCATTTGCACCAACCGCCGGGGTCGACCGTGATGCAATCGCGTTGGATCGCGTGATCGCAGAGATCGCCACACGAAGGGAAGAGTTCGAGCAACACTCCCACGTGCCTCGCGACATGATCGCGAAGCTGAAACAAGCAGGCGTCTACCGCGCCGCGACGCCGAAGCGCTTTGGCGGCGATGCGCTTCCTCCAGCGAAGTTTCTGTCGATGATCGAGAGAATCGCCGTTGCCGATGGATCCGCCGCGTGGGTGGCCAGCTTCGGCTCGGCAAACGTCTATCTGGCCGCGTTGCCGGTCGAAACGCAGGCCATCATCTATGCGGACGGACCCGACCAGGCCTTTGCCGGAGGGCTGTTCCCGATGCAGCCGGCGCAGCCGGCGGAAGGCGGTTTCATCGTCGACGGCACCTGGAAGTTCGCGAGCGGATGCAAGGGCGCGGACTGGCTTGGCGTGGGCATCGGCGTTGCCAAGGACGGGAGCCATGCCGGCAAGCCGCGGACGGCGGTCTTTGCACCGTTCGAGGTCGACATCGTGGAGAACTGGGATGTCGTCGGGATGCAGGGCACAGGCAGCCACGACCTGCGTGTCGACAGCAAATTCGTCGACGAGGCGTGGACCTTTGTACGCGGTGGAACCGCGACGATCGATGAGCCTCTCTATCGTTACCCCACGATGGCATACGCGTCACAGGTGCTTGCGGTCGTGAATCTCGGTCTCGCGCGCGCCGCGCTCGACGTCGCGAACACCATGTCGGGCGGCAGGAAGACCACCACCGGTGCGCCTCAGCTTGCAGACCGCGCGTACTACCGCATCGAGCTTGCGAAGGCGGAAGCCCAACTGCGATCGGCTCGCGCGTTCTTTTACGACGCGACCGAAAGCGTATGGGAGTCGATCCTGAAGGGCGACGAGGTCACGCACGAGCAAATCAGCTTGCTGCGTTTGTCAGCGACGCAGGTCGCCCACCAGGGGGCCGATGTCGTCACTCGCGCGTATCGCCTCGCCGGGACAATGGCGATTTATCGAACTCATCCATTGCAGCGCCTGGTTCGCGATTCCATGGTCGTCACCCAGCATGCTTTTCTCGGTCATGGAAACTACGACGGCGCCGGCGCCGTGTTCGTGGGCGTTCCTCCGATTCCTGGATATCTGTAAGCCCATTCGAATCGAACCTTGACCACCCCATTTGGAGTCGATATGACGGCGGACACTCGCAACCTTCCCTTGCGCGTGCTTTTTTGCTGCGGCGTGACGCAAAACTTTTTCGATCTGCCCAGGGATCAAATAGGAGAAGTTTGGCAGGCGTACGCAACGATGCTCGATGCGGTGCAAGCCATGGAGACGATTCGCGTGCTCGGCATCATGGACGACGATCGCTTGACCGTTGGACAGTCGGATGGTGCGCCGTGGACCTTTTACATCATGGCGGATGTCGCCGACCTCGACGCTGCCGTGGCCGTTTGCAATCTGTATCGGAGTACCCCGGTGGGTCAATACAACCTCTGGCGCTACGGAAAGATCGAAGCGCGTGTGGGAAGGCCATTGACAGTCCCGCCGGCAGTTGCCGAAGCGAGAACAGACGCTTGACCTTGGCCTGTGAGGCCGTTGCCGCTGACCACAGCCTTTGCCGATTCCGGCTACCTCGTCGGCATCGATGAGTCCATGCTTGGCAGCCGAACGCAACGACACCGACACTTCCCATGAACGAAACCAACTGGATCTCCGTAGGCGACCTCGGCACGAGCTTCGCCGTTTCAAGCCACGCGCTCGCCCCCGTCGCCGACTTGGCCGGCCATGCTTACGACATCGATTTCGGCGGCGACGTCGTCACGCATACGTTCGTCGACGGCGAGACGCTGCGCTGGACCGTCAAGGGCGCCGGCCAGTCCGGCACCGATACGTATCGCGCCACCTCGCCGCGCCAGGGCATCTATTTCGTCGACTTCGTCAAATCGTCGGAGCGTGCGACCTCGGTCAGCCTCGTGCTCGATCTGCAACGCGGCATTGCGACGGCCGTCATCGGCACGCTGCCCGACGAGGCGCGCGCCAGCATCCCCGCTGTCGAACTCGCGCGGGACAAGCGCGAGCTGACCGGCGTCGACGTGCAGATTCTTGCGGGCGTCGTCGGCGGCAAGTTCGAAGCGTTGTCGCCCATTCACGAACCAACCAGCGAGCTGGTCGGCAAGCGCGTGCTCTACCGCTACAACCCGCACGAGTGCTACGAGCACGTCTATCTGAACGACAAGGTGTACGCGTGGCACTGCGTTTCCGGCATCGAAAAAGGCCTCGCCGACGCTGACCGCTGCGACTACCGCAAGATTCGCGACGGCCTCTACCTGTTCGTCTGGCGCGAGAAGATCGTGCCGACGCTCGGCGTCGTCGTCATCGATCTCGAAGCACGCAAGACGACCGGCAAGATCTTCGGCTATGCGGGCGACGACTTCGGCAAGCTGGCCAATTTTCCGGTCGGCGCCTACGCCACCGTGCTCAATACGACGACGGCGCCCGCATGACGCGGCGCTTTGACGGCTCGCAAGCAGCGCCGCGGGCCTCTCAAGCGTCCCGAAGCCGGGGTATCACGCATTGCCGATTTGGGCTATCTGTCGCATTTTGGGCTCCCTACACTGGGCTTCACATCGCATGCCGCCGCCTGTCCAGCCTTACCAGGCGGGCGTTGCGGGCAAACCCGATGCTGCGTGCGGAACCATCGAGGAGCCTTACAAATGACTGTCGCAACCGAAGCACAGGAGTCGACCGAACTGAGGCGCGAAGCGCTTGGGCTCGGTTTCATCATCTTCTTCGTGATTTCCGCGGCTGGTCCGCTCGTCGCGATTGCGGGCGGTGTGCCGATCGGCATCATGCTCGGCAACGGCGCGGGCACGCCAGCGCTGATCGTCGCCACCGTCATCATCCTGCTCGCGTTCTCGGCGGGCTATACGTCGATGGCGCGTTATGTCACGAACGCCGGCGGCTTTTATGCATTCGCGGCGCGCGGGCTGGGCGGCAACGTCGGCGGCGCCGCCGCGCTGCTCGCTCTGCTCGGCTACAACACGATGCAGATCGGGCTTTACGGCATGTTCGGCACGGTCGCCTCCGGGTTTCTCGCCCAGCACCTCGGCATCGGCGTGCCCTGGTGGATCTGCGCATTCGCTGCCATGGCGAGCATCGCGGTGTTCGGTTACCGGCAGATCGACCTTTCCGCGAAGGTGCTGTCGATTCTCGTGATCGGCGAATATCTGGTCGTGCTCGTGCTCGATGTCGCGATCCTGAAGGTCGGCGGGCAAGCCGGCCCCACGCTGGTCCCGTTCACGCAGCATGCGATTTTCAGCGGTACGCCCGCGATCGGCCTGCTGTTCTGCTTCGCGATGTTCATTGGCTTCGAAGCAACGACCATCTATAGCGAAGAGGCGAAGAACCCGCATCGCACGATTCCGCTCGCGACGTATCTCTCGGTTTTGCTGATCGGCGGCTTCTACGCGTTCTCGGTCTGGTGCATGGTCGTCGGCGCGGGCGCCGATTCGATCGTCAAGAACATCTCCGCGTTGCAAGACCCGACGACGTTTCTCTATTCGCTCTCTGACCGCTACGCGAACAAGAACCTGACGCTTGCAATGAGCGTGTTGTTCATCACGAGCGTGTATGCGGGCTTGCTGGCCTTCCACAATTCGGCCGCGCGCTACTTCTTCGCGAGCGGACGCGAAGGGCTGCTTTCGAAAGCGCTGGGACGTACCCATCCGATTCATCAGAGCCCGCACAACGGCTCGCTGCTGCAATCCGCGTTGGCCGCCATCGTCGTGCTCGGTTTCGTGATCGCCAAATCCGATCCGGTGCTCACGCTCTTTTCGTGGCTCACCAACGTCGCTACGCTGTGCGTGATCGCGCTGATGGCGCTGACCTCGTTCGCGGTCATCCGCTACTTCAAGCGTGCCAATGCGGGCACTTCGGAAAGCGCGCTGCGTGTGTTCATCCTGCCGCTCTTGTCGGGCGTCGCGCTGACTGCCGTGCTGCTGCTCGCCATTGCGAACTTCTCCGTCCTCACCGGCGCGAGCAAGAACGTGTCCTATGCACTGACGATGTCGTTGCCGATCGCCGCCATCGTGGGTCTGCTCCTGGCCGGCAGGCTCAGGACGCGCAACCCCATCCTCTTCAGCCGGCTCGGCAATTCGAAAATCTAGGCGCGCTTCGCAAGCCTAGCCCTGCTCACCGGTTTTGCATGATGTCCGCGGGCATCGACGCATGCGTCGACGCCCCGGCTGCCTCTTAACGCCCACTCGCACGATGAACCAGCTCGACTCCCTCACCTACTACAGCGCCACGAAGAAGTACGACTTGCGCTTTCCCGCCCTCAAAGAAGATATCGACGCCGACGTCGTCGTCATCGGCGGCGGCTTCTCCGGCATCAACACGGCGCTCGAACTGGCCGAGCACGGCATCACGAATGTCGTCGTGCTCGAAGCCAAGCACCTCGGCTACGGTGGCACCGGCCGCAACGGCGGCCAGATCATGGCCGGCATCGGACACGATCTCGACGCAATCGCGAAGCACGTCGGCGAAGACGGCCTCAAGGAAATCTTCAAGATCAGCAACCTCGGCGCCGGCATCATCCGCGACCGCATCGCGAAGTACGGCATCAATGCCGACTTCCGCAACGGCTATGCCTATCTCGGCTTCAACGGCCGCCAGGAAAAAACGTTGCGCGCTTGGGAAGCGAGTTTCAAGGCAGTGGACCCCGCGACGGAAATCCAGCTCCACACCGGGCAGGAAGTGAAAAAGATCGTCGGCTCCGATGTCTATGGAAGCGCGTTGCTGCATATGGGCGGCGGCCACGTTCATTCGCTGAATCTGCTGCTCGGGGAAGCGCAGGCGCTCACGAGCTACGGTGCGAGGATCTACGAAAACAGCCCCGTGATCGACGTCGAGTACGGCGAGCGCGTGATCGTGCGGACCGCGATGGGCTCCGTACGCGCCTCGAAAATGCTCTGGGCGTGCAACGGTTTTCTGAACGGTCTCGAACCGACGATCTACAAGAAGACCGTCAATACGTTTGCGTTCCAGCTCTGCACCGAGCCGCTGCCGGACGACTTGATCGAGCGAATCAGCCCAATACGTGGCGCCTATAGCGACATCCGCCCCATCATCGACTACTACCGCGTGACCAACGAAAACCGCCTGCTGTTCGGCAGCGCGACCGCCGTGCTCGATTACATTCCGAGCGACCTCAAGGCGTGGAATCGCAGCCTCATGCTGAAGGTGTTTCCGTATTTGAAGGACGTCAAGATCGATCTCGCGTGGGGCGGGCCGCTCTGTTGCGGCGCGAATCTCTTTCCTCAGATCGGCTCGCTCAACGGGCATCCGAACGTGTTCTACGTCCAGGCTTATGCGGGCTTCGGCGTCACGCCGAGCCACATCGTCTGCAAGGTGCTGGCCGAGGGAATGACCGAAGGCTCCGCGCGCTACGACCTTCTGAGTTCCGTGCCGCACATCGACATCTTCGCCAAGGACCACCTGCGTGCGGTGATGACGACCGCGGGCAAGACCTGGAACCAGGTCAGCGGCTATTGGAAAGGCCGGCGATAGATCAAGCAAACCGGCACGTAGACAA
The DNA here is from genome assembly GCF_053525655.1 of Trinickia camelliae. Lineage (NCBI taxonomy): Bacteria > Pseudomonadati > Pseudomonadota > Betaproteobacteria > Burkholderiales > Burkholderiaceae > Trinickia > Trinickia camelliae. Next base: position 13,122 of record NZ_JBCHAA010000018.1, read on the forward strand.
GCGCAATATTTTCTAACCGACCAACGGAGTCGACATCAATGCATAGCATCAAACTGGGCACATTTCCGCACGAACTCGACGCATGGGGCACGGTTGCCGACCTCGGTTCGACGATCGTCGAAGGCGACGTAAAGGCCTTCGGCAAGGTTCACTACGGCACGCCCGCTTCACCTGTCAGCGCGGGCTACTTCGCGTGCACGAAGGGCAAGTTCAACATGACCTACCCGTTCACCGAGCATGCGACCGTGCTCGAAGGCGAATGCGTGCTGCGCAACGAGAACACGGGCGAAGCGGTTCACTACAAAGTCGGCGACAGTTGGTTCATCGAGAAAGGCACGCCGATCGCGTGGGAGATTCTGTCGGAGCGGTTCACGAAGCACTACTTCGCGGTGGTCTGAGCGCGATGCGATTCCAGGCGGGCGGCGATGACGTGTTGCGTGTGCGGCCACTGCGGCGTTCAGCGCCCCGCCTGACGCGCCCCCTACGCCGCGCCCTTGCCCTGGCGCCGTCTCGTCGCCGAGGGCAGTTCGCCGAACATGCGGCGATAGTCTTCGCGAAAGTGCGAGGGGTGCCAGAAGCCCCATTGCGCCGCGATGTCTCCGACGCCAAGCGAGCGCGAGCGCGGCGACTTCAGTGCTCGCCGCGCTCCGTTCAGGCGCACCGCCTTCAGATACGCGAGCGGCGCGACACGTTGATCTCTTTGCACAGGGCGCCGACCGTGATCGGCTCCGCGACGTTTTCGCGAATGAACGTTATCGCGCGACTGACCACGCGCCACCGAACGACACTTCGACAAACCGGCCGTCGAAGCGCCCTGCACTCAATTGATCGAATCGCTGTTCGAAGACCGTCAAGCCGTGCGCGAGCTCGTTGACGTCGTCGGTCTCGAAGCGCGTCACGATGCAGGGAAGCGGCGTCATCACGCCGGCTTGCGCGCGCTTTTGAGCGCACAAGCGCCGTCGCCGAGCAGGAACAAGACGATCAAGGCGACCATCCAAAACGCCGGATATTCCCATCCGCCGTCCTTGTTGGTGAAAAGCCAGCCATTCGCCGCGTGTACCGTCACGATCGCACCCGCGAGGTCCAACGCGAGCGGAATCGCGAAATAGCGCGCGTGCCAGCCGACAATCAGCGCGATTCCGCCAACCAGCTCCAGCACGATCACCGCATAGGCAAGCGGCCCGGGCAAGCCCAGCGAGGCGAAGAACTCGACAGTGCCGGGAATCGTAAAGACAAAGATCTTAAGCAAGGCGTGCGCGACAAAGAGCACGCCGAGGCTCACGCGCAGCAAAAGAGCGGCATAGGGAGCGGAATTTTCGCGAATCATGAGGAGAACCCAATGAGGAATTGAAGTGGAACAGGCCGGATCATTCGGATTTCAGAACGCCGTCCTTCGAAAACAAGATCGGTGTGCTTGCCTGTGCGTCAGCACCCGCGCCCGGCACGATCAGCGCGGTCAGCTCTGCACGATCCAGCCGTTCTTTAGCTGTGAAACTCTCGGCCGCCGTGGCGCCGCTGATCACGAAACCTTCCAGGCCGACACCGAGCACCCGGTCGCCCGCCGCGACGAGATCCGTGATCGATCCGCTCGAACCCGAGTCGATCGCCGTCCAGGTATCGCCGCCGTCGCGGCTCCGATACAGATGGCCGAGCAAGCCGCCCACGTAAAGCGATCCGTCCGGCGCAGCCGCACCCGCCCACAAGCTGCCCTTGTTGCCGGTCTCGCGGTATTCCCACGTCGTGCCGTGATCGCGCGAGCGCAGCACCGTGCCCTTTTCGGCCGCGATGTAGAGCGTGCCTGCGCGATCGGCGAAGATCCGGTACAGATTGCGGTCCGCCTTGCCGCCGCCGGGCGGCGGCGGCAGCTTCGCGACGTTCCAGGTGTGCCCGCCGTCGGTCGTTTCGAGCAGCAGCGACCACAGGCCCGCCGCCCAGCCATGCTGCGCGTTCTCGAAGTACACGGAAAAAAGCGGCTGGTCGATCGACGTGTCGGACCGCTGCAGGGCCCAGGTTTCGCCGCCGTCCGCCGTGGCGAGAATCACGCCCCACTGGCCCGCTGCCCAGCCGTGCTGCGGGTCGGCGAAATAGACCGACGAGAGCGTCGTGGCCGCGGGCACCTGCTTCGCCTGGCGGTAGTGGCGGCCGCCATCGTCGGACAGCACCACGATGCCGTGCTCGCCGACCGCGACGATGCGCGCGCCGGCATGGGCCGCGTCGAGCAGCATCGCGTGCTCCGGGCCGGCCCAGGCATGCGCGGGGGTGACCGGCAGCGCAGCAGGCGCACCGCCGCCCGACTGAGCGAAGCCGTTCGCGCAGGCACAGCACAAGGCGATGCCGGCAATAGCGTTCTTGATCATTGCGAGACCTTTCCTGTTGCGTTCGATTTCGTGAGTGACCTCAGTGGCTCAGCAGACCCGGCGCCCGCACCGGCTTGCGCCGCGGGAACAGCCGCTCGAGCACGACAGCGAGCGCGGGCAAAGCCGTCATCGCCATCACGAGATTGACGATGAACATGAAGGCGAGCAGCTTGCCCATGTCGGCCTGGAACTTGAGCGCCGAAAAACTCCAGGTGGCGACACCGATCGCCAGCGTGATCGCGGTGAAGATGGTCGCCACGCCGACTTCGAGCATCGCGTGCTCGACCGCTTTCACGATCGGCTGCCCGCTGGCGAGGTGCAGCTGCAGGCGGTTGTAGATATAAAACGCGTAATCGACGCCGATCCCCACCGCCAGCACCATCACCGGCAGCGTCGCCACCGTCAGGCCGATCTGCAGCTCCTTCATGAACCAATAGCCGATGAAGGTCGCCACTGTCAGCGGTGCACAGCAGGCCACCATCGCGCGCAGATCCCGGTAAGCGAAGAACACGAGGATCAGGATCGCCGCGTAGACGTAAAGCATCATCGGCAGCTCGCTTTGCGCGACTTCGTCGTTGATCGCCGCGAGGACGCCGGCGTTGCCGGCGGCGAGCCGGATCGTGACGCCGTCGAGATGATGCGCGGCGCGATACTGCTTGACGTCGTCGAGGATGCGATTGATCGTCGTCGCCTTGTGGTCGGTCAGGAACAGGTGCGTGGCCGTCATGCTGCAGTCCTTGCTCATGTAGCCCTTCACGCGGCCGAGATCCGCCGAGATGCCGCCGTAGTTGCCGGAATCGATCGGCACCACGTTCATCTTCGGATTGCCCTCGTTGTAGCCTTCGTTGTAGGTGCGCAGCATCGCCGGGTACGACTGCACCGAGACCACGCCAGGCTCGCGCTGCATCAGCGACGCGAAGTCGTCTTCGAAGACGCCGACGGACGGGTTGTCGCACGCCGTGCCCTTCGATTCGAACACCACCGTCAGCCAGTCGAGCCCGATGTCGTAGTTGCTCGCAATCGACACCGCGTCGCGGTTGAAGCGCGCATCGGCGCGCAACTCGGGGGCGCCGGGCTGGAGCGTGCCGATCACGCGGTCGCGGCTTTGCCACGCAGACAGTACGAACACCACCGCCGTCACGGCGAGCACCGCATAGGCGTTGCGCGGTTCGGCCACGCGTGCGAGCTTGCGCAGCCACGCCGAGCGGCGCTCGCGCTTGTCGAGCGCGCGGTCGGCGTAGGCCTTCGTGAAGTGGAAGCACGAGGCGGCCACCGGCAGCATCACGAGGTTCGTGATGATCTTGTAGCCGACGCCTAGCGATGCGGTGATCGCCAGCTCCCGCACCATCGGAATCGGAATCAGGAGCAGCGTGACGAACGAAACGAACGCCGTGATCAGGGCGAGCGTGCCCGGGATCAGCAATCCGCTGAAGCTGCGGCGCGCCGCCTCGAGCGAACTGTGTCCATGCGACAACTCGCGCACGATGTAGTTGACCTGCTGCACGCCGTGCGACACGCCGATCGCGAACACCAGGAACGGCACCAGCACGGCGAGCGGATCGAGACCGAAGCCCAACAGCCTGAGCGTGCCGAACTGCCACACGAGCGACGTCAGCGAGCAGACGATCGGCAGCACCGTGAAGCGGATCGAATGGCTGTACCAGTACACGGCCAGCGCGGTCAGCAGCAGCGCGACACCGCAGAAACCGAGCACGGCCGTTGCGCCGTCGGCGATATCGCCGATCTGCTTGGCGAAACCAATGATCTGAATCTCGTAGTTCGCGTCTTCCAACGATTTGCGGATCTGGCTTTCGAGCAGACGGTTGAACGCGACATAGTCGAGCACCTTGCCTGCGCTATCGCGCTCGTTCAGTTCGGCCGTGATCATCGCGCTGTCCTGATCGTGCGAGACGAGCGTGCCGATGTAGCCGCCTTCGGTCGCCGCCTTGCGGATCTGCGCGACGATCGCGGGCGTCAACTGCGCCGGCGTAATCGTGCCGTCGATGACCGGATCGGCGCGGAAGCCGTCTTCGGTGATCTCGTTGACGAACGCGTTCGGCGTCCACAGCGACTGAACACCCTGACGATCGACGTTGGGCAGGAATATGACCGCCTGCGTCGCCTGGTACAGCTTCTTCATGCCTTGCGGCGTCCAGATATTGCCATTGCGCGCGCGCACGACCACCGTGATGCGATTCGCGCCGAACAGGTCGTTGCGATACTGCTGGAAGGTCTTGATGTACTCGTGGCCGATCGGCATCTGCTTCTCGAAGCCGGCCTCCATGCGCAACTGCACGGCGAACACAGCCATGACCGCGGTAAAGATGCCGATCGCCGCCAGCACGATCATGCGATGTCCGAAGAACAGTGTCTCGAGACGGATGACAAAGCGATTCAACACGGCGCTATCCTTCAAGTAGGTCCGCGGTGCGCAGCGCTGCGCACCGTTTTATTGCGCTTGCCGCACTAAAAGTTGCGTGTGGCGAAGAGGCCAACGAAGTTCCGGTCGGCGTACGGCTGTCCGACGCCGCCATGGCCGCCGAAGAACGCCGTGTAGTTGATGCCCGCCTGCCAGACAGTCGGATTCTGGTTGAACAGCACATAGACGTTCACCGACTTCGCGCCCTGCAGGTAGTTGGCCGTGAACGTCGGCGTGTAGCCATACAGCGCGTCGGCGAACGTCACGCCCGGGGTGACCTGCCAGCCGGGAATCACGGTGCCGTCGTAAGTCCAGTTGAAGTCGATGGTCGCGCCTACCGAGCTCGCCGTCCCTTGTGCGGCGGCGATCGGGTAGCCGAGGCTGGAACCGTTGTTCAGCCACGCGTAGTAGCCGGCGGCGGCCACTTGGGTGACGCTCTGGCCGTTGATCGTGCGGGTCACGCCGCTCGAGCTCAAGCCCGGGTAGTAGATCCAGGTCAGTTCGGCCGTCAGCACCGCCATGTCCGCGTGAAGCAGCTTCAGGAACGGATACTGGCTTTGCGTGAGGTTCAGCTGACCGTTGATGTCATACTGGAATTTCTTCTTGTCGATCCATTGCTGGCAATCGATGCCCGAGACGCCGTTCGTATTCAAGTCGAGCGGACCGCCCGCGCCATAGCAGCTCGAGAGCGCCACGGCGTCGCGAGGACGATATGACAGCTCGGTCCCGATGGCCCAGTCGCCAAGCGAGAAGTTCGCGCTCACGCCGAATAGCTGGCGGTTCTCGAGATACGACCATTGGTTCGAACCGTTCGCGAGCGTGGACAGAACCGGCGATTTGTCCGTGTAGTTCTCGTAGTAGAAACCGAAGTTCACATCGAGATTTTTCGGCCGGTAGTTGAGCTTGAGGCCGAATTGCGGCTTGTACTCGCTCGGCAATTGCGTGGACACCGGGATGCCGATCGAGTTGTACGGCGCACCCGCATACTGTCCGTTCACGAGACCCGTGTTGATGGCCGAGAGCGTCGCGGAATTGCCGGCGTTCGCGCCCGCGATGGTGCCGGCATCCACCCCGCCCACGTTGCCGTTGATCGTGCTGGCCGTGAACGGCACCGCCCCGCGCCCGAAGTTGTTGGTCACCGACCAATACGTGCCCACTGGAGGATAACGATTGCCGTTCCATTGAAACTGGTAGTAGCCCTCGGTGCTGAAGCCGTTTCCGAGCCCTGCCGCAAAGCTCAGCATCGGTGCGGGCAAGAGCGCCTGCTTGAGCTGCGTGCCGGGAATCAGGAGCTTCTGGACATCGACCGAGTTCGTCGCGTTGATGCCGTTGGTGGCGAAGTAGCTTTCGCCCCAGTTGATGACCTGGTTGCCGAGCCGCACGTGCGCCGGCTCTCCGCCGATGTTGAAATCCTTTTCGCCCCACAAATCGAGCAATTGAGCGTTGTAGACGACTTGCGCCGACGCCGTGCTCGAAAGCGGGGTACGCGCGGTATTCCCAGCCAGGAAGTCGTACATGCCCGTGCCGCGGATCATGAACTTGTAGCCCTCGCTAGGCATCGTCAGCAGCAGTTCGCTCGTCGCGCTGATGTACGTGCTGAACGGCTGCCCTTTCCTATAGTTGAGGTCGCCCATATCGCCGCCGCCCCACTGCGCGACATTCGCCGCGTCGCCGCAGCCATAGGCATTCGGGTCGCCCGTCAACGCACAGCTCGGGCTCTTGGTGCGAATGCCTGCACCCGCCGTCAGGTTGGATACCCACGAGCCGGACAGGTCCCCAAGGCCCGTCGTGAAATCGTAGCCGTACGCACTGGACGACGCGGCGCCCAGCACGGCCAGCGAAACAGAAACAGATACGCCAACCCCTGTCGTTTTCATTAGCATTCCTTCACATTGTCATGGCTCGTGGCGCCCGCCTTGCGGCACGCGCCACGCCTGTGTTGCCGGCTTCAGCGCTCGCTGATCGAGCGCAGGTTTTCCGCGGAGTAGTAGTTCGAAGAGAAGCGCGGATCGCTCGAGGACTCGAAGTAGTGCACGTCCACCCCGGCTCCGATCACGGTCTGGTCGTCCACGTAGCGGCCGTTGAGCAGGTTGTACTGGGCGAAAGGCTCGATGTCGCAGGTTCCGCCCAATTCCCACAGCGGTACCGGATAGCCTTCCTTGGTCTTCCAGAGCTTGCCCTGGGCGTCGTAGTCCTCGCCGACGAGCGCGAGGTAGGTGTCCTCGTCGAGATAGAGCACCTTCTTCCGCGAGATGTGGCGCATGCTCGACTTGAGCGTCGCCTCGAGCACGTAGACGCGGTGCAGCTCATAGCGGCGCGCCGACGGGTCGACCTGGTCGCTCTTGAAGACGTCGCCGACGCTCTTCCGGAAGTCGTACATCGCGAAGTCGTTGTACGGCACGTACATTTCCTTCTTGCCGATCAGCTTCCAATCGAAGCGGTCGATGTCGCCGTTGAAGAGCCAGGGTTCGTCGACCGTGTACTGGTTTTCGAAGCCGATTTGCGGAGCGTCATAGTTGTAGGACGGCATGCGGCGCACACGGCGCTGGCCCGGGAAGTAGTAGTAGGCCTCGGCCTGGTTGTCCGCGAAATGGAACGTCTGCACCACCGCCTGGCCCGCCATGGCAGCCGGCGAATCGTAGCCGTAGTAGATCGAGAACAGCGGGTCCTTCGCGCCGAGCGTATTCGCACCCTTGGCGCCCCATGGGAAATACAAGGTCTGGCGGCTCGTCACCGAGATCCAATCGGAACTGCCGGGACGCGGCGAGACCATCGTGTAGACCTTGTCCCACTCGGCGCCGACACCGCGATAGCGCGTCAGATAATTCCAGATCGCCTGCTGCCCGGTCTTGGCCCCCGGGAACGGCAGTCCCGGCAAAACGGCATTTTGCAAGTGATCGCCGGTCGGATCGAGCTTCGCGCCTTCCGCGTTCTTCTTGACGTTGTCCTGCACCCAGTCGGGATAGCTGCAATCTCGGTGCGTCGGGTACACCTCCATGCGGTAGCCCTTGACCTGCTTGAAGAGCGCGAGCTGGCCCGCCGAGAGCTTGTCCGCATACTTGTCGGCGTTCGACGCATCGATCGTAAGGAGCGGTTTTTCGTTCTTGTATTTCCAGTAGTCGCCACGGAATTTGCCGTAGCTCCACCCTGCTTGCGGCACGTCGCGACCGGCGAACGCCGGAATCGCGCCATCCGTGCTCGCGCCGCTCTCCGCACCGGTTATCGTCGGCGATCCCGACGATTGGGCGAGCACCGCGGCAGCGATCGCAGTCAGTGCGGCAAAGACGCCTGCTTTGGCCAGTCGTTTCATCTCCAACTCCTTCTCATCTTGCCTTTCGTTATGGATTCCGGATTAACCTGACGTGACGGGAGATGTGCGGTGTGGCTTCCTGTTACGTTCCGATCTCCTTGATGACAATTTAGAGATAACAAAAAGATCGCTTTAGCCGAAATTGGCAAACGGAGAACTCGCCGCTGTGCCGGGCATGATAAGAATCTGCTTAAAAAAAAGCCCTCGCGGACTCCGGAAGGAGCAGCGAGGGCATGAAGAATCCGCCGTCCTGCAAACGGCGGAGACGCTTACTGTACGAAAGGCACCTTCTCGAAGCCGGCCGCGAGCGCATCGACGAGCACATCGATCTGCTCGCGCTCGATCACGAGCGGCGGCGACAGGATGATCTTGGTGCCCACCGGCCGCACGATCACGCCAGCTTGGCGCGCCACTTCGGCAACGGCGTTGGCGTAGCCCGAAGCCGGATCGATTGGTTCGCGCGTGGCTCGATCCGCGACGAGATCGAGCGCAACCATCAGACCTTTGCCGCGCACTTCGCCGACCGCTTCAAAGCGCGCCGGAAAGTCCTGCAATTGCTCGAGCAAATAGGCTCCCTGGCGCTTCGCATTCGCGGGCAAGTCTTCTTCGACGACGATCTTCAGATTCGCAAGCGCGGCCGCGCATGCCACCGGGTGCCCCGCATACGTGTACCCATGCATGATCGCGCCGGAGAAATCGCCGTTCTCGGCGAACGCCGACTCGACGCGCGCATTGACGACTGTGGCGCCAAGCGGCACGTACCCCGAGGAAATACCCTTCGCGAGACACATGATGTCGGGCTTCACACCCCAACCGCGGCTGCCGAACATATCGCCTGAGCGGCCGAAGCCGGTGACGATCTCGTCTGCGATCAGAAGCACGCCGTACTTGTCGCACACTTCGCGCACGAGCGGCCAATAGTTGGCAGGCGGCACGATCACGCCGCCCGCCCCCTGGATCGGCTCGGCGATGAAAGCGGCCACCGTATCGGGACTTTGAAACACGATTTCGCGTTCGAGCAACTCGGCGCAAATGCGGCCGAGTTCTTCAGGATCCTCCGTGAATGGATTGCGGTACGGCCACGGCGTCTCGACATGAAAACAGCCAGGCAGGTTGGGCTCATAGTTGCGCCGAAACACCGTGTTGCCGTTCACCGATGCACCGCCGAAGTGTGTGCCGTGGTAGCCCTGCTTCAACGAAATGAACTTGGTTCGGTCCGGCTGCCCCTTCACGCGCCAGTATTGCCGCGCGAGCTTGAGCGCGGTCTCGACAGCATCCGAGCCGCCGGAGCTGTAGACCACACGCCGCATCCCCTCCGGCTCCAGAAGGCCCGCAATCACCGTCGACAGTTCCTCCGCACGCGGATGCGAGATGCCGTCGAACAGCTGGAAGTATTCGAGTTCGTCGAGCTGCCGGACGATCGCTTCCTTCACTTCCCGGCGGTTATGGCCGACGTTCACGTTCCACAGACCGGCGACGCCGTCGACGAGCTTGCGCCCGCGATCGTCGAACACATAGCAGCCGTCGCCGCGCATGATCCGGATCGGCTCGCGCGCCTTCATCTCGTTTGGATGCAGCATCGGATGCCAGAAGCGGGATTCGCGATAACTCATGGTTCACTCCTTCATTTTTGACTCGGGCGGCGCCGCCATGAAACCGCGAGAGCGCAGCAGCGCCGCCGCACGTTCAATGTCAATGCGCGATGCAGACCGACTTCACTTCGGTGAAGCCCTCGATCGCCTGACGGCCGAACTCGCGGCCGATGCCCGATTGCTTGAAGCCGCCGAACGGCAGGCTCGGATCGAGCGGGATATGGCAGTTCACCCAGACGGTACCCGCCTGAATCTCGGGGATCAGGTTGAGCGCGGCCTTCAGATCGTTGGTCCAGAGGCTCGCGGTGAGACCGTACGGCGTGTCGTTCGCCATCCGGATCGCGTCGCGGGTGTCGTCGAAAGGAATGGCGGCGAGCACGGGGCCGAAGATTTCTTCGCGGACAACGGCGTTATCCTGGCCGACGCCGGTCATGACGGTCGGCTTCACGTAGAAGCCGTCGAATTCCGGCGCGACGCCGCCGCACAAGAGCGTCGCGCCGTCGGCGCGGCCGCGCTCGATGTGGCGCGCCACGGCGTCGCGATGCTTCGCCGATACGAGCGGATTGATCTGCGTAGTGGGATCGAGACCCGGCCCGAGTTTCATCGAATCCGCCGCCGCGGCGAGAGCTTCCGTGATCTGCGCATAGCGGCTGCGATGCACGTACAGGCGCGATGCGGCAGCGCACACCTGCCCTTGGTTGAAAAACGCGCCGGCGAGCACGCCCTGCACCGCCTGCTCGACATCGACGTCGGCCAGCATCACGATCGGATTCTTGCCGCCGAGTTCGAGCGAAAAGCGCGTCATGTTCTGCACGGCCGCGGTGCCGACGAGCTTGCCCGTGCGTGTGGAGCCGGTGAACGAGATCTTGTTGACGAGAGGATGCTTGACGAGCGCATCGCCCGCCTCCGCGCCGCCCGTCACGACATTGAACACGCCCGGCGGCACACCCGCTTCGCACGCGATCTGCGCGAGCAAGAGCGCGGTGAGCGGCGTCTCGGGCGACGGCTTGATCACGATCGAGCAGCCGCTCGCGAGCGCCGGAATCAGCTTCCAGACTGCGATCATCAGCGGGAAATTCCACGGCACGATGCCGGCGACCACGCCGACCGGCTCGCGCCGCGTGTACGCCGTATAGCGCGTGCCGGGCGGAAACGGGATCGACACATCCATCGTTTCGCCCGTGATCTTGGTCGCCCAGCCTGCCATGTAGCGGACGTATTCGACCGTCGCGCCCACCTCCACCGCGCGCGCGACGTTGATCGATTTGCCCTGGTTCAGCGTCTCCAGCTGCGCAAACGTTTCGCCGTTTGCTTCGAGCGCGTCGGCCAGCTTCAGCAGAATGCGCTCGCGGTCCGCGGGCCGCAGGTTGCGCCATACCCCGCTTTCGAACGCGCGCGCGGCGCTCGTGACGGCAGCATCGATGTCGGCGGCGTCGGCATCGATCACTTGCGCGAGCCGCCGGGCCGTCGCCGGATTGAACACGTCGAGCCGGGCGGACGAGTGTCCCGCGCGCCAGCCGCCGTTGATAAAGAGACCGTGCTCCCTCGCCGCGAAAGAGGCGACTTCATCGCTTATCGCGACCGCTCCATTGTTTTGGCTTTCCATATGCTCCTCGTTTGCTTGGCGCCGTCCTTGGGTCCGGCAAGCGGGGACGGCAGCGAAGCCAATATAGGGAGCGTCGAGAAGGCACCGTTAGCCAAAATCGGCAACACACGGCGCATGCGCGCGCCGGCGTATCGGCAGCAGAGGAAAGCGCAGCGCCGCGGCGCTCAATGGAACGTGGACAGACGCGAACCGTCGAAGCGGCGCGTATCGGAGGGCAGTTCGCCGAACAGCGATTTGTAGTCGGCGGTGAAATGGCTCAAGTGAAAGAAGCCGAAGCGCGCCGCCGCGTCGCCGATCGACAGCGCCTCGCGCGGCGAGCTCATCAACGCGCGGCGCACCTCGGAGAGGCGGATCGCACGCAGATAACCGAGCGGCGTCATCTTCGCAACTTGCTGGAAGCTGTTCTGCAGCGTGCGGCGGCTCACGCGCAGGATGCGGCACAAATCGAGCACCGTGACGGGCTCGGCACTGCCGGCAAGGACGATCTCGCGACTTCGGCGCACGAGGTCGCAACGCACGGCATCGGTCAGATCGGTCTTGCGATTGGGATCTTCGTCGGTCAGCACGTCGAGCAGAATGCCCAGCATCGTGTGCCGAAACATCTTCTGCGCATGCAGCGACGAGAACATCGCTTCGTTTTGCGCCGCGGCGGAAAACGCGTCAGCCAGGCTCTGAACCGCGCTCGCGTAGCACTGCGGATCGGTCGACAGCGGCCGGCCGCGGTGCTTGTGCGCCGACCACGTCGAGTGCATGCATTCGAGCAGTTCGGCGAGTTCGCCGGCATCGATCGTCAGGATCATCGTGTCCATGCCTTCGGCGACATGAAACACGAAGTCCTCGCCGCTCGCGAGCGCATGCAGCGAGTGCTGCTCGAACTTGCGCCCTTGCAGCGTCGCCTCGCCAGGCACGTGCAAAGGCACGGCGAAACTCACGGCGCCCTCGGGCGCCGCACCGTATTGGGCGACGCGCTGCGTGAAGCCCTCGCGAAAAACATGCAGGCGCTCGACGGCGACTTGCGACAGCGAGCATTGGATGCGGCCCGGCGTAATCTGATAGTAAGACTGCTTCCAACCCGCAAGCGCATCAGCGTGGAGTTGAGCGTCGTTGAAGCGGGTGAACTGAACCGCCATCCTGAGTCACCGGTGAACGGGCGTCTCGCACCAGATCGGCGCGCGAAGCCGGAGAGATTAAGCAACAAGCACGCAAACGCACCAGCTTTGTGCGAAAACGCAGGCTTACAGCGCTAGGGCCGCTGTAAGACTGAGAAAGTGCAATATCCGCGCCGGGCCGGCAATCGGTATAAATCCGGTTTAGCGCAATGGAGCGTCAATTCGGAGGGCGAATTGAGCGTTCTAATCTTCCCTCACGAGGCCGACGAGCAACGCGTCGACCGCCTGATAGACGCGTTCGACGACGTCCGGCCCCACCTCGCGCTCGAGCGCCAGATATTCGGCCTCGAGATCCTTCGATAGGACGCGAACCAGGTGGACACTCTGCTTGGTCAACGACACTCGCACGCGCCGCTGATCGTCCTCGAAACGCTCCTTGGTTATGAGGTCCATTGCTTCCATCCGAGTCAGCACCCCCGCCATGCTCGGGCTCGAAATCGTACAAAGATCGGAAATCTGTCGAGGCTCGAGCGGCCCGCTTTCGTCGAGCGCGCGAATCACGCGCCACTGCTGCTCGGTCAACCCACGCGCGGTAATGAGCGGACGAAACCGCTCCATCATTTTTTCTCGAGCCCTCAACAGCAGCATCGGCAAGTTTCGGTGAAGGAAGCGATCGGAAGCTGATTCGGACATGGCAGACGGTGCGCGGAACGGGAGTAGTGTGCTCGGGGAAACCCTCAACGGCGCGACAAACTGTTGACGCCGAATCATATCAGCCGCACTATTACTAACATGTTAGTGTTTGTGATGACGAACCCCCAACTTATGTTCGCTCTATCTGATCATCTCCTTCACGTCGAAGGCGAGCCACTTGCGCGAGACATCGGCGCGCAAGCTGTCCGCGAGGCGCTCTCGCACGGTTTAGCCTGCCGCGCGCCGGTGACGGGCGCGGTCTACGGCACCCTGCTCAACGACCGCGCCGCACTCGAGGCGCTCGGCGAGGCGATGCACGAAGCGCCGTACAAGGCTCCTCCGAAAGCACCCGTCCTCTATCTGAAGCCGCGCAATACACTCGCCGGTCATCGCGCTCGCGTCGCCGTGCCGGGGGATGCTCCTGGCGTCGAGGTCGGTGCGTCGCTCGGCATCGTGATTGGGCGAACCGCGACACGCGTGTCGATCGAAAACGCGCTCGACTACGTCGCCGGATATGCGATCGTCGCCGATCTAAGTATCCCGCATGCCAGCGTCTATCGACCGTCGGTACGCTTTCGCGCACGCGATCGCTTTTGCGTGATCGGCCCGACGCTCGTCGCGAAACGTCATGTCGCGGACCCCAACCGTCTTCCGATCGCCGTATCGATCAACGAGCAAACCGTATTCGAGGCAAACACCGCTACGTCGGTGCGCGGCGTCGCGCGCCTAATCGCGGACGTGACCGACTTCATGACCCTATCCGCCGGAGACGTCCTCACGCTCGGCGTGCCACACGGGGCACCCGTCGCGCGCGGCGCGGACGAGGCAATCGTCACGGTCGGCGGATTTGCGCCGCTCCACATATCGTTCGTTGAAGCGATCGAAGCGATCAAACCGGAAGGAGAGCAACAATGAAGCGCGGCCGCGTCGCCTATGCAGGCGCGATTCACGAGGCCTATCCAGAAGGCGATCGCGTGCGGCTCGCTGACGGCCGGGTTTGTCAAGAAGACGAAGTGGTATGGCTCGCACCGATCGAAGTCGGCACGATCTTCGCGCTCGGCCTCAACTACGCCGATCACGCAAAAGAGCTGCAGTTCTCGAAGCAAGAAGAGCCGCTCGTCTTCCTGAAGGGACCCGGCACGGTGCTTGGACATCGCGGCGTCACCCGCCGGCCATCGGACGTCACGTTCATGCACTACGAATGTGAGTTGGCGGTTGTAATCGGCCGCACGGCGCAAAAGGTCTCGCGCGAAGAAGCGATGGAGTACGTTGCCGGCTACATGATCGCAAACGACTACGCGATCCGCGACTACCTCGAGAACTACTACCGCCCGAACCTGCGCGTGAAGAATCGCGACGGCGGCACCGTCGTCGGGCCATGGTTCGTTGATGCGCAAGACGTTAGCGACGTATCGAACCTCGAGCTGCGCACCTACGTGAACGGTACGCTACGGCAACGCGGGAACACCCGCGATCTCATCACCGATGTGCCCGCGCTAATCGAATACTTGAGCGGCTTCATGACGCTCGCGCCCGGCGACGTCATCCTGACCGGCACACCGGAAGGAACGGTGAATGTCGATGTCGGCGACGAGGTGGTTTGCGAAATCGACGGTCTTGGTCGTCTCGTCAATGAAATCGCGTCGGACGCCGCGTTCGGACGTGGAATGAACGATAGCTAAAGAGGACATGCCATGCGCATTGAGCATCTGATCAACGGTAAGCCGCGAGCCGGACGCGATTACTTCGAAACCGTGAACCCGGCCAACCAGCAAGTACTGGCAGAGGTCGCGCGCGGCGACGCCGACGACGTCGATGCCGCGGTCGCGGCCGCGAAGGAGGCATTCCCGGCGTGGGCAGCGAAATCGCCAAAGGAGCGCGCGAAACTGATCCGCAACCTCGGCGAGCTGATCACGAAGCACGTGCCCGAACTATCGGAAACCGAAACCAACGACACGGGCCAGACAATATCGCAAACGCGCAAGCAACTCGTGCCGCGCGCGGCCGATAACTTCCACTATTTCGCCGAAGTTTGTGCGCACGTCGATGGTCATACGTATCCGACCGACACGCATCTCAACTACACCCTCTTTCATCCCGTCGGCGTGTGCGCGCTGATTTCGCCGTGGAATGTGCCGTTCATGACGGCCACCTGGAAGGTCGCGCCCTGCCTCGCATTCGGCAACACCGCTGTGCTGAAAATGAGCGAGCTGTCGCCGCTGACCGCCGCACGCCTGGGCGAGCTCGCCCTTGAAGCCGGGATTCCCGCAGGCGTATTGAACGTCGTCCATGGCTTCGGAAAAGACACCGGCGAGCCACTCGTCGCACACCGGGACGTACGCGCCGTGTCGTTCACCGGCTCGACGGCGACCGGCAACAGGATCGTGCAAGCAGCGGGCCTGAAGAAATTCTCGATGGAGCTTGGCGGGAAGTCGCCGTTCGTGATTTTCGAGGATGCCGACCTTGAGCGTGCGCTCGACGCGGCTGTGTTCATGATCTTCTCGAACAACGGCGAACGCTGCACCGCGGGCTCACGAATTCTCGTGCAGAAGTCGATCTACGCGCGCTTCGCGGAGCGCTTCGTCGAGCGAGCGAAGCGAATCAAGGTTGGCGACCCGCTCGCCGACGATACGATCATGGGCCCGATGATCAGCCAAGGCCATCTTTCGAAGGTACGCAGCTACATCGAGCTCGGTCCCAAGGAAGGCGCCACGCTCGCATGCGGCGGCCTGGATGCGCTCGATCTTCCCGCGTCGCTGCAGAAAGGCAACTATGTCGCGCCGACCGTGTTCGTCGACGTCGATAACCGGATGCGGATCGCGCAGGAAGAGATTTTCGGGCCGGTCGCATGCCTGATCCCGTTCGACGATGAAGCCGATGCAATCCGAATCGCGAACGACATCGCATACGGCCTGTCGAGCTACGTCTGGACCGAGAGCACCGGCCGCGCGCATCGCGTCGCCGCCGCGATCGAGGCTGGAATGTGTTTCGTCAACAGCCAGAACGTGCGCGACCTGCGCCAACCCTTTGGCGGCACGAAGGCATCTGGCGTAGGTCGAGAAGGCGGCACGTGGAGCTACGAAGTGTTTCTCGAGCCGAAGAACGTTTGCCTGTCGCTCGGCTCACATCACATCCCGCAATGGGGCCGCGCTTGACGGCTCCGGCCGTCAGCGCACGCGTCCGCTGAGGAGACAATCATGGGTGAACTCGCCCTCGTTGCGAAAATCACGCACGTTCCATCGATGTACCTGTCCGAATTCGACGGCCCGCGCAAGGGCACGCGGCAAGATGCGATCGATGGCCACCGCGAAATTGCGCGGCGCTGCCGCGAGCTTGGCGTTGATACGCTCGTCGTATTCGACACGCACTGGCTTGTCAACGCCAACTACCACATCAACTGTGCGCCGCACTTCAGCGGACTCTATACCAGCAACGAACTCCCTCACTTCATCAGCAACATGCCGTTCGAGGCGCCCGGCAACCCAGTGCTTGGGCGGCTCCTCGCACAAGCCTGCACGGAGCAAGGCGTCGAGACGCTCGCACACGATTCGACTACGCTGGCACCCGAATACGGAACCCTTGTCCCGCTGCGCTACATGAACGCCGACCAGCACTTCAAGGTGGTCTCGGTGTCGGCCCTTTGCATGGCGCACTACCTGAACGACAGCGCGCGCCTTGGCTGGGCGATGCGCCGTGCGGTCGAGGAACATTACGATGGCAAAGTTGCGCTCCTGGCCAGCGGCAGCCTGAGTCACCGCTTTGCGCAAAACGGCCTCGCCCCGGAATACGCGCACCGAATCTGGAGCCCGCTTCTCGAGACGCTCGACCGGCAGGTCATCGCGATGTGGGAGCGCGGCGACTGGAAGCCGTTCTGCGAAATGCTGCCCGAATATGCATCGAAGGGTCATGGAGAAGGCTTCATGCACGATACCGCGATGATGCTCGGCGCACTCGGATGGTCCGACTATGATGGTTGCGCGGAAGTCCTGACACCGTACTTCGGCGCGTCGGGAACGGGCCAAATCAACGCCGTGTTTCCAGTCACACCGCAAACAGGCGCGGCTATTCCGGCACCGGAGGCATCCGCTGCGAAGCAATATCGCTCGTTTCCACGGCTGTGACTATTCCGACCTAACATCCGAGGCCCCCAATGCCACATCTGACCATCCTTTACACGCCGAATCTCGACCGCGCGGCCGACGAGGGCGGCACCGACATGCAGGCGCTCTGTGCCGCACTCGCGGAAACGATGATCGCGCAACGCGATGAAGCCGGTGCCGCGGTGTTTCCAACGGGAGGTGTACGCGTACTCGCCTATCCGGCCGCCCACTACGCGATCGCCGATGGTGGCGCAGCGGGGCGAGCCGCCGGCGGGACCGGCGACTACGCGTTCGTCTATTTGAACCTGCGCATTGCACGCGGCCGTAGCGCCGCCGTTCACAAGGCGGTCGGCGAAGCACTCGATGCTTGCGTCAAGCGACACATGGCGCCGCTTCTCGCTGCGCGCCATATCGGCATCACATTGCAGATCGACGAGGGCACTGAAGTCTTCAACTCGCGGACGAGTTCGCTACACCCGCTATTCAAACAAGGCTGAAACATGCTGCCGAAAGACACGATCACGTCGCTGGCGCGCCAGCTCTATGACGCGCGTAAGACGCGCCAGCAACTGCGTCATTTTTCGAAGCAGTTTCCAGAAATGACGATCGAGGATGGCTATGCGATCCAACGCGAATGGGTGAAGCTCGAACTCGCGGACGGCCGTACGGTCAAGGGGCGCAAGATCGGTCTCACGTCGCGCGCGATGCAACAGGCGAGCCAGATTACCGAGCCCGACTATGCGCCGCTGATGGACGACATGTTCTTCGAGGCCGGCGACATCCCGGCTAGCCGCTTCATCGCACCGCGCGTCGAAGTGGAACTCGCGTTCGTGCTCGACAAGCCGCTCAAGGGGCCGGGTGTGACGCTCTTCGACGTCCTGTCGGCCACCGGCTATGTGGTACCGGCCATCGAAATCATCGACGCCCGCATCGAGCAGTTCGACCGCGACACACGCGAAATGCGCAAGGTATTCGACACGATCAGCGATTTCGCCGCCAACGCCGGAATCGTTCTTGGCGGCCGCCCCGTGAAACCGATGAACGTCGACCTGCGCTGGGCCGGTGCGATGCTGTACAAGAACGGCGTGATCGAGGAGACGGGACTGGCAGCGGCCGTGTTGAATCATCCCGCCACGGGCGTCGCGTGGCTCGCAAACAAGATCGCACCCTACGACGAGGCTCTCAACGCCGGCGACATCGTGCTCGCCGGTTCGTTCACACGGCCGACCACGGCTACTGCCGGCGATGCGTTTCACGTCGACTACGGTCCCCTGGGTTCTATCGCGTTTCGCTTCGTCTGAAGATTCGACCGACATGCAGATTCCGACCAATACCTTCCGCAACGCCCTGCAAGCGGGCCAGCCGCAGATCGGCTTGTGGGTCGGCCTCGCCGATAGCAACGCGGCCGAAATGCTGGCGCTCTGCGGCTTCGACTGGCTTCTTTTCGATGGGGAGCACGCCCCAAATGACGTGCGTTCCGTGCTTGCGCAGTTGCGCGCCGTCGCACCCTACCCCGTGCATCCCGTCGTGCGTCCCGTTCAAGGCGACGCCGCGCTGATCAAGCAGTATCTGGACATCGGCGCGCAGACGCTGCTCGTGCCGATGGTGGACACGCCCCAACAAGCCGAACAGATCGTGCGCGCGATGCGCTATGCGCCGGACGGCATCCGAGGAATGGGCGCAGCGCTCGCTCGGGCGTCGCGTTGGAACAAGGTTGATGACTACGTGAATCGAGCAAACGACGCAATGTGTTTGCTCGTCCAGGCTGAAAGCACCATAGCGCTGCAAAACCTGGAAGCCATTGCTGCAGTCGACGGTGTGGACGGTGTGTTCTTCGGGCCAGCCGACCTATCGGCATCGATGGGTTATCGCGGGCAAGCGAATCATCCAGAGGTGCAAAGCGCGATCCTCGATGGCATCCGTAAGGTCCGAGCCGCGGGAAAAGCCGCGGGTGTGCTGATGGCCAATCGCGAAATCGCACAGACCTATCTCGAGGCTGGCGCATTGTTCGTGGCAGTGGGCGTCGATACGACACTGCTCGTCCAGGCAGCGACGGGTCTGGCCCAACACTTCGCTCGGAAGCCAACCGGGACCCAAAACCCGGACGCGTCCGCGCAGAGCGGCTACTAAAGCGAATTCCCGCGCCGAGAATCTTCCCCAGAAAAAATCGAACAACCCCATATCGGGTAGTGCCATTTCACATATCGTCAAAATCCGATATATGATTCTAGCAACAGCGATTTAGATGGCCGACGCCGCCTTGGCGGTGAACGCCGTTTGCGCTGGTTAGCGAAACCATGCCTGAACCATGACGACGATCGACATCGACGCAATCCACAAGGCCCTTGCCAACCCCGTGCGGCGGGAAATCCTCACGTCGCTGAAAGATCCGGCCACTTGCTTTCCGGAGCAGGTGCTGTCGCTCGAGAACGGTGTGTGCGCGGGCGCGATCAACGCGCACTGCGGTCTCTCTCAATCGACCGTTTCGGCGCACCTCGCCGTGCTGCAAAACGCGGGGCTCGTCAGCTCGACGCGCGTCGGCCAGTGGGCGTTCTTCAAGCGCAACGAAGCCGTCATTCAGGCATTCCTCGATACGCTGCACACGGAGCTGTAGTTCGCGGTGCAGCGTCTCCAATCGTCAACGTTTGAACCGAGAAGCGCGGGCGCGTGCCCGCCGAAGAGGTGAATTGCTATGCCGACACTATTCGATCCGCTCCGCGTGGGCGACCTGACCTTGGCGAACCGCATCATCATGGCGCCGCTGACGCGCCAGCGCGCCGGCGACGTGCGCGTGCCCAACGCGCTGATGGCGCAGTACTACGAGGAGCGCGCGAGCGCCGGGCTGATCCTGAGCGAAGCGACCGCGGTCACGCCGCAAGGCGTCGGCTACGCCGCGACGCCGGGCATCTGGTCGCAAGAGCAAGTCGAAGGCTGGAAGCTCGTGACGAACGCCGTCCATGCGAAGGGCGGCAAGATCTTTCTGCAGTTGTGGCACGTGGGCCGCGTATCGGATCCGGTCTTCCTGAACGGCGACCTGCCCGTCGCACCGAGCGCCATCGCGCCGCAAGGCCACGTGAGCCTCGTGCGTCCGCAACGCGAGTATGTGACGCCGCGCGCGCTCGAAGCCTCGGAAATCCCCGGCATCATCGAAGCGTTCCACCGTGGCGCTGAAAACGCGAAGGCCGCCGGTTTCGACGGCGTCGAAATTCACGCCGCGAACGGCTATCTGCTCGATCAGTTCCTGCAGGACAGCACCAACCTGCGCACCGACGAATGGGGCGGCTCGATCGAGAACCGCGCGCGCCTGATCCTCGAGATCACCGACGCCTGCATCGGCGTATGGGGCGCCAACCGCGTCGGCGTGCACCTCGCGCCGCGCGGCGACGCGCACACGATGGGCGATTCCAATCCGGTCGCGACGTTCGGCTATCTCGCACGCGAACTCGGCAAGCGCAAGATCGCGTTCATCTGCGCACGCGAAGCGCTCGGCGACGACCGCATCGGTCATTTGCTGAAGGCCGAATTCGGCGGCGTCTATATCGCCAACGAAAAGTTCACGAAGGACACGGCGCAAGAAGCGCTCGATTCGGGCGAAGCCGACGCCATCGCATGGGGCAAGCTGTTCATCGCGAATCCGGATCTGCCGAAGCGCTTCGAAATCGACGCGCCGCTCAACGAGCCGAATCCTGCGACGTTCTATGCGGAAGGCGAAGTGGGTTACACCGATTACCCGGCGCTCGAAGCGGCGTAACTGCTTAGTCGCGTAGCTTAAAAGCGCAACGCGCCGGCCGACAGGCATGTCGGCCGGCGCGTTTTTTATTCGCGCTACGCCCACCCTTCGATCTTCACGCCCCCCGGCCTGCTCGGCCTCCTCACGCGACACGATGCGAACTGTTTGCCCGAAACTCCAGACGTGTCCTTCCGGATCGCGCGCGGCATAGACGCGGTCGCCATAGAACTGATCCTCCGGTTCGCGCGTGATGACGGCGCCCGCTGCGCGGGCTCGCGCACAGTGTGCGTCGATACCCTCTTTCAGCTGCACATGCACCGTTTGCGAGTTGCGGCCGTCGAGCGATGCCGGGCTTGCCGACGCGCCCCAGCCTTCCGTGCAAACCATGATGTAGCCGTCGCCGAAACGCATCTCCGAGTGGCCGAGCCGGCCGTCGTCATCGACGACGACGAGCGTCCGCTCGAAGCCGAACGCTTTTTCGAGCCAATCGAGCGCGGCGAACGGGTCTTGATAAAACACACAGGAACCGAAAGTCGGACGGTGGAACGGGTCTTCCATGCGAGCCTCCTCGAAGCGCTGGAACAGTGATATCCAACGTTGTAGCTAAGCGCATAGGGGAGGTCAAGAAAACACACGTCACTGCTTATCGTCGTCGTCAAACTTGACGATCCTCTGTCCTTGCATGCCAAGGCCGGCCATCAGGCCCGATTGGCCGAAAATGAACGAATAGACATCGGATTTCAACGTGGTCGTGGTCATCGATTTGGCCATCCCCGCATCCACCACCACGACGCTCGGCCCCACGCCGACCGACAATCCGGTGCCGCTCGTGAGCGTCGTAATCGCCTCGTCGGTCATGAGAAACAAGGCCTCCGAGAACGATTGGGCACCCGCCTGCAGGCCGTAGGAAACGGCGCGGGCCCGATAGTACCCGACCACTTTCCCGCTTGGATCAAACATCACCCCTTTTCCGCCTTGCGCGCCGACGATCAACCCGGCCTTGACGATGTCGGGAAACACGACGATCCCTTTCGCCTGAGCTTGGAGTTCTTTTGCCTTTGGCGTGCTGTCGTACAGTTGTTGCAGCGCCGCTTGCGCTTTCGCCACTAGCTCAGGGTCTCCGCCATTGGCAACGGTCGGGTTCGTCGAGCAGGCCAGGACAAACAGACAGACCGGAATCGCGAGAACGAGCCGAATGTACCTGATCATGATACGAACTCCATTGGAAATATCGCAGTCACGGTATGGAACGCGTCTCTACCTCGACTTCGGTCGGGGCTAACATGAATCGTGATAGTTGGGTTCCGATCAGACAATCGGACCTTGGTCCCATAGCGTTTTCGCTAAAGTCAGCCAAATACCGCTGAATGGCCGATAGCGCCAGATTGACGAGCGTTCTTTGCGATCCATTCCGCCGGGGAATGACTGTTATCAGTCGTGCCTGCCTTCTTCGCGGGCGTCGCGCGTCGCATCATCTGCTCACCGTCAACCCACCCGGAGCAGAAGATGACCACCTTCCCGTCCTACACGATCGAATCCGCCCCCGCCGCATCGAAGTCCACCCTTGAAGAAGCGAAGCGTGCTTTCGGCTTTGTCCCCAACCTGCAGGCGCATATGGCCGAGTCGCCCGAGCTGCTCGCCGGCTACACGGCGCTGTGGGATCTCTTTGCGAAAAGCTCGCTCACGCCGCACGAGCAGCAGGTCGTCTACCTGACGTCGAACTTCGAGAACGACTGCCACTACTGCATGGCGGGCCACAGCACGCTCGCGAAGATGATCAAGATGGACCCGGCCGTGATCGCCGCGCTGCGCGCCGGCACCCCGCTGCCCGACGCGAAACTGGAGGCGCTGCATCGCTTCGCGACGATCGTCGTGCGCGAGCGGGGCTTCGTGCCGGACGCGGACGTGGAGGCATTCCTCGCCGCCGGCTACACGCGCCGCAATGTGCTCGAAGTCGTTCTCGGCGTCGCGACCAAGGTCATGAGCAACTACACGAATCACATCGTTCACACACCGTACGACGCCTTCATGAAGGGCAACGAGTGGACGAAGCCCACGGACGTGACCGCTACATCCGCCGCCGTCTAACGCTTGCCTGGAGCCTTACATGACTCAACGCAGTTTCCTGATTACCGGCGCGACGAAGGGGATTGGCCTCGCGTTGAGCGAGCGGCTCGTCGGCGCGGGCCATCGCGTAGTCGGCCTCGCACGCCAGAGCGCGCCGTACCCCGGCGAACTCGTCACCGTCGATCTAGCCGATCGCGCGGCGACCGACGCGGTCCTCGCCGAATTGACGCAGCGCTACAACTTCGACGGCGTGGTCAACAACGTCGGTCTCGTCAAGCCTCAGCTGATCGGCGAGGTCGACCTGAGCACACTCGACGAGGTACTGGCGGTCAATCTGCATCCCGCCGTCCAGACCGTGCAGGCGTTGTTGCCTGGCATGCGCGCAAGGGGCTGGGGCCGCATCGTCAACATCTCCAGCTTGACGGTTCTCGGCATCACCCATCGCACGGCGTATGCGGCGGCCAAGGCGGCCCTCGTCAGCTTCGCGCGTTCGTGGGCCCTGGAACTGGCGAGCACGGGGATCACGGTCAACGCCGTGGCGCCGGGGCCGACTGAGACCGAACTGTTCCGCGCGAACAACGCGCCGGGCAGCGAGGGCGAGCAGCGCTACCTGTCCGCCGTGCCGATGGGGCGATTCGGCAAGCCCGAGGAAATTGCGGCTACGGTGGCTTTCCTGCTCTCGGACGACGCCGCGTTTATGACGGGGCAGACGCTGTATGTGGATGGCGGCGCGTCGATTGGGAAGGTCGGGTTCTAGCTGCGCGCCGTGTCGAGGAGCAAGCGCCCAGCATGCTTATCTGCAACGCTGGGCGCGCGACGCACTCAACCCACTCGCACCCGCTTGCCCGTCCGGTCCGACTGTTCGATCGCGTCGACAACCTTGTGAAGCGCCACCGCGTCATCAAAATCCGGAGCCTTGCCGGTTCCATTGAGCAAGTCCTCGACCATCCGCCGATAAATCCCAGCGACGTTGCGAGCTGCGAGCCCATCCTCGAGACCGAAGTAGTACGACTGCGGGATCTCGAGTTCGCGATACCCCTCCTCCCCCTTCCGAGCGCCTTCGACACGCAATGGCGAGATGTTGATCACGGGCACGTGCTCGTTCGCCGCCGTGATGCGGAGGTCCCCCTCGGTGCCGTTGATTTCCCACAGCAGCCGTGTGCCGCGCGGAAGGCCGCCGCGAAGCTCCATCGACAACGGCGCGCCCGACTGCAGGACAGCGTTGATCATCACGTGATCGGGCGTCTGCATCGGGATGGTGTCACCCGTCTCGACGACACGCACCGTTTTCCGGCGCTGCGACAGGACCGCACCGACCTCGCCGATCGGGCCAAGCACGCTTTGCACGGCGGCAATGGCATGTCCGCCAATGATCGACAGCATGGTGGCGCCGTTGCGCGAATCCATGGCGTACGAGTCGCCGCGCGTGACTTCGTCGCCCCACGTGAATCCGCAGCCAAGGTAGGTCGACGACATCACCTCTCCAACGTAACCGTCGGCGACGAGCTTGCGCACGAATTCGACCTCGGGCGAAACGACAGCCTGCGTGCCCACCACCGCCAGCGCCTTCTTCTTGTCGGCGAGCCGCGCAAGCTCGACCGCTTCCGCCAGGCCATTGCCGAGCGGCCATTCGCAGTAGACGCGCTTGCCCGCCTCCAACGCCGCCGTGACGACTTCCCGGTGATGCGGGACCTTGACCGTGACGACTACGACGTCGATATCCGGGGAGGCCACGAGCGCCGCCACGTTCTCGAACGCGTGCGGAATATCAAAGGCTGCTGCTGCAGCCTTTGAGCTGGCGAGACTCGTGTTTGCGACGCCGGTGATTTCCAGCACATCGGATAAGGCGCGCAAGGCGGGAATGTGGGCCGTCGTGCCCCAGCCGCGCTCCGTGCTCAAGCCAACGATACCCACTCGAATAGGTTTTTCCATTGCTTCCTCGAAACCATTAAATAACCCGCATGCGAACGCCCCGCCGTGCGAGCCTGCAACGGCAGGGCGCCCTCTTCACACGAGCCCGTACTTGTACGACGGATCATCCTTGTCGCGCCTTCCGATGTGGAAATCCGCGAGCGGCGCCGAATCGCCGGGAACCGGATCGGAGCGCTGCGAATCGAGCACCACCATCCGGTCGGCAATGCGCCATTCGCCATTGCGCCGCTCCATGCGGTCAACGTATCGGACGAACGCAATCCAGTCCATGGCCGGCGTGTCGCCCTTGGGTTTGGTCCGGTGGATCGCCTGCGCGTAGTGCTCCGCGTAAGCCACGTCCCCATCGACCTTGACGTATTGGTTGCCGGTGAAATGCTGCGTGCATTCGAAGTCCGGCAGCAACTCGGCGGCCCACTTGATGAAACCCTCCACGCCGCCCTCATAGGCCCCGTGCCGGTCGATCGCGTCCGGGTGATAGCACGAACGGATCAGATCCCAGTCCATGCGATCGACGCCCCGGCAGTAGCGGATATGGACACGGCGAATGTCCGCCTCGTCCAGAAGCTGTTGAAGTTTCGGTTCCACGTTAGGTATCCTGTTTAATTGCAGATATCACTGACCCACGCTCTGATGCGGTCCGTATTGGCCCGTCTCCATCAGCTCCGAGACGGCAAGCGCCTTCGGCGTCCAGCGCATCGTCGCACGCGTTTCGAGCAGCCAGGCCTGATAGCCCTCCAGCACGTCCTCAGATGGGCCATGGTGAATGACGCCTTTCGGCACGCAGGTCAGCGTGCCGGGCTCCGAGACGCCGCCCCACACGCCCGGGCCCCGCACATAGCAGATCAATTCGTCGAAGTCGGCATTGATGTGAACCGGCGGCCGTCCCCCGGGACGCGCGCTCAGGTTGAACATCAAGATGTCGCCCGTGCCTGACGACAAGAACGAGCTGGGCGGGCCGCCCTCGGGCAAATAGGCGTGAACCTGAATGCTGGCCAGGTTCAGCTTCCACACCGGCACGGACTCCGACAGCCGCACGCCAAGCGCAAGCGGATCGTGCGGCATCGTAAAGACCGTGTTCTCCGCGTCGAAGGTCTTCAACACCAGTTTCGTCGGGCCGCCGGCCGCGATTCCAGGATCAATCTCGGCGTACTTCACGTCCCGCGCGACGTTGAGCATTCCCGAAGGCATGGGCGGCGAAAGCTTCAAAGCCGAGGGACTTTCGACGATCACGCTGCGCATGGCATCGCTGATAGGCGCGTACCGATAGGCCACGGCGCGTGGAATGCAGACAAAATCGCCTTCGCCCGCAGTGAGGCAGCCAACGTCCGTTTCGAACCTGACCGTGCCTGATTGGATGAAGTGGATCTCGTCCGCCTCGACGTTTCGAACGACGTACGGCATCGGCTTGCGCCGTCCCGACACATGCAGCTTGACGCCCTGCCTCGAGGTGGCGACCGTGGTCGGGAGGGCTTCGGCGTCGTCCTGATCGTCAGGCGTCAATCGCTCCAGAACCGCTCTTCGCGGCGCGTGCGGGCCTTGCACCGAAAGATAGTCCGGCGCGTAAGTCGGCCGCGTCACGACCGACAACGCGCCTTGGAACCCGTCCCGAGTCCACAGTTGCACGGGAGGCCCTGCGTCCTGCGGCTTATCACTCATTTGTCATCCTCCTTGGCTCTCGTACGCTGCCGCCGTCCGGCGCTCGGCAGCGCTTTTCTTCGGCGGTCGTACACCCAGTCTATGCAATGGCGCCGCGAGCGGCGCCACGGATGGCTCATCACGAACGGGTCGGCAAGCCCAACAGCGCCCGGTACTCGTTCGCCGTCGCCGGCTTGCGGCCGAGCAGGCCCGCGATGTCTTTCGCCATGTTGAACATCTCGAGGTTGCTCTGGAGGCGCTCGTCGCTGTTCGGGTACTTCCACGGCGTGTCCTCCGTGCCGACACGAATATGCAGACCCATCATGGTGGCGAGGGTGGTCATATAGAGCGTCGAGCGGCCCGCCGCGCACACGGTGATGACCGAGGTCGGATCGATCTTGCGGATCTGGTCCACCATCAGGAACATGTGTTGAGCCATGTCCTGGGCGTCGCTGACCCAGGTGCCGGAAACCAGCGTGCGGCCGACGTTGAACGGCAGGCCGTAGAGGATGATCCAGTTGTACGGCGCCTTGAGAATGCCGGTATCGATCAGCTTGCGCTTGGCCAGCTCGATTTCGCCGGAGCTGTGGACCGCCAGCTCGGGCTTGACGCCGACCTCTTCGAGCGTGGCGACGGCCGGCACCGCAAAGGCCTCCGGATGGCCCGGCGCGCACGGCGCCACCTCGCACATCCCGGCGCGTGCCGGGTCCATGCACATATCGAACGTCGTGCCGTGCAGCACGTTCACGTTCGGCACGAAGTCGTTGCCGAAGCGAGCGCGCAGTGGCTCGATAACCTGCTTGTAGGCCTCGACCGGGATGATGTCGCGATCCATGCGGCGCCCCTGCGCGTCGGTCATGAACGAGAAGTCGATGTGAACGCCGCAGGCGCCGGCTTCGAGCACCTTGGTCGCTTCGTCCACGTACGCCTGGAACGACGTCGTGTCCTCAAAGCGGCCGGAGACCGCGGCGTTGATTGCGATCTTCTCCGACACATCCCACTTGGGTTGCAACTCGGCCCCTGCAATGAACTGGTACTCCTCCATTTCGCGTTTGGCGGCTTCCCAGAGTGGCAGTTTTTCAATCATGTGATCCTCGACGTCGGTAGTGAAAGTAACGTTCCCATCGTCCCCCGGCTGCATCGTTTGTGCTACGATGATTCCATGCGAGATCGATTTACATCGAATGATTAGCCTTGGGATGAACAAAGTCAAGGAACCTAGGGAATTCCCTAGCAAGATGCCGCGGCGGCTGGCCTTGTGCCTCGCGGCGTCGGCCAGTTGCATCCCGTTTGCCGAGGAATGAGCGAATGAACAAGTCCGGCTCGACTGCAATCGACGTGGTTCTGGATCCTCCCGAGCCGGCCAGCGGCTCAGGGGGAATGGAAGCGCATCCGGTCTTCGATGAGCGGAGCAGGACCGTTCCGTGGATGACGCGCACGCTGCATCGCCTCTACGATCTCGAAGCGCAAAAGGTACTCGGCAAGGAGCGGATTTCGATCGCGCATTGGTACTACTTGCGCGTGCTGGCTCAGGGGGGCGAGCTCAATCAGCTGGAGCTCAGCAAGCGCATCGGGATCGCCTCGACCACCGCCGTACCCGCTTTGGACAGCATGGAAAGGCGTGGCTTGTTGAAGAGAACCCGCGATCCGAAGGACCGGCGAAAGTACTACGTGAGCTTGACCAGCGACGGCAGGCGTCTGGTCGATCAATTGATGCCGGAGGTCGTCAAGTTGATTGACGCATCATTCGACGGCGTCAACGAGGAAGAGCTACTCGTCTTCTGGAAGGTCCTGCATCAGATCGAGCAAAACCTGATGTCGATGGCGAATGGCGATACGGTGGACTGAGCGAGAAGGCAATTCGCGAACTGCGGCTTGACTGCCGCAGTTCAGTGCATGGCAACGCGTTACGGATTGGGCGTGCTTCCGGATTGGGTTGATGCGCCGGCTTGTCCGCCATAACTCTTCGCTTCCGTGGCTTGAGCCACGGCGCGTTGCGCGCTGACTTTCGCCTCGGCGGCCTGAAGATTCTCCGGATAGTGAATCGAGTCTTGAGGGGTGTAGCCGGCTTTCTCGACATCGGCCAACTCGGCGCGCACGTCCGCGCGAGTGAGCTGCGAGCTGGACTGGCCGAACGTCACGACCGGCGCTGAAATGACGGCAGCAATGACGACTGCCTTGGTGATCGACTTCATGCTTTTTCTCACTGAAATTGTTGTCAACGGCGCCACGAACCCACTTCCGGCCACGGCTGGACGCAGTATAGGATTACTTAATACCTAGGAAAAACCCTAGCTGCAATGATTCAGCGTTCCACCACCGCAACAATCCGCACCCCGCCTTTGTCACCACGACCCGCAATCGCGTTCAGTCGCACTCGCCGCCTTCATGCACGCCTTCGCTAGGGAGATTCCCTAGGATTCTTGACTTCATTCACTTCGAAACACATCATTCGATATAAATCGATCTTGTATCGCATCATCTCCAGCAGAATCATGTAGCCAGATCACCGCGTCGCTTGCGGCGGCAAGCCGACGGTGCAAACGAAGTGTGGTTTCGCATCCATCATCCACGTCGAGGATCGTCATGTTCTTCAAAGTCGTTTCGAGCGTTTTCACCAGTACCGCCCTGCTTTGTTCGGCAAGTTTGATTTGTACCGCGGCACACGCGGCCGATGATTCCGTCGCGAACCATCAAGGCAACATCGCGCCGCTCTGCGGCACCAAGCCGATGGTGGTCGGCGTATCCGACGGGTATGGCGGCAACACCTGGCGCAAGACCGGTCTCGAAGAAGTCAAAGACGAACTGAGCCGCTGCAAGAACGTCACGCGCGTCATCTACAGCAACGCCAACGGCGACCCGCAGAAGGCGAACTCCGACATCAACAGCATGGTCGCGCAAGGCGTCAACGTGCTCATCATGGTGCCGGACTTCGGCGCCGTGCAACTCCCCGCCATGCGCGCCGCCATGAAGGCCGGCGTATCGGTCATTCCCTACTCCGCGCAAATTCCCGGTGTGCCGGGACGCGACTATGTCGTCAACGTCGTCGGCGACACCAAGGAAGTCGGCGTGCTTTGGGCCGACTGGCTCGGCACCACGCTCAAGAAAGGCAACGTCGTGTTCATGGGCGGCTCGCCTGGCGCGACCACCTCGCAAAACTTCATGGATGGACTGAAAAGCGGCCTCAAGAAATACCCCGACTTGAAGCTGTTGAACGAGCAGTACGTCGTGACGAACTGGAACCCCGTCGACGCGCAAAAGGCGACCGCAGGCCTGATTGCCCACTATCCGAAGATCGATGCCATCGTGACGGACTTTGGCGAAACCGCGTTTTCCGCAGTGAAGGCATTCGAGCAGGCCCACCTTCCGGTACCGGCCATCGCGACCATCGCAAGCGACAACGAATTGAACTGCCATTACCTGGCGGCGAAGAAGGCGGGAACGGCATTTCCTTACTACTCGCTCGACGGCACGACCACTTACGTGCGCTTTGCGGTACGCCAAGGCGTAGCCGCCTACGAGGGCACGGCGGACAAGGAATCGCCTGCCGTTCTCCCCTACCCCTACGCGGACAGCGCAAAGGGGCTCGACCCGCAGTGCGATCCTGCAGCTCCGCCGGATGCCGACCTCTCGTCCGCACTCCCGCCTCAGAAGCTGAAGGCCGTGTTTGAACATTGATAGCTTGGAACGAGTCATGAACCAACAGCATTCACTGCTGCAGATCGATGGGGTCACCAAGACGTTTCCCGGTGTGCGGGCACTCGATAACGTGACGTTCTCGGTGCTCGCGGGCGAAGTCCACGGTCTTGTCGGCGAGAACGGCGCCGGGAAATCCACCCTCATGGCGGTGGCGTCGGGCGCGCTGGTCCCTGAAAGCGGACGCGTCGTCATCGACGGCACGCAAACCCAGGGCGATACCGAAGAGGCGCGCCGCCTAGGGCTCGCGATCGTGCGGCAAGAGCCGGCGCTCATGCCCGACCTGACCGTCGCCGAAAATCTTTATCTCGGCGTGCCGGCCGAGCAACGTCCGTCTTTGATGAGCACTAGCGAATGGGCTCAACAGCGGCTTCGTCAATGGAGCGGGAACGTCGCGATCGATGCGAACGAGCGCGTCTCGAGCTTGACGCCGGAGCAACGCTTCATCGTCGAGATCGTGAAAGCGCTCTCGGCCAAACCGAAGGTGCTGGTTCTCGACGAGCCCACCGAGCATCTGCTCGCGGAAGACGTCGAGCGTCTGTTTGAACGCATTCGCGGCGTCACCGCGTCGGGCTGCTCGGTCGTCTATATCTCGCACCGCATTCGCGAAGTGCACAAAATCGCCAACCGCATCACGGTGCTGCGCGACGGACAAGGACAAGGCACCTACGAAGCCGAGGGTCTTAGCGAGCAGCAAATCGTCGAGCTCATCGTCGGCGGAGCGCTCGATCGCGAGTTTCCCGCCAAGGCCGGAAATGGCTCCACCAATACCGTTCTCGATGTCGTCTCGCTGGGCGGCGCCGGCTTCACCGATGTGTCGGTGCGAGTCAAGAAGGGCGAAATCGTGGGGCTGGCCGGGATCGACGGTAACGGGCAGCGCGAGTTCATGTCCGCCCTGGCCGGCCTGATTCGAAGCCGTGGCGCGGTCAGCGTGAACGGCAAACCGGTGAACCTTCGGGATTCCCAGGCGGCCGCGGCGTCAGGCATCCGCTTGCTTCCGGGAGACCGGCACCGGGCTGGCATCTTCGGCGAGCTTTCCGTACGCGAAAACTTTTCGATCCGCAGTCTCCCGTTCGACTCGCTCAAAGGCTGGATCAACCAACGAAGCGAAGCGAGACGAGCCCGCGAGGCGGTGACGGATTTCGCTGTCAAGACGCCGTCAGTCGAGACGCCGATCCGCTCGCTTTCGGGCGGCAATCAGCAAAAGGTCGTGCTGGCGAGCGTCCTCGCCAGTCATCCGAAAGTGTTGCTCGTCGACGAACCGACGCAAGGCGTGGACATCGGCGCCCGCATGGAAATCTACAAAGTGCTCCGCGAGGCCGCCGCAGCCGGCACCGCTGTCATCGTCGTCTCGTCGGACGCGCTTGAAGTGGCCGGCTTGTGCGACCGCGTGCTGATTTTCTCGCGCGGCCACATCGTCAAGGAACTGCGGGACGGCACGGTCAGCGAGAACAACATCACGTCCGCGGTGCTCACGGCGACTACGGAGCGAGTCAGAGGTACGGCAAGCATTCCGGCTTTCTGGAAGTGGGCATCCGGAGACTGGGCCCCCCTCGTGATGCTCGCGTTGGCGATTTGCGCGCTCGGCTTGTATGCGGCGCATATGAACGAAGCCTATCTGTCGGCACGTAACTTGAGCGGCATGCTGGCGCTCGTGGCGACGTTGGCCATCGTCTCATACGGACAGCAGGCGCTCATGCTTGTCGGAGGCATCGACTTGTCCGTCGGTCCGCTGATGGGATTGATGGTTGTCATTCAGTCGTTCTTCCTGAACGACGGGTCCGCGTTGAGCCATCAGTTGACGGGATGGGCCATTGCTTGCGGGGTCGCGATCGCGGTCGGGCTCGTGAACTGGGTCCTGGTCTGCCCCTTCCGGCTCCATCCCATGGTCGCGACGCTCGCCACCTATATGGCGTTGCAGGCGATTTCCCTGATTCTGCGTCCGGTTCCCGGCGGCATCATCGCGGATTCGCTGCTCGACACCATCAACACGCAGATCGGATTTGTGCCGGTCATCGCGATCGTGGCTGCCGCTTTGGCGCTCTTACTCGAGTTTGCGCTGTTCAAGACACGGACCGGCCTCGTGTTTCGCGGCGTCGGCTCGCGGCTCGAGGCGGCCCGCATGGCCGGCGTTCGCACGCAGCTGACGTTGTTGGCCGCGTATGTCGGCTGTTCGCTGCTTGCGGCCGTCGCCGCCATTCCGATGATGGCGCAGGTCGGGTCGGGCGATCCGAACGCCGGCATCAACTACACCCTGGCGAGCATCGCTGCGGTCGTCATCGGCGGGGCAAGCCTGTTCGGCGGGCGCGGCTCCTTCATCGGCTCGCTGCTCGGCGCGCTGCTGATCATTCAGGTGAACGTGGTCACCTCGTTTCTCGATATCGGAGATTCGTGGCAGTCCTATTTGTTGGGTGGAATGATCCTTGTGTCCGTCGCCCTCTATTCGAAGAGTCGAGAAATGGCGGTGGCGAAATGAGAAAAGTCATGAGCAATCGAGCAGCCGTGGTACCGGATAACGTGCCGTCATCGTCATCTTCCTCGAAGTCGAGGGCCGTCGGAATGCCCGCCATCGGCGAGTTCGGATGGATCTGGGTCGGACTGGTACTGCTCTTCCTCATCAGTCTGGCCGTCGCGCCGGGCACGCTGAGCCGCGGCTCCATTCTCGCCATGTTGCCGTTCGCGGGCATCCTCGCCATTGTCGCGACGGGCCAGACCCTCGTCATCCAGCAGCGGGGTCTGGATATGTCGGCGATCGGCATGGTGTCGCTGGCGGGCGTGGTGATGGCCAGAACCGGCTTTGCGTTCGACTCGCTCAGCCTCGCCGTCGTGTTCACGGTTGGCGTCTGCGCCGTGGTCGGCATCGTCAACGGAACGCTGGTGTCCCGGCTCGCCATTACGCCACTGGTGGCAACGCTGGCGGTCAACGCGCTGCTCGTCGGCAGTGTTCGCTCGTTGACGGGCAGCGTCCCAGTCAACGTCCCGGCCATCATGCAAACGATCTCGCATGCGCAATTGATCGGCTTGCCCGCCAATGTGCTGATCGCGTTCGCTTTCGTCGTGACGGCGTGGGTGATCACCCGCAAGACCGCGGTCGGGCGCCAATTCGTCGCCGTGGGCGTCAATCCACGCGCGGCGGAAGCGGCGGGGGTGCGCGTCCTGTGGTACCGGATCGGCGCTTACGTCGCCTCCGCCGTGTGCTTTTCCGCAGCCGGCATGCTCTTGGCCGGATTCATCGGCAGCGCGTCGCAGACGTCCGGCAACGACTACCTGCTTCCCGCCATCGCGGCGGTGGTCGTCGGCGGCACGCCGTTCACGGGCGGCAAAGGCAGCGTCATCGCAAGCGCTGTCGCGGCGTTGTTCATGGCGCAACTCGGGCAGCTTGTTCTGGCACTCGGTGCGGGCGATTCGGTTCAGCTGCTGGTGCAGGCATGCGCCATTTTGCTTGCGACGCTGATTCGCCATCTGCCGACGGCCCTGAAGACCTTTCGCAGATTCAAGCAGTAGACGAAACGTTGTTTGCAATAGCAGTTCGGCTTGACCTTGCAGTTTGATTGACGCAGCCCATCAGAGGCATCGAAGCAGTTCCTGGAGACTTCTATTCCGTAAGGATTTCTAAATGAAAAGGCTAATCTTAGCCACGACGATGGTGGCTTTAGGTACGTGTTTAGGTACGTGCAATGCTTACGCCCAAAGCAGCGTGACACTGTATGGACGCATCGCTTCCGGTATTGACTACGTCACTAACGTCGCGACGCCAAACGGCGGCTCGGCGCACAACCTCCGATTCGGCAGCAACCAGTACGGATACAGCTGGTTCGGCCTGCAAGGCACCGAAGATCTCGGAGGTGGTCTGCATGCCGTCTTCAAACTCGAAAGCCTGTTCACTTCCGGAACGGGCCAGATTCCACCCAACACGATATGGACCCGTGACTCCTACGTGGGCTTGTCGCACGACACTTACGGAAGCATCTGGTTCGGCCGCGCCATGAGCCTGACCGACGAAACCGGCTGGTACATCGACCCCTTCGGAGAGCAGGCAACGGGTATCGGCAACTTTGCCTACGGACGTGCGTGGGGCCCCCGCCCCAACGTGGTCACCTATAACTCGCCGAAGTGGGGTGGCTTCTCGTTCCGCGTGCAGAACGGATTCGGCAACACCGCAGGAAACTTCCAGGCCGGACGCCAGTTCAGCACGAGCTTCGCCTATCAGGCTGCCAGCTTTAGCGCTTACGGCGTCTATGAAGAAATCCGCGACGCGAACGGGAAATTTTCCGATCTTTACAACGCGTCACGCGAATATATGATCGGCGGCACCTATCAACTGGGCGGGCTCAAGTTCTATACCGGCTATCAGCTGCTGGCCTCGGGAGCGGATACGATCACTACGTCCTTCAACCCTTACGGCGCGACACGCAGCCAGCAAGAGTGGCTCGGCGCTTCCTATCAGGCCACTCCCGCCCTCGCCTTCCAGGCGGGATGGTTCCACGGCACGGTCAATCACGGCGGCGGAACCGGAAACCTAGGCGTCCTCGGCACCACCTATAACCTGTCCAAGCGGACCTTCGTGTACTTGACCGTCGGAGCAATGTTCAACGGCACGAATGCGGCCTTCCCGGTCGAGACGGGCGATTCGCCGCCGCTGACTGGCCACAATCAACAAGGGGGGTATTTCGGCATGATGCACTACTTCTAAGCGCACACATGCCGGAGCAATCCATCGAAGCGCCGCGCTCGCGGCGCTTCGATCCGTCTTGCCGCCGATCCCGCAGTCAGTCCTCGACCGTCTCGTCCTGAGACATCTGACCCAGGTTCTTCTCGATCTGGTGCATGACCTTCCAGAAAACCTTCATATCCCGTTGCGTGATCCCGTCGAGCGATGACGAAATCATGTCCGTGATCTCGGGCAGCATGTCGTCGACCAGACGCTTGCCCTCGTCCTTGAGCTGGACGTAGTACTTTCGTCTGTCTTTTGGATCCCGAACGCGTTGCACCAAGCCGCGCTTTTCCAGGTTATCGAGCGCCGGAACCGCAGTGGTCGATGCAATCCCCACGCGCTTGCTCAATTCAAGCTGATTCAACTCGCCGCGCTCGGCCAGAACGCGAAGGTAATACCAGTACGCGATGGCGAGGTCTTCCCGATCGAGAATTTTTTGCGCCTGGGCGTCATAGAGCCGGTGCACCGTTCGCGCCATCCACGGAACGGTCCTGCCACGGTCATCGAACAGCTCGGACATTGGATGCTCGGTTGACTCGCCAGGCAGCTCGCGAGCCGCCTTCGTTGTCTTGGCTGCAGTGGAGTTCGACTTAGCCATTCCCTCATTCCCCTTTGTATGAGCGGCCCCGTACAGAGATCCGGGCCGCGAAGCATCGACGCTCAAGAACCTGCCCCGCCAGAAGAGTTCTTGACTTTTTTAATACCATGACCAATCATTCGATATAGATCGATTTCATTCGGCATCATCGCTACACAGATGATCCGTCTTGAGAAAGATCATACAACACGAGCGGCCGCTGCGCCGTGCTGCCCCGCAATATCGGCTCGTCGAGGCGCCAGCGGGAACAGCCAGGCATGCAACGCGGCTCGTTTCGCTAACACGGAGACGCAGGCAGGGTCTAAAACATGAACAGGATCGCCGATAGCGCGTGGCGCAGCCTGGACCTGCCGGACCGGAAGCTCAGGGATTAAAACGCTCATGCAGAGACAACTTCTCGTATTGATACTGTGGCTCATGCCGGCCGTCCTGCGTATCGCGGCGCGCAAGTTTCCCAGCGTGCGCCAGCACCTCGGCTCGGGGAAATGGGTCATCCAACTGCGGCTGCGCGACAACAGCCTCGCGCGGCAGCTTCATTTCAAGGACGGCACCGTAACCGGCAGTTGGGGGCCATGCGCCGCGCCGGACGCGGAACTCGTGTTCATGGACGCGGCCACCGCGCGCCGCATGCTCGCGCCGACCACCGATCACGCGTTCCTGATCGACGCGCTCAAGAACTTCAAGATCACGCAGGGCGGCAGCGACAAGGCGCTCGTCTGGTTCGGCCAGCTCGTCAATACGATGAAGACCGCCTCGTGGCGCAAGGGCACGCCGATGAAGGACGGGACGACCCGCTTCGTCACCCTCACCAACGGCGGCCCCGTCTTCGTGTTCGTCAAGGACGGCAAGATCATCCGGACCACGCCCATCGACCTCGTCGACGAAGACGGGCCGAGCTGGACCATCACCGCGCGCGGCCGCCGCTTTTCGCCGGCCCGGCGCGGGACGGTCAGTCCGCACGCGCTCTCGCTCAAGTCGCTGGTGTATTCGGACAAACGCATCCTCTACCCGATGAAGCGCGTCGATTTCGACCCCAAGGGCGAGCGCAATATCCAGAACCGCGGGGTCTCCGGCTATGAACGGATCAGCTGGGACGAGGCGCTCGACATCGTCGCGGGCGAGATCACTCGCATGAAACAGCAGTACGGCCCCGGCGCGATCGCGATGGCGACGGGCGCGCACCATCAATGGGGCAACATCAACTACTACCTGAGCGCGATGCAGCGCTTCGGCAACCTGATCGGCTACACGCGCATCGAAATGAGCCCGATCAGCTGGGAGGGGTGGTACTGGGGCGCCATGCATCACTACGGCAACAGTCTGCGCCTCGGCACGCCGAGCTTTTACGGCACGACCGTCGATTGTCTAGAGCACGCCGAAGTGATCGTGTTCTGGTCGAGCGACCCCGAGTCGACCAACGGCGTCTACGCCGGCTTCGAAGGCACGGAGCGCCGCTTGTGGGCGAAGCAGCTCGGCATCGAGTTCGTCCACATCGATCCGTACCTGACGCAATCGGCCCAGTTTCTCGGCGGAAAGTGGCTGCCCATCCGCCCCGGCACCGACTCCGCCTTTGCGATCGCAATCATGCACGAGTGGATGGTGAACGAAACGTACGACAAGGCCTACGTGGCGTCGCGCACGACGGGCTTCGACGAATGGCGCGCCTACGTGCTCGGGGAAGAAGATGGCGTGCCCAAGACGCCCGAGTGGCAGGAAGCCGAAACGGGCATTGCGGCGAAGGACGTCCGCAGCCTTGCCACGCTGTGGGCGTCGAAGAAGACCTACCTCGCGGCGGGCGGTCTCGGTGCTGGCTTCGGCGGCGCGTGCCGCACGGAAACCGGCGCGCAGTGGGCGCGCAATGTCGTGATGATGATGGCGATGCAGGGCTGGGGTAAGCCCGGAGTCAATTTCGGCAACCTGCAGATCGGCGCGCCGCAGGACCTCAACTTCTACTTCCCCGGCTACGCCGAGGGCGGCATCTCCGGCGACCTCAACTACACGGCGAGCGCGGCGCACAACTACTGCCGCATGCCTCACATCATCACGATCAACCCGGTGAAGCAGTCCATTCCGCGCCAGCGGTTTGCCGAGGCGATCACGCAGGGCTCCGCGGACGGCTATCTGTGGGAGGGTTTCTCGGTCGAAGGACAATTCGCCCACTACGCCTACCCCCGGCCCGGCTATTCCAAGGTCCACATGCTGTACCGCTACGGCTCGTCGTCGTTCGGCACGGTCCCGGGATCGAACCGGCTCGTCGACGCCTATCGCCACGCGTCGCTCGAATTCGTCGTCAACCAGTCGATCTGGATGGAAAACGAAGCGCAGTTCGCCGACGTCATCCTGCCGGCCTGCACGGCGCTCGAACGCGACGACATCTCCGAATGGGCCAACTGCGGCGGCTACATCCAGCACGCGCAGAGCCAGCTCAATCACCGGATGATGATCATGCAGCACAAATGCATCGAGCCGCTCGGCGAATCGAAATCGGACTACCAGATCTTCCTGGACATCTCCTTGCGGCTCGGCTACGGCGGCATGTACTCGGAAGGCGGCGGCTCGGAGCTGACCTGGTGCGAACGGATGTTCAACTCCACGGATCTGCCGATGCAGACCACCTGGAAGAAATTCCTGAAGAAGGGCTATCACGTCGTGCCACCGCCCGCCGACGACGACAAGCCGCCAGTCGACATGCGCTGGTTCGCCGAAGGCCGCCCCAAGGATCTGCCCGAGGCAAACCCGCTACCGGGTGTGTACGCGACCGCCTTCGGCGAGGGTCTTCCCACGCAGTCCGGCAAGTTCGAGTTCGTGCCGTCGAGCCTGCGCCGCATCGAGACAATCGATCCCGCGCGGCCGGCGGTCAATCGGTACATCAACCGCGACAGCGGCGTGAAGCAGCCGTTTCCGCTGCAGCTCGTGACCAATCATCCGGTCTACAGCTTCCACACCCAGGCCGACGGAAAGAACAGCCACGTCAACACCATCGACGAGCACCGGATGAACGTCGGCGGATATCGCTACTGGGTCCTGCGCATGAGCCCCAAGGATGCCGAGGCGCGAGGCGTGCGGCGCGGCGATCTCGTGCGGGTCTACAACGCGCAGGCGTCGGTCATCTGCGCCGTGGACGTCTCCGAGCTCATCAAGGCAGGCGTCGCGCGCGGCAACGAATCGTGCGCGGAGCTCGACCTGATCCAGACCTCGATTGGCGTGGTCGATCGCGGAGGGTGCCTGAACCTCCTCACACCTGGCAGAAAAATGAGCCAGACCGCGGACGGGATCATGCCGAACACCTGCTGGGTGGAGATAGAGAAATGGAACGCGCCAATGGAGCAAGCAGCATGAGCGGCTGGGCATTGATCATCGACGTATCGCTCTGCATCAATTGCAGAAACTGCGTCATCGCGACCAAGGACGAGTACGCCGGCAATGCCTTCCCCGGCTATTCGGCGCCTCAGCCTCCGGAGGGCCTCGAGACGATCCGCGTCGAACGCCACATTCGCGGCGAAGGGTCGCTCGTCGACGTCACCTATATCCCGCAGGCGTGCAATCACTGCGACAACGCGCCTTGCGTCAAGGCCGCGCCGGACGGGGCCATCTACAAGCGCCCGGACGGGGTCGTCATGATCGACCCGGTCAAGTCGCGCGGCCGGCGCGAACTGGTCAAGTCGTGTCCTTACGGAATGATCGAATGGAACGAACAGGAACAGGTGCCGCAGAACTGGAACTTCGATGCCCACCTGCTCGACGCCGGCTGGAAAGAACCGCGCTGCGCGCAGGCCTGCCCGACCAAAGCGATACGCGCGCTGAAGGCGGAGCCGGAACAGCTGCGTGACATGGTCGAAAAGGAGCACTTGTCGGTCATTCACCCTGAGTTCGGCACCAAGCCGCGCGTGTTCTACAAAAATCTCGACGACGCGCTGAGCCACCTGGTGGCGGGCAACGTCTGCGAAGACATCGGCGATGGCCGGCTGCGCAACGTGGAGGGGGTTGAAGTCGTTTTGCGCGACTCCGCCGCCGTTGGCGAACGCACGACGACGACCGACCATTTCGGCGACTTCCGGTTCTCCGGCGTCACCGCGCAGTCTTCGACGATCGAGTTGCGGGTGCGAAAGGATGGGACTGAGAAAGTCATCGCATCGAGAGAGCGCACCGGAAGCGTCAATCTCGGCACGTTGATGGTTTGATCAACGCGACTGCAAAACCGCCAACCACAGGACACATGCAATGAGCACCACTGCGACGGAACACTGGGACCACGAGGTCGACGTCGTCATCATGGGCGCGGGCGCGGCCGGCATGACGGCTGCGATCGTTTCGAAGAACGAAGGACTCGAGCCGCTTGTCCTCGAGAAGACCGATCAGGTCGGCGGCACCAGCGCGTGGTCCGTGGGCATGATGTGGTTCGTCGACAGCACGCCCATGCAGGCTGCGGGATTCAAGGATTCGTTTGAGACGGCGCGGCAGTATTTTGCTGCGACGGTCGGCTCAAGTGTCGGGCGATCGTTGCAGGAGGCGTACATCACTCAGGGCCGTGCCGCGCTTGACTATCTGTTGCGGAATTCGGAGCTCGAGGTGATGGCAGTCCACTATCCGGACTACAGCCCCGAGCTGCCCGGTGGCATGTTCGGCCGTGCCCACGCCCCGCTCGAATTCGATGGCCGCAAGCTCGGAGCGCATTTCAAGGACCTGCGCGCCCCGCTTCCGGCGTTTGCGCCGTTCGGCGGGATGATGCTGGACCTTCCTGACCTGCTTCACTTTCTGTCCGTTACGCGGTCCGTGCGGTCGTTTGTTCATGTGCTGAAGCGCTTTGCCCGTTACGGTGTCGATCGGCTGAGCCATCATCGCGGTACCCGGCTTGTCGGCGGGAATGCGCTCATCGCGCGCTTGTATAAGACGCTGCTTGATCGGAATGTCGATGTTTGGCTGCGTTCGTCCGCGACCAAGTTGATCATGGAGAGCGGCAAGGTTGTGGGCGCGGAAGTGGTTCGAGACGGGCGCACGATTCGCGTTCGTGCGCGACGTGGCGTGGTGATCGCTACTGGGGGCTACCCGGGCAATAAGGACATGCGTCGCGAGCACTCGCGCAAGCCGACGGTCGATCTCACGCTCGGGTTGACGAGCAATGTCGGTGAAGGGATTCGGCTCGGGGTGTCGGCGGGCGGGCGGATTGATCACAACGCTGGTGATACCGGGTACTACGTGCCGATGTCGGTCTATACGGACGAAGCAGGCCGCACGACGCAGTGGGGGCACTTCATGCTCGATCGGCCTAAACCTGGATTTATTGCGGTCGGCAAGGATGGGAAGCGGTTCACCAACGAGGCGGCTTCGTATCATGCGTTCACACTCGGCATGTTCGAGGCGGGGGCGATTCCGGCGTTTTTGATTGCGGATGCGGTGACGGTGAAGAAGTATGGGATTGGGGTGATCTTGCCTGGCATGTCGCTCACCCGCTACGAAAAAGCGGGCTACCTCGTCAGTGGCCGAACACTGGCCGAACTCGCCCAGAAGATCGGCGTCGACCCGAGCGGGCTCGCGCGCAGTGTCGAGCGCAATAACCGGTTCGCAGTGAGTGGCGTCGACGAGGATTTCGGCAAAGGGTCCTCCGCGTACAACGTCTATAAGGGCGACCCTGGGCATTCGCCGAACGCCTGCATCGGCCCGATCGAGCGCGGGCCGTTTTACGCCGTCAAGCTGATGCCTGGGGACTTTGGGACTAGCCGGGGGCTTGTGACGAGCGCGCTTGGCGAAGTTTTGGATCAGGAAGACCGGCCGATTCCAGGCCTGTATGCATGCGGCAACGATATGAACTCGCCCGTGGGCGGACACTATATCGGCGCGGGAATCACGCTCGGGCCCGCGCTGACGTTTGGATATCTGGCCGCGATGGCGCTGGTGGGAAAGGGGCTGGCGCGGGACGTCGGCCAACAAACGGCGCCCTCGCCTTCGTCTACGCAGAAAGTGGGGCTTGCTTGAGCCGGGAAACGGCGCATTCAGTTATTTCGGATAGCCGCGCGAAGATAACGCTATTCGAACGTCCACCCCCATGAATGAACACCCTGGATGGCATGGAGAACGGCGCAAGCCTGTATGCCCAACGACACAAAATTCCTATAGTGGTGCGCGCTGTCCCGCTCAACCTGAGGGATCCTGAGCTCGCTTAGACTGTCCAGAATGGCTCGTTGGCGACGCATTGCAGAAAAGAGCTGTGGCGATTCGGTCAACGGGAAATGCTCGGTGATTCCTTCTTCAATGAGCTCGTCTAGGACAGCTCCGGTGTCACGCAGGGACGGGGCGATCTCCTGGTGCAGATTCCTGAACTGTTCCAGTTCGTCTTGGATGGCTATCAGCAGTTCCGCAGCCCGAGCAGGATCGATTCTCGATTTGAGCTCGTGGACGAGCGAACAGAAGTAACGATCTTTTGGCAACATTGATTCAAGATATGCATTCTTGTCTGCAAGGTACTTCGCCTCAAAAATCCTGTCGTCGTCCGCTGCAAAATAGTTGGCGCTTGGCTCCAGATAATCTTCGATGCGTACGATATGGTGGAAGCGCATCGATATATTCGCGCCAGTCTGCCATGCCAGTTGCCCCTTGAATGCGTCAAATACCATCTCTGAGCTTTCGTGAAGCAGATGGCGCAGCGGGCGTACGGCATGTTCTGCGATGTCGTAGGCATCGAACTCGTTAATGACCCTGACCAATGTATCCCCGGCCAGCCGGCTCAACTTTCCGATCTCGTCCCTGTGCTTTTTGCGTATCGCCCTAAAGGCTTCCCGATATCGGGAGTGCTCGCCTGATACCTGGGCACGGTAGGCGTTTCGTAAAGAAAGCCGGGCGATATCGCTTTGCTTCTTCGTGTAGAGCGCACTCATCGACGCAACCGCAAACGCTGCCAGGGCAATACAGTTTGAGAGTTCCAAAATCAATGTCCGTATTTGTTGTTGTGCAAGTTATCGACCCACCGAATCTGTGATTGTCCAACCGTGTGTAACGGCAACCAGCTCGTAGCACCGAACTATATAGTGTTGATAAAGGCTCCCAGGTCAGTCTCTTCGAACGAGGCTCGCTCCATCGCTTGCGCGATTCGCCAGTTATCAGCTTTAGCCCACGCATTCGCGTGCGACTCCAGTCGCTCGAACGGTCCCAAGGCCGAAAAAGAATTTCCGAGCGCAGTCTTTACCGCAGAATCCGGAAAATAGTTCTCAGTTGCTCGCCGACTTGTTAGAAGGACTTTAAATCCCAAATTTTCACAAGACTTTGCAAATTCACTTCGGACTTGAGCCGGTGCTCCACCTTCAGTTTCTCGTTCACTGTCTACTATCGCCCAAATTTCTTCCGCAACGCGTTTTAATTCCGCTAACTCATGGTCCACTCCCCCGCGTGCAAGGGAATTTCCACCTAGCGGCAATACAACGACTTCATGGTCCTTGCCCACCTTACGAAGCAGTTGTTGCATGACTTTTACATCCGTCGTACCTTCAACAAGTAACAGCTTCCTACAGCCAAGCTCTCGATATGCCGAGAAGCTTAACTCTCCGAGCAACTCAATGAGGTCCACTCTCTTTTCGTACGGCGCTATGCTTGACTTACCGGCGATTCGCGATACAGCGTAAATCTTTTCAGCGGCCGA
The DNA here is from genome assembly GCF_053525655.1 of Trinickia camelliae. Classification (NCBI taxonomy): domain Bacteria; kingdom Pseudomonadati; phylum Pseudomonadota; class Betaproteobacteria; order Burkholderiales; family Burkholderiaceae; genus Trinickia; species Trinickia camelliae. The sequence goes on from NZ_JBCHAA010000018.1 coordinate 56,310, forward strand.
TCTCGCCAACCCCATCGAATGTGTTGCAAAAACCACCCCATACGAGGCGTAGCTTCCTAAATTCGTCAAGAACTCAAGCTGAAGCCTCGGATGAAGATTTAGCTCGGGCTCATCTATAAGCACAATTGCAGGCTTTCGAATTAACGCATTTCCAAAGACGACGATTAACTGCGCAAGCCCTGCCCCTACCTCATTTAATTTGTATGGCCGATTTTCGATATTTAATTGAAGCGTCTTTGTTTGTATCGAGGCGGTGATGTTGAGCTGCGAGAACCCCATTACCCGCCGGATGTTCTCCGTGACCGAATTAATCGCACGATTATTAGCCTTGTTGGCCCCGTTTTGCCACTCATTCCATGTATTTATGAAAGTTTCACCAACGGTTAACTCATAATGAGCCCCCGATCCAACTGTAATTGCATTCCTAAATGGTCCGATATAAAGAGAGTTAGCGAGCAAATTAAGAATTTCTCGGATTGGCGCGAGATTATATTCGGCGCCCTGATTTTGGATTTTGAATCCATCAGGAATGATGGCTGCCCCCTGGTTGGTGGGAATTTCATAATTTTTTGAAAAATATTTGAGAGACCATTGCTTTGGAGTGGCATTTGTACGCGCACAACTTAGAATGATTTTAGTTATATTTTTCCTGTTCGAGAGGTCGGTTTCAGGGACGTTCAATGCCTCCATTTCGATGGACATGCTCCGCTCATTGAGATCGCAAAAGACCTCCTCTTGATCAAAAACATGAATAAATGCTGCAGCGAAAGCTGTCGGACTTCCCACCCCTTGAAAGGTCGAAGCTTGAATCCACACATTTCGGAGTTCTTGAAAGAATTTCAATAGAGCAGACTTCCCCGAATTGTTAATTCCGAGAAATGCTATCATTCCTTTCGAGATTTCGAATCTGGCAGGACTTTCATCAGAAAAGCACCGATAGTTCTTTATAACTATTTGGTAGCTATGCATCTTATTCCCCTTTTGGCGCTGATCGTCATCGACGGTCATTTACCATAAAAGACGGTAGTGTATTTGAGGAGGCCATACACCCTCGGCGTCAAGTGTACGTGACGCTTCGCGGCAACTAGTCACGACGTGTTGTCGGTGATAAACGCAATCAGGGCGCAAAGTTGCCTCACATTGGCCAGGAGAGTGCTACCTATCAGGCCTCGGCATCTTTCCCCTCCGCCGGCTATCGAGCTCGCCTCGATATGAGAGTGATTGCGCATTGGACTGCGAATACTTACCGACCCCATACGATCCTCGGAATCTCGCCGGCCATTGCCCCATACCGCCGGCGATACTCGGCCCGAAAGTGCCCCTCCCGGGCGTCTAACTGCACCGCGCAAAACGGCCGTCAGCTACGGGGCAGGTAGTCGTTCAGACGGGCCCCGCATGTTCCTTCGTTGATCCTTTCAACACAGCAGCCACAAACCATGCGCCGTTAAGGTAGGTCCGCTGCCTGTTGCCGGGACAATATGAATGTCGATCATCCCGTCTGACTTGACCGAAGCGCCAGTTGTAAGCGCCCGCAATCGGCCAAAAAGCCAATTCTTAGCAAAAAAGTTGTCTTGAAAAGCCAGCCATAACGTTATATTATTGGCTTTTAATCCACCAAAGCAGGAATTCGCATGGATATCCGGTACGCCTTCTGGAACAACAAAGGGGGAACGGGCAAGACGAGCTTGGCCTTTCAGGCAATTGCGGGCTACGCGGAGGTACACCCTAAGCGCAGAGTGTTGGCCGTGGATATGTGCCCGCAGGCCAACCTGTCGGAACTGATGCTCGGCGGCCTAAACAATCGGGGCAGCGAGCGGCTGCTTCAAGTACAGCAGAAAGCACCACGCTGCACCATCGGCGGTTACTTCCAAGCCCGGTTGCCGTCGCCGTATTCGATGCCGACGATCAACCCAGCAGACTTCATCACTCACGCCTGGCAGTACAACCCCGGCATCCCGAGGAACATCCACTTGGTTTGCGGTGACCCGCTCCTCGAACTGCAGTCAAATGCTGTTAACACACTGGCGAACAACCAGATCCCGGGCACGAACGCCTGGGTCAAGGTCATCGACTGGCTGAACGACTTTCTCTCCTTAGTCAGCAACGACTACGACACTGTCTTCATTGACTGCAATCCGAGCTTCAGCATGTACACGCAGATCGCGCTGTCTTCAGTGCAGCGGCTCGTGCTACCTGTGATGGCCGACGATTCGTCGCGGCGCGCACTTCAGAACGCGTTCTCCTTGGTGTACGGTCTTCAATTGCCTTCGGCCATCTACGCGGCCTACGCGTTCGGCACAAAGCTCACGAACGAGCGCCGCCAACTCCCAAAGGTTCACCTGATCGCGAAGAACCGGCTAACGCAGTACATGGGGGCCGCATCGGCATACTCCGCCGTGCTTACCGCTATCGATAGCGACGTCGCTCAGCTATTGAGGACGAACCCGGAAATCTTTGACTTTGCTGATCATGAAACCGGCTTTGTGGAGGTGCGCGACTTCCAGACCACGGGCGTGGTGGCCTTCGCCAAGGGCTTGCCTTTTTCGCAGCTCACCACAGGCCGCCAAAGCGTCAACGGGCAACGGGTAGACATCAAAGCCGATTACCTAGAAAACGCTCGACGTGCGATGGCAGGGCTAGTGGCCAAGCTCTGACCTCTGACGCAAAAGGCCATTACATGGTTGATAGGCCATGATGCGCTTCCCCGCTTTGACGTATCACCGAACCGGACTGCTCGAAAGCCGGCTGTGCCGGACAGCAACTGATGACCGAACCCAGAAGTTTCTCGATGTCGACAGTTTGCCGTTCAGCTAGCGACTTCGAGTTTCCGTAACCGAGGCAAAGCCGCTACCACTACTTGCCAAACCGGCCGCTCTAACAAAACCGCTCGCTGGCAGAGTGGCCACTTTATCGAATAGGACACGCGAAATGGATGACTTGCCGGACTCGGAGATCGAACCGGTGTCGGATGCCGACGATGGGATACTTGCGACGATAGTTGACGCAATCGGCACGCACTTCGGAAAGATGCCTGCCATGGTCACGAAGAACGTAGCTAAGGCGTTTAACCACCTAATGAAGTTGCCCAATGCTTATATCGACGGATGGGCAGCCGAGGTGAAAGCGACTTCCGAAGCGCGTGTTTTGGTAATAAAGGCAACAGGAAAGACTTTGGCCAAATCAATCGAAGTAGACCGATCGCTTGCCGCGGTCGCGACGGCAACCCACGCAAGCCGCATTCTCCGGCAACAAATCAACGCAGCGAAAGTTCTTCAGCAGACAGCCCAAGAGATTAAGCACGAAGATGCAGCCGCGATTGCTAGCGAACCCGAGGAGATTAGTGAAGACTGGTTGAACGCGTTCGAGCGCGAGGCCGTGGACATGAGTAGCGAGCACATGCAGAGATTGTTCGGCAAGATTCTTGCCGGCGAAATCAAGCGCCCCAAGTCATACTCAATCCGCACGGTAAAGCTGATGGCGCAGCTAGACAACCGAGCAGCGGAGTTGTTCCAAATACTCTGTTCATTGGCATGCACGCTCCAAACCGGGTCATATATCTTGGACTGCCGCGTGTTAACCCTTGGTCAAGATGCGGCGCAGAACGGTTTAAAGAAGTTCGGTCTAGGCTTTTCCGAATTAAACATCTTGTTCGAGTACGGGCTCATCATCAGCGACTTCGGGTCACAAATGATGTACGGGTCTACCTTCGTTCAAAACAATACGGTCGCCATTCCTTTTCGATACATGAGTCGTCACTTTGGCCTACTCCCGAAAGGGGTACTGACTTCAGCGCAAATGACAAACTTTCGCGTGAGCGGCGTGCAGCTAAGCCAAGCAGGCAAGGAACTCTTGGGCATCGTCGAAGTGACGGAGAATCTGCAATACACGGCCGATCTCACCAAGCACTTTGATAGCCTTGGTTATACGATGGTCCCCGTCAAAACTTGATGCGAATGGTCAGGCCGATAGATCAAGCCGTTGTCGAGTCGTGTTGCGGTTGATCTAACGCTGGACGCCTGCGGATTCAACCTGTCGATGCAACGCACAAGACAAAATCAACCACGAAATGCCGGCACCCATCATTTCGAATGCGCCCCCGTGTGCCCGCCAACTCACCAGCAGACACGCAACCCCCAATCAAATCTTGAAGCTCTCAAGACTGGCCGGATGAAACAACTCACGCGCTTCCAACCGTCGACTCGATAGCCCCTCCGCATGATGCCGAGCGAGAAACCGATCAACGACATGCTCGTTCGCCGCAAACCCATACGACCAAAAGTCAAACCCCATCAACTTCCGCGCCGCCCGCAACTGATCCTCCACAAACGGCAACGTCACCTTAGTCGCCGCCGTATCGCTTAGCCGCGCGAGCGCGAGCGCTTTCGATTTCTCAAACGCCTTCATCACCGCTCCAGGCAGCCACGGATGCTGCTCCGCCAGCGTCTTCCTGATCCCAAGCGTATGCATGATCGGAAACAGCTTCGTCCGCGCATACCAATCGGCAGCGGTCTTATGCGGATCGTCGAAGAGATACTTGACCTGCGGATGCCCTTGATCGAAGCACGAAGGCGCGCGCGGCCCGATAACAGCGTCGATCTTCCCCGCGGCCAACAAGCTGGAGATCGTCTCCCCTTCCGGCGCATCCTCGAGCTTGATATCGCCGGGCAGGTTCAGCGCGATTTTCTCGACCCTCGACGGGTCTTCATATCCGCCGCGCACCCAGGTCACATCCGACGCCTTCACGCCATATTCCTCTTCGAGGAACATACGAACCCAGACATTAGCGGTGAGCTGATACTCAGGCACGCCAATCCGCTTGCCTTTCAGGTCCTCGGGCTTCTCAATCCCGCGATCCGCGCGCACGTAGACCGACGTATGCCGGAACGCCCGCGACGGAAAAACGGGGATGGCGATATACGGCGACGTCCCCGCAGCGGTCTTCACCGAATAGCTGCTGAGCGATAGCTCGCAGATGTCGTAGTCCGCGTGCCGGAAGGCCCGAAAGAAAATCTCCTCGGGATCCTGCAGCATGAAAACGGGATCCACGCCGTCGATCTGGACATCGCCATCGACCAGCGGCCGTATGCGGTCATAGTTGCCGACGGCGATCGAAAGCTGGAGCTTGTGATTTCCCATTGCATCTCCTCTCTATATAGAACCAAGCGAAGCGTAAGCGACGGCTTGGCCATTCGAGTCGAGAGACCGGGTCGATCGCCGTCATTTCATCCTATATCGCATGATCCTACTGTGTATAATGCATTGTCAAGGATCATTGGGAAATCACGGCTGAGCATCGGCGGTCGCGCTGGCTCGCAAGCAGTCCAGCGCGGCGGAAACCGCGGTGCGGCTGAGGCTGTCGGGGCGCCAGTACATCGACACCGAGCCGAAGCCGGCAAGCTGCACGGGCAGGATCCTCACCGCGTTCATCCGCTCGAAACGCAGCGCGCCCCGATGCGACGCGACGCCAAGGAGGTCGGTGTGATTGAGAAGCGTGATGTTGAGCAGCGACGAATTCGATTCCACGCTACGGCTCGGCAGGGTCTGTCCGGCGGCTGCGAGTGCGGTCTCGAACGCGGTGCGCACGGGCGTGCCGCGAGGCCAGACGATCCACGGGTACGCGAGCAGGTCTTCCCAATCGACTGCGCCCTTCTCCGCCAAGGGATGCTGCGGCCGGCACACGAAATGAATCGGCTCCATGTAGAGGACCTCGGCTTCGATCTGCGGGTCAGCATTGTCCGGGGCCGAACGGCCGACGACGATGTCCAGTTCGCCGCGCACGAGTTGCGGAATCAGCTGGTTCATCGTGCTTTCGACAAGGCGCACCTGCGCTCGCGGCAGTCGCTCCAACAGCCGCGACACGGCGAGCGGCACCGTATCGCCGGACGCGACGCCCGAGGTGCCGATGGTCACGAGCCCGCTGCCGCCGTCGAGCAAGGCCTGCATGTCGTCGCGCGCGCCGTCGAGATGCGCCTCGATGCGCCGGGCGTGCTCGATCAGCGATTCGCCGAAGGCAGTCGGCCGCAGACCCCGCGCGTGCCGCTCGAACAGCGGCAGTCCGACATCCGCTTCAAGCTCCTTGAGCCACTTGGAGAGCGCGGGTTGCGTCGTGTTGAGGGCCGTCGCGGACTGGCTGAGGTTGCCGGTCTCGGCGAGGCTCACCAGGACCTGCAGATGCCGCAGGCGCAATCGATAAGTCCAGTCCATCGAGCCCCCCTCTTAGGTATATCCAAAACAATATGGATCAGAGCAATTCTTCATTTTACGAGGTATAGCTCGCGGACGTATAAATCAAGCAGACGCCTTAGGAGACATCGATGCCCGCCGACGCAACCGCGCGCGAACAACGCGCCGCCTACTACAAGCTGATCGCGCATCAGCAGATGGCCCCACTCTGGGAATCCCTCCACACCCTGGTGCCCCCTCGACCGAAGCCGCAAGCGCAGGCCGCGATTTGGCGCTACGCACAGATTCGCGATCTGGTGATGCAGGCCGGCGCGGTCATCAGTGCGGAGGAGGCGGTGCGCCGCGTGCTGGTGCTGGAGAATCCGGGGCTCCCGGGCAAGTCGAGCATCACGCCGAGCCTTTACGCGGGACTTCAATTGATCCTCCCGGGCGAGATCGCGCCGAGTCATCGTCATACGCAATCGGCCCTGCGCTTCATCGTCGAAGGCCGTGGCGCATGGACCGCGGTCGACGGCGAACGCACGACCATGCGTCCCGGCGACTTCATCATCACGCCGTCATGGACGTGGCACGACCACGGCAACCCGTCCATCGAGAATGGCGGCGAACCGGTGGTCTGGCTCGACGGGCTCGATATTCCGCTCGTCGCGAGTCTCGATGCTGGCTTTGCCGAGACCTACCCGGAAGCGACGCAGCCCGTCACGCGCGCCGAGGGCTACAGCTTTGCGCGCTTCGGCCACAACATGGCGCCGGTGCGGGAGCGCGTTTCGAACCCCACCTCGCCTATCTTCAGTTATCCGTACGAACGTAGCCGCGAGGCGCTCGACACGCTCTATCGCCACAGCGAGCTCGACGCGTGGGACGGCGTGAAGCTGCGCTACGTGAATCCCACGACGGGCGGCTGGCCGATGCCGACGATGGCGACGTTTATGCAGTACCTGCCCGCAGGCTTCAAGGGCCGAGCCTCGCGCAGCACCGACGCCACTGTGTATTGCGTTGTCGAAGGACACGGCACGGTCAACATCGGCGGCGCTGAGTTTGCATTCGCGGAGCACGACGTGTTCGTCGTGCCGTCGTGGCAAGCGGTGCAGTTGTCGGCGCAACGTGAAAGCGTGCTGTTCAGCTATTCCGACCGGCCCGTGCTCGCTGCGCTGAACCTGCTGCGCGAAGAGCGCATCTGAACGCGTTCTCTCTTTTTCTAATTCTGTACGAGCGAGTCGATCATCATGGCATTTGTTTTCCCGCCCGAAGCCCCCATTGGTATTCCCGTCGTCGGCAGTGACGACCAGTTCGCGGTGCGCCGGGTCTACTGCGTCGGCCGCAACTACGCAGCCCACGCGCGCGAGATGGGTTTTGATCCGGACCGCGAGCCGCCCTTCTTCTTCTGCAAGCCCGCCGATGCCGTGGTGCCGGTCGCGTACGGCGAAACGCTCGAGCTGGCTTATCCGGCGCAGACGCAGAACTACCACTACGAAGCGGAACTGGTCGCGGTCATCGGCAAGGGCGGCTCGGACATTCCGCTGGCTCAAGCGCTCAACCACGTCTGGGGCTATGCCGTCGGCGTCGACATGACGCGGCGCGACTTGCAGATGAAGATGCGCGAGATGGGCCGCCCGTGGGAAATCGGCAAGGCGTTCGACCGCTCGGCGCCAATCGGTCCGATTCATCCGGCCAGCTCGGTCGGTCATTTCGAGCAAGGCGCGTTGTGGCTGACCGTCAATGGCGAAACGAAGCAGAAAAGCGATGTGTCCCATCTGATCTGGTCGGTGGCTGAAACGGTCAGCGATCTGTCCAAGTACTTCCGCCTCGAGCCGGGCGACGTGATCTTCACCGGCACGCCGGAAGGTGTCGGCGCAGTGAAGCGCGGGGACGTGATGGCCGTCGGCGTCGAACGTCTCGGCGAATTGACGGTGCGCATCGTTTAAACCGTTTAAACCGAACCAGGCGGACGCTATCGTGCAGCTTCATAGCTTTTTCAATAGTTCGACGTCCTGGCGTGTGCGCATTGCGCTCGCGCTCAAAGGGCTCACCTACGACTATCTTCCGGTCGACATTCGTGCCGGCGCGCATCGCGAGCCGGACTATGTCGACCATGTCAATCCATCGGCGGCGGTGCCCGCGCTCGTCGACGACAACTTTCGCCTCGGACAGTCGCTCGCCGTCATCGAATGGCTGGACGCGCAGTATCCGGAGCCTCGGCTGATTCCGCTCGAACTCGACGCACGGATCCGTGTACTCGAATTGTCGTATCTGATCGCTTGCGACATTCACCCGCTCAACAACCTCCGCGTGCTGCGCTACTTGCAAGACGTGCTGCGCGTGACGCCGGAACAGAAGGATGCGTGGTACCAGCACTGGATCGCGCAAGGCATGGCCGGGGTGGAACGCTTGCTCGCGCGATACGGGCACGGCCCGTGGTGCTTCGGCGCGGCGCCCACACTGGCCGATTGCTGCCTCGTGCCGCAAATCGGGAACGCGCAGCGCATGGGCTGCGATCTCTCCGCCTATCCACGCAGCCTGGCGGTGTACCACCATGCGATCGAGCACCCGGCGTTCGAGATTGCACAGCCGGCGCGTCAGCCGGACTACAAGGCCTGAGGCTGCGGGCTTGAAGCAAGGAGACAAACATGAGTGAGACAAGCAAAGGCACACGCCGCGTGATCGTAGTCGGCGGCGGCATCGGTGGCCTCGCCGCAGCGCTAGCGCTGGCCCGGCAGAACATCAGCGTCGAATTGCTGGAACAGGCGCCCGAGATTGGCGAGATCGGAGCAGGCATCCAGCTCGCGGCGAACGCGTTCAACGCACTCGACGCGCTCGGCGTAGGCGAAGCGACCCGCCGTCGCGCGGTCTTCACCGACTATCTGAAGCTGATGGACGCCGTCGACGCCAGCGAGGTCGTGCGAATCGACGTCGGCGCACCATATCGGCAGCGCTTCGGCAATCCCTATGCCGTGATCCATCGCGCGGATATTCACCTGTCGATCCTCGAAGCGGTTCGCGAGAGTCCGCTGATCCAGTTCCGCACCAACACGCAGGTGCAGGCGATCGAGCAGGATGAACACGGCGCGACCGTCATCGATCAACGCGGCACCCGCTATCGCGCCGACGCGGTCATCGGCTGCGACGGCGTCAAATCCGCGGTGCGCGCCGCGCTGATCGGCGACGAGCATCATGTGACCGGGCACGTCGTCTATCGCGCGGTGGTCGACGTCGAGAACATGCCGCCGGATCTGCAGATCAACGCGCCGGTGGTCTGGGCCGGGCCGCATTGCCACCTCGTGCACTACCCGTTGCGCGGCGGCAAGCAGTACAACCTCGTCGTGACGTTCCATAGCCGGCAGCAGGAGCAATGGGGTGTCACCGACGGCAGCAAGGAGGAAGTGTTGTCGTATTTCGAGGGCATTCATCCGTTGCCGCATCAGATGCTGGACCGCCCGACCTCGTGGAAACGTTGGGCCACGGCCGATCGCGATCCGGTCGAGCAGTGGAGCGTGGGCCGGGTCACGCTGCTCGGCGACTCGGCGCATCCGATGACGCAATACCTCGCGCAAGGGGCCTGTCAGGCGCTCGAGGATGCGATCACGCTAGGCGCCGCGGTCGAAGCGGCCGATGGCGACTTTGAGGCCGCGTTCAAGCTGTATGAAAGAGCGCGCATTCCGCGCACCGCGCGGGTGCTGTACTCGGCGCGCGAGATGGGCCGGATCTATCACGCGAAGGGCGTGGAGCGCCTTGTGCGCAACTCGCTGTGGATCGACCGCACGCAGGAGCAGTTCTACGATGGGTTGCAGTGGCTGCACGGATGGCGTGCAGAGGATTGTCTGAAAGGTGTCGTCTAGTTTGCTGCATGCGGGCCGGGGCCCGCATGCAGCTCTCTCATAGATAGAGAGCGAGCCAGCGTAAGTTTCAGCCGAACAACTTGTTGGCTGTCTTGGCGATCAGTTCGCCCTGGTGGCGAGCGCCTTCGAGGTCGATCGCGCTCGGCTGGCGCTGACCTTGCGTACCCGCGACGGTCGTGGCGCCGTACGGAGAGCCGCCGACGATTTCGTCGATCGTCATCTGCCCTTGGTGACTGTACGGCAGGCCAACGATGGTCATGCCGAAGTGCAGAAGGTTGGCGATGATCGAAAACAACGTCGCTTCCTGTCCACCGTGCTGCGTGGCGGTCGACGTGAAAGCGCCGCCTACCTTGCCGTTCAGCGCGCCACGCATCCACAAGCCGCCGGCTTGATCCAGGAATGCCGCCATCTGCGACGAGATGCGCCCGAAGCGTGTCGGCGTGCCGACAACGATCGCATCGTAGTTGGCGAGATCGTCGACTACGGCAACCGGCGCTTGCTGGTTCAGCTTGAAGTGGGCGGCCTCGGCCACGCTCTGCGGCACCGTTTCCGGCACCCGCTTGACGTCGACCGTGGCGCCTGCCGAGCGCGCACCTTCGGCGACGGCTTCCGCCATGGTTTCAACGTGACCATACGAGGAGTAATACAGCACCAGAACTTTTGACATTTCTGCTCCTGTTTCTGTCTGCGGCGATGCCGCGATGGGAAGTGACGTGCTTGAGACAACGCGCACGACGAGTTTCATACACCCGTATAGGACCGTCGCCGATCGGTGAGGGTGCGGACTCAGCGTGCATGCTACTCCGCAATTCGGGGGGAGCGCGTGAAGCTCAAAGGCCGCTTGCCGCAGCGCCTCTTGCTTCTACCCCGATCAATCCGAATCACAACCGGCCATCTCGATGAATACCGCATTGCCTACATACGTTGTTTTATCGACGGTTCCAGGGCGCAGTACAGCGCAGGTGAGCGGCTGATCAAACAACAAGCAATCGTCGAGGTTGATCTCATACCAAGCCGCTCCCTGAAATTCTTCAATATCATCCTTCGTAGCTGCAAATCGAAAAACAGGTACAGACTCCCTCATGTTTAGCAAGTCGCACACTCTTGCAACAAAGAAATTCTCTCGCCCCTCGAATTGAAGCGCGTGCGCAAGATGAGTGGCATCGGCATCGAATATAGATTTGTCATCGATCCACCCGACCACCCAATCGCGCCTTGTTATCTCCTCAGCATTCAACCCACCGCTGTTCGAGAGAATCATCCTCACCTCAACCAAGGCACGAGCTTGTAGGTGCATCAACCTTTCACTTCGATCCATATCGGATCTCGTTCGTCGTACGGCCGTTTGCATTCTGAAATTCGATGGTCGTACGGCCGTCCTTGCTTGGGCGCAGTATCACCGCACTTCCACCATCCAATGTCCCGATGCTGACATCGCCTCGACCTGTGGATACGGTCTTCACATTTGAGCGTTGCATTACTAGGCACATCCCCCTGTGTATGGCCCACAGCCTCCACTTACCGGCGTTTCTAACTCGTCACTGGAATGTCTCCAACAGGCCATCGAGTTTTTCGCAGACCGAAGAAGCTATCGTATCGAATTCTCCTAGCGGTAACTCGATAGCCACCACGGTATTTCCTCCGTCCGCCGAACAAACAATCTTCGAAATCTCTCGCGCATCCACTAGGTAGATATGCCAAGCGTCGAAGATGTCAACGCGCGGACAAATGTCAAATTGTCCCGGCATTAACTCGGCAGGAATCAGCTTTGATATACCGTCGCCGCTTTCGTCCAAAGACTCCTGAATCAGGCGAAAAATTTCCTTCGTATCGCAAAGTGCCAGAGACGGTGCTGTACGGCTTCCTGCATCACCAATGATGTACTTCATCGAAAACAGGACATCACGCAATGAGGTTCCCTCATCAAAGCTCCCTACTTGTTCGCCACCGATCCAATAGCAAAATCTGCCAAACATCCACGCGCCACCAGGATCATCGTTCAAGTCAAATTCGATCCCGAACCTTTCTTTGTCGCCGTATAGCATACTTATTTCCTAAAGATTTTTAGGACGCTCGCTGGAACCTTCGAGGCCTGGATTGTCCCGCTAAAGTGGACCGTTCCAGCGTTGTCTGAGAAATATTGGTAATAGCCAGTTTCACCTTGCGCGTACCATGTTCCCATACCACCGCGTACCGCGCCGTTCTCGTATGCACTTCGAGCGTCTGACGGCTCTGGTGTTTTCCGAGGGTTGTACAACGGGTTGCTCGTATCGTGCGCCGGATTCGTTTGATACTTGGGCTTGACGCGCGCGTCGACATTGGACGGATTATATGGATCACCTGATAGCGCGGGGCTCGGGGTGTCATTACCGTCACCCGCTACCTTCGAAAGGATCGCATTACTAGGCACATACCCCGGCACGACCCTCGCCAACGCCCTCACCGCAGCCCCGGCCGGCGCCATCCCAGGACTTGCCCCCGGCGGTAACCTTCCGCCGACTCCCGCGATCGCATCCAGGGCGTTGGCAACACTCTGCAACGCCAGGGCCGTCTTTGACTGTGATGTCCAGTCGTCACTTCGACCACTCGCGCCCGTCAACTCATCTTCATCGGTTCGTGCGCGGCTTCCGCCCATCGTTGGCCAGATGCTCCCCGAGCGATCCGCCACCAACACCCCAGGCTTCGGCGCATGAAACTGTGCCCGAAACGGCTCCCCTGATAGCGGCGTACGGTTCGGCGTGCTCGTCCGCCAGCGCCGCTGAGTCACTTCATTCAAGTGCCGGACCAACGCACTGCCATTTTCTACGCTTTTCCACTGCCAACACAGTTGCCAGCGCCCGCCCCCAAGCACTCCGGCGTCTTCCACCCATTCGACCATGTTGCATTCGGTCCACCCCAGCACCACCCAGTGTCCGCAGTCAATTTGATCTCTGAGCCTTTGCAGTTGATTGACCCGTACCGCATGCTCGCGTACCGGTGCTCGGCGCCAATCCGAGTCGATCGTTTCGTTGAGGAAGTCGGCTAGCTCGTAGCCGTCGACATGCTCCCACTGACGCTCGATGTTCTGGTGCATCAGCGCCGCTTCCGCCTTGGACTCGATCGCGAGCCACGCACTGTTCGGATAGCGCACCCAGGACGCGTCTTCCGGCTCCAAGTCGCGCATGCGCATTAGCTTGGTCTGGGTATCGTACCTGCGCGCTCGCAGCCGCTTCGGCGCGCTCATCGGGCGCACCTCCTACATGATTCACGCCTCACATCCGGTTGAATGCGCCACCGCACCGAATGCAAGGGCGTCGCGCTATCGATCGAACGTGGCTCTACACAATCCAGATCATCCATCGCTTGCTCTCCATCTTTTTTATTTTTGGAGAACGAAACATATCCGATAGACCGCATCACCTCATATAGGAATTGTCCGAAACGCCAATCCTATGCATTCCGAATGCGGGTTAATCGCACAAGCGATTGCGCATGCTTCGAAGTGTCATCTCGGGAGGCGGCGACATTTCGCCGCCGGGGGGGGCGAATCCTGGGCTGATGCTGATACAGTCCGCAGCGATTTCGCTGGCAAAGGCCTTGCCGAGCTATGCAATCGGCAATGCGATCTTCAAGCCACGCGTTCAGTCATGAGCTTGCCGGTTTTCAAGCTGTGAAAGAAAACAGCAACTCGTGGCGATGAGCGACGCAAGCTGCGCGATGAACTGCCGAATCGCAAATGGTTCCGCAACCGCACTGAAGCCAAGGTGCACATCGAGCACAGGTAGAACCGACACTGGCTTTCAACAAACACGAGAATCATCTTGATGTATTCACTAGAAAAACTCGGCAAGTGTGTGCTGCTTGTGCTCGCATTGGGAATCGGGTGCGCAGAGGCAGCCCCGGATACCGAGAAAAAAATCCAAGGCGCGCCGATCTACAACCCCTACCCGGAATCCGCCCCCATCCATGCGAGCTACGCAAGACTCGCCATACGGTTGCGCAATGACCCAACCCTTCAGGCGTTCACGGCAAAAACGAAGCGCGAGGATGTATTTAGAAAAGGAACCGATTTGTCGCTCTATGGCCTGAAGAGGCTTGACGATGCATCGCTCGAGACCAGGATGAGAATTGTGTCCAAGATACTCGACGACGCAAGCGAAGCCGAGTGCGTGTCGATCATTCAGGGACCGTCATCAACACCGGGGCCCAGCGCAATGGACAAGGGCCTGATCGAGCTCAACCAAGCTGACGCCGATTTCTGGTTTACGCTCGCGGGCGACGCGGCGCTAGCCGAACTGCGACAAGATCGCATTCCTTCGGTTAAGCAGGAGGATGTTGACGAAGCCTTGTCCAGAATAATGGCGACGCTGTCTCCGCAGGAGACGCTGAAATTCCTTTCGGCGCTGCAAAACCTGCGCGCGGTCTCTCCTTCCGAAGCATGCTGGGCGATGCGCATCCTGTTTCGGGAAGGGACAGCGCTAGCCGAACCCTATCGCGCAGCGATTGCTAGGGCAGCCCTCCCTTATTGATTAGAACCGGCTTTAAGCCGCCAGCTTCTTAAACGTCTCCAACACCGCCTCGCCCTTGAACGGCTTCACGATCCAGCCCTTCACGCCCGCCGCCTTGCCGCGTTCCTTCATCGCCGGGCTGCTTTCCGTCGTCAGCATGATCACGTTGACGGTCTGATTCGCCAGCTCGCTGCGAATCTTCTCGACCATCGTCAGGCCGTCCATGTTCGGCATGTTCACGTCGCTCACGATGAGGCGAATGCCCGAGTCCGCCTTCAGTTTCGCAAGGCCGTCCTTGCCGTCCACGGCCGTTGCGACGTCGAGGCCGGCCTTCTTGAGAAAGCCCGCCACTTCGTCGCGCACCGTGCTCGAATCGTCCACCACCAATACCTTAGCCATGTCATTTCCCCTTGTTGCAGAAGCTCAAAATAGATCGAGTTCGCCCGCTTCGACGAGCTCGTCGACGTCCGCGGTCTTCTCCGAAAAATCTTCCGGCGACCAGCTCAGACTGAATACAAAACGTTGGTCGATCGTGACCGCCTGTCCGGTCGCTTCGTCCGTGAGGCGGTAGCGGAAGCACAGTTGTGGATTGTTCGACCCAAACGAGATATACCGGCGCCGATGGTTGACGAGCAGCGGCACCTGAATCTGGCTTTGTGCCGTTAGCGGCTGCTGGTCAAGAAAGCGGTTCTTGAACGCGCCCCAGATCAGGTTCGTCAGTTCGCCGAGCACGTTGTTGAGGTCACGAAAACCCGCCGGCACCTCGCCGCCGCGCGAAATCATCGCGAGCAGCGGCTCCTCGTCGGTCTGGATCAGCATGTAGCCGCGGCACCATGCGCTCTCGAGCGGAATCAGGCTGAACACCTCGCCGAAGATGATGCGGTCGCGCACGATGCTCGGCGTGTCCCACGTCACCGCGAGTCCGCGGAACAGGCTCGCGAGGCGCGCCTCGGTGATCTCCGAGATGCCGCGCACGAGCGCATTCGGAAAATCGAGGCTGAAGATGTACTCGTCGACGGCGGCGCTGAACGTCGCCATGTCGGTCGTATCGAAGCTCGCGCAGACGGCGTCGCGCAGCGCGGCGGGCAGCGCGTCGAACGCCGTGCCGGACGAGCGGCGCAGAATCACCGGCAGCTCCGGCCGCAGCGCATCGATACGCGCGGCGACCGCGGCGGCTTCGGTGACCGATCCGCCGTAATCGTCGCCGAGCAGCACGCCGCCCAGATCGATGTTCGAGCGCAGCACCGACGTCAGCCGGTGGCCGCGCGCGGTCAACGCGATCAGGTTGTGCTCGTCGCAGAAGCGCTTGAGCGCGGCGGCGTGGTCCGGATTGTCGTCGAGCACCAGCACTTTGCTGACGGGCCTGTTCGTATTCATCGTGTTTCTCGCGTGACAGGTAGATCAGAAGAGTTCGAGTTCGCCTTCGCTCTGGGTTTCTTCGACCACGTCGGCCCTGAAATCGAGCGGCGCCTTCGTGCAGACGCACAGCGTCACACCCAGTCGCGCCACGCCACCGATCAGCACGTCGTACGCCCAGACGTGGTCCGGTTTCAACTCGTCGACGTAGTCGACACAGCGGCTGCTCAACTCGTACGGCGTCGACATGCCGAGGTCCGGATAGTGCGCGACCAGTTGCTGGTTCATATAACCGCAACACAGGTTGCCAGTTTCGGTGAGCACCTCGGACAACGTGCGGCTCGTATCGGCGCCCAAGTAGTATTGGCGCGTGGTCTCGTCGTCGTGGAAATGCAGCACGAACAGCAGCCGGAACGCCATCGACGAGATCGTCAATACGAGCGCGCGCGGCCCGAGCGTGTCGCCGCGCCCTTGCGGATCGGCCACCGTGATCTCGCAGCTATCGCCCGCATTGGGTGCGAGACGCGAGCGCGCGGCCTGCGCGAAGATCGTCTCGAAGCTCTTCCTGGCGTCGTCGGTGATCACGCGGCAACCTGCTCGAGCTTCGACTGGAACTGATTCGCGAGCATCTCGACGCTGCCGAGCGACGCGGTGATCATCTTGCCGCCCGCCTGGATGTCCTGGAACGTCGCGGCGGTCGTCAGGTCATTGCGATGCAGGCTGTCGCGGTAGCTCTTCGACAACTCCTGCGAGCGCGACGCGAGCGTGCGCACCTCGCTCGCGACGATCGAGAAGCCGCGGCCGGCCGAACCCGCGCGCGCCGCTTCGATCGACGCATTCAGTGAAACGATCAGCACGTGCTGCACGATCGACGCCAGCTCGTGATTCTTCGCGTGCATGTCGCGGTTCTGCGCCATCAGCGAAATCATCTGCTCGTGCCACCGCTCGAACGTGATCGAGAGTCCCTTCAGGCGGGCCGATTCGCTCGCGATCCGCGCTGCGTGCTGCAGCCATTCGTCGTTCTTTGCCGTCGCGGCGGCGAGCGCGGTACGCAGTTCGCGCTGTTCGCTTTCGCTCCGATCGAGCTCGCTTTGCAGCCGTGCGAGCTCTTCCTGAAAGAGCGCCTCGCGCCGCTTGGCTTCCTCGGCCGCCTGCGCCTCGAGCTCGGCCGCGCTGCTGCGCGCACGATCCTGCAGCTCGGCGGCCAACGCCTGCTGCGCGCGAGCCGCGCGCCTCGCTTGCCAGCGATAGAACCCCAACGCGATGAGCGCGACGAGCGCGCCCCCGGCACAGGCCGCCACCAGATAACGTTCCATTACCACCTGCTCCGTTGCCCTGCTTTTACTTCGATGGTGACTTCGATTGTGACTTCGATGCCTACGCCGTCGCCGGCTGCTCGTCGCTCGCCGCCGCGCCCTTCGTCACGCCGTCAAGCTTCCCTGTCGTGCCGAGGCTGTCCACGGCCCAGTCTTCGCGCAGATAGACGATCGTCTGGAAGCGGCGATAGTCGGCGCCGGGGTGGTCGTCGGTGAAGCGCAGCTCGATGCGGCCCTGCTCGCGGCGCACGAAATCGCGCACCGCATCCATGCCGACGCCGCGTCCCGACACCTCGCTCACCGTCTGCGCGGTCGAGAAGCCCGGACGGAAGATGAATTCCGCGATCGCTTCGTCGCTCACCTGCTCGCCCTCGGCGAGCCAGCCATGCTCGATCGCCTGGCGACGGATCTTTGCGAGTGCGAGGCCGCGGCCGTCGTCGCTCACCGTGATCTGCAGCGCGTGATGGTCGACGCCGACTTCGAGATCGATCAAGCCCGCTGCCGGTTTGCCCTGCGCGACGCGCTCGGCGGCCGGTTCGATGCCGTGGTCGACGCAGTTGCGCAGCAGGTGCGTGAACACGTTGCGCAGCATGCCGGACGCCTCGTGGCGCACCCAGTAACCGTTGTCGTCGATGCGCACTTGCGGCGCTTCCTTGCCGAGCTCGTTCGCGAGCGACGGCAGCGACCCGATCACGCCGCTCAGCGCGTCGCCGAGGCTTTCGGTGCCCAGCAGGCGCAGCGTGCGGTACAGCGACTCGCGCATCGACAGCAACGCGTGCGTGTCCGCCGGATCGGCGCTTTCGAGCAAGCGCAGTTGCTGCTGGATGTGCTCACGGTCCACCATCAGGTAACCGCCGGCGCTGGCCTGCTGCCCTGCACCTGCACCCGCGCCCGCACGCTTGCGGCCGAGACTCACCTCGTTGATCGTCGCGTAGCTTTCGAGCGCCGACCTGACGCGCTCGAGATCGGAGATCAACAATTGCTGGTCCCACAGCTCGCCGCCCTGCTCCTGACGCAGCGCGTCGTAGCGCTGCTCCGTCTCGTGGACGATGCTGGTCAGGTGCTGGAAGCTATAGGTGCGCGCATTGCCCTTCACCGTGTGCATGTTGCGGAACAGCTTCGCGACCGCTTCGTGGTCGGGCACGTCGTGCTGGCGGATGATGTGTTCGTTTTCGTGGATGAAGCTGCTCGAGCTCTCGACGAACTGGTGGAACTTCTCTTCGCTCACCGCGAGAATCTCGCCGATCATTTCCAGGCGGCGCTTCTGCTCGCCCGCTTCCGCGGCGAGCTCGCGCAGCTCCGTCACGTCGCGCACGCACAGCATCAAGCGCGCGACGATGTCGTTCTCGTCGGTGATCGCCGACCAGCTCAGGTCGAGGATCTTCACGCGGCCATCGGCCATCGTCTTCGCGATCTCGTTGACGAGCAGATGCTCGTTGAACGCGAAGTTCATGCTGTCTTCGCCAAGGCAGGCGTCGAGCGCGGCTTCGATTTGCGAGCGCGCATCGCTGCCCACGTCCGTGCCGTCGAACACGAGTTCGAGGAGCGGCTTCCCGGCGATCTCTTTGGTTTCGAAGATCGCCTCCAGAAACGCCGAGTACTCCGGGTGCACGACGCCACCGTCGACAACCGTCAAAATGCCCTGCTGCATGTTCTGCAGCATCGCCTGGATGTCGGCGGTCTTCTGCTTCAGTTGCACGGAGCTTTGCTGAATCTTTTCGATCATGCCGTTGAACGCGACGATCGAACAGCCAATCTCGTCCATGCGACCGACCGGCACGCGGCGCGTGAAGTCCTGGCTCGTTGCGATCTCGCTCATCTCAGCCTGCATGCTCGACAGCGGCCGCGTGATCTGGCGATACAGCAGCAAGCTGATCCCGATCAGCAGCGCGATCGCCGCGCCGGTCGCGCCGGCGATGCCGGTCGTCGTGGTCGCGAGCGCGCCATTGAGCGCAGCGATCGCGTCGTCCTTCTGGCGATTCTTTTCGATGCGCAGCGTCTCGACGATGCCTTCGAGCTCGTCGCGATACTGCGCGACGTTCGCGAACAGGAACGCTTGCGCGAGCTCGTTCTTGCCGGCCGCCTTCATCTGCGCGGTTTGGTTGATCGCATCGAAATAGTTGGCGAGGCTTTCGCGCGCCTGCGCGACGAGACCCGTCTGCGCCTGGCCGCGCGCCGCTTTCGCCTGCACGTCGAGCGCGGCTTGCAGCGACGCCTGCTTGCTCTTCAACTGGTCTTGAGCCTGCTGGACCATGTTGGCGTCGGGTGCGTACACGAGCGTCATCGTCGCGAGCTGCACGTCCTTCACTTCCGACACGAGATCGGCGGAGGCGAGCGCGCTGGGCACGACGCCCTGGGTGACTTGCCGTACATCGACGGCGCTGTTGCGCGTCTGAAGAACCGCGTAGGCGCCGATCGCGGAGAGCGCGAGCAGCATCAAAACGACGAGCAAGGTAATGCGGTGGCGGATGGTCATCTGTGTTCCCCGAAGTCGAACTTCTACAACTCGACATTCGCCTGTGTTTGGCGAGCGGCCCATGTGTTTGTATTTGATTGGGCGCGGGGATTATCGTGGACGGACTGTGACAGACACGTGTCCAATCACGCGCAAACGTAGGGGTATTCGTCGATTCGATAAAAAGACTCCTTACCGAGATTTTATTTGCGGCTGCACCCTAAAGTTTGGCTCGGAGCATGCCGATATGCATGCTCCGATGCTGCCCAGCCGAGTCTGATCGCAATCAACCGAACACGTACCCGGAACCGCGAATCGTACGGATCATCGAACGCTCTCCGCAAGTGTCTACTTTCTTGCGCAAGCGCCCGACATGCACGTCGATGCGATTCGTGCCGGGATCGAAGCGGCAGTCCCAGACGCCCTCCAAAATCATCGTGCGTGTCAGGATTTTTCCGGCGTGCCGCATCATGAATTCGAGCATGCGCCACTCGGTGGGCTGCAGCTTGAGCTCACGCTCGCGACACCTCGCTTTGTGCCGTATGAGGTCGAGTTCGAGTGCCCCTTGGCGCAGCAGCGTTTCGCTTTTCGCGACCCGATTACGCCGACGCAGCAGCACTTCCACGCGCGCGGACAGTTCTTCTGGCGAGAACGGCGCCGGCAAATAGTCGTCGGCGCCCGCACGCAATCCCTGAATGCGCTGATCGACCTCCGACATTGCGCTCATCATCAACACCGGCGTCTCCATGCCGATGCCGCGCATCGTCGTGACGATCGCCAAGCCGTCGAGGTCGGAGAGACTCTGCTCGAGCGTCACCAGGTCGTACTCGCCCGCCAGCGCCTTCGCCAGTCCCTCGCGGCCCGTGCGGGCGCGGTCCACGGTCAAGCCGCTCGCGGCGAGCGCACGCACGACGTCCCGAGCGATCCGTTCGTCGTCTTCGATCGTCAATATCTTTGCCATGTCTTTTATCCGCTTTTGTCCGGCAGCCGCGTGCAATAGCACGGAGGCTTCACTCAAGCAAACACGGCGACATGTGCGTTTATTCCCGTCTACGGGTCGAAAAAAAATCGCGCCGCCTGATCACCAGGCGGCGCGAAACCGTTCTGTTGAGGAACGGGACTAGAAGCGGGCTTAAAAGCGGCCCGACAGCAGATAACCGGCGTTCGGCACTTGCGCCTTCAATCCCAGCGTCTTGAGGATGCGATAGACGGTCGCTACCGATGCCGACAGCACCGGCTTGCCGAGCCGGTCTTCGACCGCTTGAATCGCGGGCAGCGACGGCATCTGCACACAGGCGGACAGCACGACGGCGTCAGCCTGGCTGATATCGAGCCGATCCGCGTGAGCGATCAGATTCATCGGATCAAGACGGCCGACAGCGAGGTTGTCCGACACTTCCAGGCTGATCGAATCGGTCACCTGGATGTCTTCGCTTTCGATGTAGTCGACGACCTGTTGCGTCAGCGGCTTCATATACGGCGTGATGATCGCGACTCGCTTGAACCCCATCGTCTTCACGCCTTCGACCAGGGCGCCGGCCGAGCTGATGATCGGCGTGGGCGCGCCATTGCTTTCGACCGTCGCTTTCAGGCGCGATTCCGACACGCGGTGGTACCCCGCGCCCTGGCACATGATCGCGACGAGGCACGCATAGGCGAGCACGTCACAGCGCGCGTCGCTGAGTTCGAGCGCGCAGCGGTCGCTATCCACGTCCATCTTCTTCAGTTCTTCCGGCGTGACGTGCATCATGCGCATGCGCGCCGAATGGAACGTGAAGCGCTCGTCGGGGAACAGTTCGTAGCGCGAGGTCAGCATGGCCGGAATTTCCGTTTCCATCGTCGTATTGGAGCTGGGAACGATCTGGCCGATTCGATAGGTCTTCATGATGGGTACGCCAAGAGTTGAGAATCAGTTTCCGCTTGTGAGTTGAACGCCCTGCGTTTCCCGAAGCGTGAACACGAGAATCGCGGCGGTGACATAGGCAATGGAGGCGATGCAGTAAGTCGTCGTAAATCCGATCAGCGGAATCAAGGCCGGCACGAGCTTGATGCCTGCAATCGCGCCGACGCGTCCGAAGTTGAAGCAGAAGCCCGCGGCCGTCGAACGGATGCTGGTCGGAAAGAGTTCCGCGTACCACGCGCCGAACCCGCTGAAATAGCCGGTGAAAAATCCGAGCAGCGCCGACAGCGCGCCGATGATGACGATGTTCTGCGCGTTGAAGTCGAGCTTGCCGTTGGTGAGCGGAATCATCGTCGCGCCATAGGCGAATACGGGGACCGCAATCGCGATGCCGATAAAGAACCCCGCGAATGCCGCGCGGCGGCCGAAGCGCTCCGCGAGCGAGCCATACGCGAGATAGCCGAGCGTCGCGCCAATGCCTGTCCAGATCAGAAAGACCGGAGCCTGATCGATGCGCACGTGCAGCACGAACTGCAGATAGGTCGGCGTGAACGTGGTGATGATCCAGTACCCGTACATGCCGAGAATCGAGATCGTCAACGCGAGCAGTGTCGTGCGGCGGTACTGGGGCTGAAAAATCTGCAGCAGATTGCGTTTGCTCGCATGGTTCTTCAAGAACTCGCGATTTGCGAGCCACACGGGCGATTCCTTCACGAAGAAGAAAATGTAGACCGCCACGCAATACGCCGGTACTGCGGACAGCATGAAGAGCCGTCGCCACGAATCGGGATTGGACGCGTCGAGCAGCGTCCAGGCGAAGATCGCGGCCAGCAGGCTGCCGCCGGACCAGCCCGTTTGCATCACGGCGATCGCCTTTGCCCGGCCCGACGGCGGCCAGATCTCGCTGACGAGGGCCACCGCGGCGGACCACAACCCGCCTACGCCGATGCCCACCGCGAAGCGATAGACGTTGAGTTCCGCGATGCTGTGTGCGAAACCGCACAACAGGGTGCCGGTTCCGTAAGTGAGAACCGAAATCAGCAAGGTGCGCTTGCGGCCGATCTTGTCGGCGATATTGCCCAGGAAAAAGCCGCCGATGCCGGTCGCGAGGAGGAACCACGCGACCGTCGACACGACGTCGGCGAGCGATGCCGAAAACGTATGCGAGATGGCGAGAATGACAAAGCCGAACACGGTCGCATCGAGTGCGTCGAACAACCATGCGCCCCACGAACCGCTGAGCGTCACGTAACGCTGCAGGCGCGGCATGTCGGTTGAGGCGGCGTGGGCCGGCCGTGTTGTCTCCACTGCTCCAGTACTGTTCATTTATTTTCCACTGACGGCCGGGTCGACCGTGTTGATCCGAGAACTCGGATGCGCACGTCGGTGGGTGCAGTCAATGGGGGATTGGCACTGCGAACGCGCGTCGAGTGCCTTCATGCTAGGTAGAGGGGCTCGCCCTGTACATCAACGAATGGCGAGCCTGCCATCGCGAACCGTTATGGCAAGAGGGAGATGCCGAGCGCGTCAGTGGCTCGCGAGAAGGTGCTCGAAAAAGAGCCGGGCAACAGGCGACAGCGCATCCGCGCGGCGTACGCACACGACAAGCTCGCGCGTCGCCCACGCCTCGTCGAGCTTCAGCATGCGGGTGCCCGGCAAGCGGTACAGCTCCGCGTTGCCCGCAGGTAAAATGCCGACGCCCATGCCGGCTTGCACCATCTTGCACAGCGCGTCGTACGACGAGACTTCGACTTTCGCCCGCAGCGTTTTGCCGGCCTTGCTCGCCTCCGACAGCATCTGGAAGCGCAGATGCGTGCCCGCGCGCAGCACTACGTGTTCATGGTCGAGCGTTTCCGCAAACGCGACGTGCCGGCGACTCGCGAGCGGATGATCGGATGGAACGAGCACCTTGAGCTCATCGGTGCGGAACGGATGAACCTCAATGTCGGCGCTATGCGGCAGCCGCGTGAACACGCCGATCTCCGCGACGTTTTCCGCGACGCTCTCGGTGATCGCCAGGCTGTCGCGTTCGAGCAGCGAGATGTTGACGTCGGGATAGCGCTCGCTGAACGATTTGACGATGGGCGGCATGAAGGTCGAGATCGCCGAGATGTTGACGAGCACGCGCACCGATCCTCGCAGGCCATCCGAATAGGCCTTCATTTGCAGGACGATATTACGCATGTCGTCCAGCACATCGCGCGCGAGGATCGACAGATTGAGGCCGGCCGCCGTCGGCGTAATGCCCTTGTTGGTGCGCGTGAACAGCGGCGTGCCGAAGAGGTCTTCAAGTTCCTTTAGGCGCTTGCTGACAGCCGGCGCGGCGATATGTTCGAGTTCTGCGGCGCCGGCGATCGTGCCCTCGTCAACAACGCGCACGAATAGCTTCAGCGAAACAGGATCGAGCTTCAAAGCGCGCTCCCGCCGCCTTCACACGCAAAGATAGGTCCGACGTCAGCCATGTGCGGACGATTGCGTCTTATCGAGCCATTCGACGATGTTGCGCACGCTGTCGCCGTAAAACGTCTCGTACAACTCGCGCGACACGTAGCCGATATGCGGCGTGGCGAGCACGTTGTTCAGGGAGCGGAACGGGTGCGCCGGATCGAGCGGCTCGGTATCGTACACATCGATTGCGGCGCCTGCGATCTGCCCGCTCTTGAGGGCAGCGAGCAGCGCCGCCTCATCCACAATCGGGCCACGCGACGTATTGATGATGCGGCTCGTGGGTTTCATGCTGGCGAGTTCCGCGGCGCCAACCAGACCTTTCGTCCGTTCGCTCAAACGAACGTGGATCGATAGAAAGTCGGACGTCGAGAACAGCGTATCTTTGTCGACCAGCTCAACGCCTTTCGATTCCGCACGCTCGGCCGTCAAGTTCTGGCTCCAGGCAATCACATTCATCCTGAACGCCTGACCGATCACGCCGACCGCCGAGCCAACACGGCCGAGCCCAAGCAAGCCGAGCGTCTTGCCAGCCAGTTCTGTGCCGAGCGCGACCTGCCAGCCGCCTTCGCGCAAAGACTGATTCTCGACGGAGATATTGCGAGCCATGGCCAGAATCATCGACCACGCGAATTCGATGGTCGGAGTGGACGAGTAGCCCGTGTGAACGACCTCGATGCCTCGCTCAGCCGCCGCGTCCGTGTCGATCGACGCGTTGCCCGCGCCCGTCGAGGCAATCAGCTTGAGATTGGGCAGCTGCGCGAGGATCTCGCGCGTGAGCGGCGTGCGCTCGCGCATCACGCACAGCACATCGAACGGCTTGAGACGCTCGATCACTTGCGCGTCTTGCCCTACGTGATCATTGAACACCGTGATCTCCGCACGGTTGTTCAAGGGCGACCAGTCCGCCAGGTCGAGCGCGACATTCTGGTAGTCGTCGAGAATGGCAACTTTGACGAGGGATTGGCTAGGCATGGGTGGCATCCTCCAGGTATCGATGTGTGCATAAGCACCGGGTGACACCATCTTACGGCAAAACGAGACGGCTCACTCGACGTCCACACGCGCCTCGCGCCGCACCGCCTGGGGCGGCACGCCGAACCCGCGCACGAACGCCTCGCGCATATGACGCCGATCGCGAAAGCCGGTTTCCTTAGCGATGACTTCGAGCGGATGGCGGCTCTGTTCGATCATGAGCCGCGCCGCCTCCAGGCGCAAACCTTCGATGGCCTTGGCCGGAGACTGCCCGGTTTCGAGCGTGAAGACACGGCTGAACTGGCGCGGACTCAAATGCACGCTGTCGGCCAGCTCCTCCACCGTCAACGCCCGGCTCAGATTCTTGCGCGCATAGTTCAGCGCATTCTGAATACGATCGGACTTTGGCGCGAGATCCAGCATTTCCGAATGCTGCGACTGGCCGCCCGCCCGGCGGTGATGCATGACCAGCTTGTGCGCCACCGAACGCGCGATTTCCGGACCGAGATCCTTCTCCACCATCGCGAGCGCGAGGTCCAGGCCGGCCGTCATGCCGGCCGACGTCCAGATCGTGCCATCGACGATATAGATCCGGTCTTCCTCGACGCGGATGTCCGGAAAGCGCTTCTGCATTTCGCGCCCGAAATACCAATGCGTCGTGGCGCGCCGCTGCGCCAGCAAGCCCGCTTCCGCGAGCACGAAGGCGCCGGTGCAGATCCCGGCGATGCGCCTCGCGCGCTGCGCACCTTTGCGCAGAAACGCAAGAATCTCTTCCGGAGCCGGCGAAGTAAGCGGATCGTTCACTCCGGCGACGAACCACGTGTCCACGTCGACCTTCCCCCGCAACGGCCGCGTGCTGACTGCCACGTTGAGCGACGAGCGCACCTCGCCGCCGTCTATCGAGAAATTTTCCAGCGTGTAGAACGCCTCGCCCGTGGTCATGTTCGCGTACTCGAACACGGCCTGCGGCGCGAGCGCCATGATCTGAAAGCCGTCGCTCATCAGGAAGCCGATTCGGTGCATGTCCGTTGTCCTCCAGGCAATGTCCTAAATCATACCCCTCTACGTCATTTCCGTCATGACGGAACGAAGCCAGAATGCACTCACGGATTCACCAAAACCCTTCCCTAAGGAGTGACATCATGGTTCAGGCATATCAAGGTACGGCACTTGTCACCGGCGCGTCGTCGGGCATCGGGGCAGTCTACGCCGAGCGGCTGGCGCGCCGCGGCTACGACCTGATTCTGGTCGCACGCAACCGCGACAAGCTCATCACCCTCGCCGACCGCATCACGAACGAGACGCGCCGCAGCGTCGAGATCGTCGCCGCGGACCTCAACGATCGCGCAGGCGTTGCCGCCGTCGAAGCGAAACTGAAACAGGACGCCAGCATCACGCTGCTGGTCAACAACGCGGGCGTGGGTACGCACACGCCCCTGCTCGACAGCGACGTCGATGCGATGACGCGGTTGATCGATCTGAACATTACCGCGCTCACCTGCCTGACGTATGCCGCCGTCCCCGGCTTCATCGCGCGCGGCAAGGGCGCAGTCATCAACATTTCGTCGGTCGTCGCGATCTCGCCGGAAACGCTCAACGGCGTCTACGGCGGCAGCAAGGCGTTTGTGCTCGCGTTCAGCCAGTCGCTGCATCACGAACTCGCCGCCAAGGGCGTGCAAGTGCAAGCCGTACTGCCCGGCGCCACCGCCACCGACTTCTGGGAGATCGGCGGCCTGCCGGTCGAGCACTTGCCCGAGAGCATCGTCATGTCGGCCTCCGATATGGTTGACGCCGCGTTGATTGGCTTCGACCGCCGCGAACTCGTGACGATCCCGTCGCTGCATGACGGCGAAAAGTGGGCTGCCTATGAGGCCGCCCGTCAGGCGATGGCCCCGATTCTGTCGAACAAGGTTGTGGCCCCGCGCTATACGACGGCGTAATTTGGCGCGGATTTCGAGCCCGCTATCGATCAATCATACAAAGGATTGCTAATCATGAAACTCACCGGAAACACCATTTTCATTACCGGCGGCACGTCCGGCATCGGCCGCGCACTGGCAGAAGCCCTCAACAAGCGAGGCAACAAAATCATCGTCGCGGGCCGCCGCAAGGCACTGCTCGATGAGGTCGCGAAGGCCAACCCCGGCATCGACACCGTCGAACTTGATATCGGCAACGGCCAGCAGATTCGCGAGGTCGCCGCGCAATTGATCGCACGCTATCCGGCCTTGAACGTCGTGATCAACAATGCGGGCATCATGCCGTTCGACGACGCCGGCGGCGCACTCGACGACGAACAGGCCGTACGTCTCGTCGAAACGAACTTGCTCGGCCCGGTACGCGTTAGCGCTGCGTTCGTGGAGCATCTCAAGCAGCAGCCCGAGTCGACCATCATCAACAACAGCTCGGTGCTCGCCTTCGTGCCGATCGCGCAGACCGCGCTGTACTCGGCCACCAAAGCCGCGATTCACTCGTACACGCTGTCGCAACGCTTCATGCTGCGCAATACGAGCGTGCGCGTGCTCGAAATCGCGCCGCCCTGGGTCGACACTGACCTCATTCACAAGAGCGGCGACCCGCGCGCCATGCCGCTCGATGCATTCATCGCCGAAACGATGGAGCGCCTGGAAACCGCCACGACCGAGGTCATCGTCGACGCGGCCAAGCCGCTGCGCGATAACGCGGGTCCGAACGAGCACGCGTTTGTCGAGCAGTTCAATCAGTTCATCGTCGACAACCCGATTCCGGTCGAGTAAGGGCGATTTGCGCGCGGCGCCTCGGCCGCGCGCGACAGCCCGCGCACGAAGCCAGCGCTAATCATCCGACGCCTGTCTTTCATCGATAGCGAGATCAACCGTGAGCAAAACCACCTCTGAGCAGAACAAGGCCCTCGTCCTCGAGGCTTTCGACACGCTTTTCAACCAGCGCGACTATGCCGCCGCCGAGCGTTTCTGGTCCGACGAATACATCCAGCACAGCGCGCACATCGCGCCGGGACGCGACGGCCTGTTCAACCTGATCCGCAGCTTGCCCGCCACGCTGCGCTACGAGAACCAGGTGATCGTCGCGGACGGCGACTACGTGATCGCCCATGGCCGTTTCTCCGGACACGGACGGCCGCGGGCATGGATCGCCGCCGATGTCGTGCGCTTCGAGAACGGCAAGCTGGCCGAACACTGGGACGTGCTGCAGGACGAGGCGATGAAAGCGGAGTCGGTCAGCGGCCTGCCGATGTTCGGCGACACGTTCGCCAACGCGCAGTAACGCTCGCGCCATACAGGAAGAACGCAATGAGCACATTACTTGACGAGGCCGTGCGGGCGCACGGCGGCATCGACACCTGGGACAAGTTCCGCAGCGCAACCGCCGCGCTCGATACCGGCGGCGCCATCTGGCACCTCAAGGGCCAGCCCGATATGTTCATGGGCATCGAATTGGCTGCGGACCTGAAACGCCAGCACATCTCGATCACCGCGCCGGCAGCCGGCTGGCGCGGCACGTTCGCACCGGACGTCGTGCACCTCGACTCGCTGGACGGCCGCACCGCCGAGCAACGGCACGCACCGCGATCGGCGTATCAAGGCCACACCCAGATGACGCCGTGGGATCGCCTGCACGCGCTGTACTTCACCGGCTACGCACTCTGGACTTATCTGACGATACCGTTTCTCTACACGCTCCCCGGCTTCCAGACGGAAGAGCTGCCCGAATGGAACGAGAACGGTGAAGTCTGGCGGCGGCTGAAGGTCACGTTCCCGGATTCGATCGTCAGTCACAGCCGCGAGCAGATTTCCTACTTCGGCGAAGACGGCTTGCTGCGCCGCCACGACTACACCGTCGATGTGATGGGCGGGGCGCAAGGTGCGAACTACGCGTCGGACTACCGCGAGGTGCGCGGCGTCATGGTGCCGATGACGCGCCGGGTTTATGCCTACGACGAAGCGCGGCGTAAGGTCGACGAGCCGCTGCTGGTGTCGATCGATATTCGGAATATCGATTTCCACACGGAATAGACCCTTGCGTTGAGCAAGGTGGTCAGCGGCAGGCCGGTGACGCTCACCAGCCAGCCGCTGTTCCCTATTGAAAGCCGACGCTCGTCAGCCCTTCATTTCCAGCGCTGCGGCCACCCCGGCGCCGTAGGCCGGATCGGCCTTGCTGCAGTTCGCGATGTGCCGGCGCTTGATTTCCTCGGGCGCGTCTCCCATCGCGCGAGCCGTGTTTTCGAACAAGACCTTCTGCTGGGTCGGCGTCATCAGACGGAACAACGCGCCCGGCTGCGAAAAGTAGTCTTCGTCCGCGCGATGATTCCAGTGATCGGCCGCGCCTTCGACCGAGAGCGGCGGCTCGCGGAAATCCGGCTGCTCCTGCCACTCGCCATAGCTGTTAGGCTCGTAGCCGAGCGTGCCGCCATGGTTGCCGTCGACGCGCATCGGGCCATCGCGGTGATAGCTGTGCACAGGGCAGCGCGGCGCGTTGACCGGAATCTGATGATGATTGACGCCGAGCCGGTAACGCTGCGCGTCGCCATACGAGAACAGACGCGCCTGCAACATCTTGTCTGGAGAAAAGCCGATGCCGGGAACCACCTGCGCAGGATTGAACGCCGATTGCTCGACTTCGGCAAAGAAGTTCTCCGGATTGCGGTTCAGCTCCATGACGCCGACTTCGATCAGCGGATAGTCCTTGTGCGGCCAGATCTTCGTTAGATCGAACGGGTTGTAGGAAACCTTCGACGCGTCCTTCTCAGGCATGACCTGCACGGATAACGTCCACTTCGGAAAGTCTTTTCGCTCGATCGCGTCGTAGAGGTCCCGCTGGTGGCTTTCACGATCCTTGCCGATGGTCGCCTCGGCTTCGGCGTCCGTGAGGTTCTTGATGCCCTGCTGGCACTTGAAATGGAACTTGACCCAGTGCCGCTCGTTGGCGGCATTGATGAAGCTGAACGTGTGCGAGCCGAAGCCATGCATGTGGCGATAGCTGGAGGGAATGCCGCGCTCGCTCATCACGATGGTCACCTGATGCAGCGCCTCCGGCAGCGAGGTCCAGAAGTCCCAGTTGTTTCGCGCGCTGCGCATGTTGGTGCGCGGGTCGCGCTTGACCGCGTGATTGAGGTCGGGAAACTTGAGCGGATCGCGTAAGAAGAAAACCGGGGTGTTGTTGCCCACCAGATCCCAGTTGCCTTCCTCGGTATAGAACTTGACCGCGAAGCCGCGGATGTCGCGCTCGGCGTCGGCCGCGCCGCGCTCGCCGGCGACGGTCGTGAAGCGCGCGAACAAATCGGCCTTCTTGCCGACCGTGGAGAAGATCTTGGCGCGCGTGTACTTCGTGATGTCGTGCGTGACGGTGAAGGTACCGTATGCACCGGACCCTTTCGCGTGCATGCGGCGCTCGGGGATGACCTCGCGGTCGAAGTGAGCGAGCTTCTCCAGCAACCAGACGTCCTGCAGCAGTGCCGGACCACGCGGGCCTGCGGTCATCGTGTTCTGATTATCCACAACCGGACAGCCTGCGGCGGTGGTGAGCTTCTTCTCAGACATCGTTACCTCCTCGTGGAGTGAGTGAACGCAAACGACGGGAGCCCATGCTTGGACATCGATCTGCTCACACGGTCTCGACCGAAGAGTGGGCAGGATAGCACCATCATTTGCGCATCGTTGTAACGGATGCGTGAATTGTGAATTGACTGCTGAGAAGGATGTTCGTGTGAGAAAAGTCGACGGGCACACGTGCCCGTCGACTTCGCGCTTGTTGCGCAACCAGCGCTTTAGAACGCTTCCAAGGCGAGCGCAATGCCTTGTCCACCGCCGATGCAAAGCGTGACGACACCACGCTTGATACCGTCGCGACGCATCGAATGCACAAGACGCGTCGTCAGTACCGCGCCGGTCGCGCCAATCGCGTGACCGTGGGCAATCGCGCCGCCTTCGACGTTCACGAGCTCTTCGTCGATGCCGAGTTCTTTCGCGACGGCAAGCGGCACCACGGCAAACGCCTCGTTGATCTCGAAGCGTTCGACATCCGCCAACGACCACCCTGCCCGCGCGAGCGCCATTTGCACCGCCGGCACCGGCCCCAATCCGAACATGCCGGGCTCGACTGCCGCCACCCCGTACGACACCAGCCTGGCGATCGGCTCGATGCTCCGCGCCTCCGCAAAACCGCGCTCGGCCACGAGCATCGCCGCCGCGCCGCTGTTCAAGCCAGGCGCGTTGCCGGCGGTGATCGTACCGTCCGGGCGGAACGCCGGACGTAGCTTGGCGAGCGTCTCGAGCGTCGTGTCGGGACGCGGCTGTTCATCGCGATCGAAGCGGATCGGCTGCTTGCGGCCCTCGATCTCGACCGCCACCAGCTCCGCGTCGAAGAGCCCCTGCTGTTGCGCCGCCACGAAGCGCCGTTGCGAACGCTCAGCCCAGCGGTCTTGCGCCGCGCGCGTGATGTCGAGCTTCGTGGCGAGGTCTTCGGTGTGCCAGCCGGAATGCTTGCTCGAGAACGCGTCGTTCAGTCCGTCCGTGAGCATGCTGTCGATCACTTCCGCATTGCCCATGCGCTGGCCCCATCGGCCGCTCTGGAGCAGGTAGGGGGCGCGGTCCATATTCTCCATACCACCGGCCACCGCCGCGTCGCCGAATCCGAGCCAGATCTCCTGCGCCGCATTCGCGATCGCCTGAGCGCCCGAACCGCACACCCGGTTCACCGTGAGCGCGGGAATCTCTACGGGCACGCCGCCGCCGATTGCCGCCTGCCGGGCCGGATTCATCCGGTTGCCGGCCTGAATCACATTCCCCATCACTACGGACCCGATTTCTTTCGCGTCCAAACCGCTGCGCCGCAGCGTTTCGCGCACCGCTACTGCGCCCAGCGTCGTAGCCGGCACTTCTTTCAGCGTTCCGCCGAACGCGCCGATCGGCGTTCTCACCGGATTGCAGATCACCACTTCACGCGTACTCATCACTCTGACTCCTATTTTGTGTCACAAACACACCAGCACGTCACAAGCATGCATATGCACCTTATCACAACTATGCATATACACCCATTTAAAGAATTCTGCTTGCCGATCAATGCGCGGCCGCGGCGGCATCGCTGGAACCGCCTGCCTTGCTCGGCTTCGTAATCCAGATCAGCGGGATGATGATGATCATGATCATCGCCGATCCGTAGAACACATCGTTCAGGCCCATCATCGCCGCCTGCGTCTGCACGACTTGATCGAACAAGGCATACGAAGCGTTCCCTCCCAGCCCCAGCAGCGAATGGTATTGATGGAGCTGATCCGTGAACATCGGGTTGGTCGGACTGGACTGCTGGTTCAGGATCTCGTGATGCATGATCGTTCGGTTGTTCCACACCACGTTCGCCAGCGAGGTCCCGATCCCGCCGAAGAACATCCGCGCGAAGGTGGACAGACCGGCCGCTGCGGGCACCTTCTCCGGCGGCTGCCCCGACAGGATGATCACCGTCAGCGGCGCGAAGAACAGCGCCATCGGAATCCCTTGCAGCAGCGTCGGCAGGACGATGAAGCCCTCGCTCAGATCCGTGTAGAAGAACGAGCGCATGTAGTACACGATCGCAAACCCGATGAATGCGAAGGTGCCGATGATGCGAGCGTCCGAGCGCGGCAGGATTTTCCCCATGATCGGGGCGCCGATCACCGCGAAAATTCCGAGCGGCGCCGTGGCGAGCCCCGCATCCACGGCCCGGTAGCCGAGGTATTCCTGCATCCACTGCGGAAGCAGCACGAGGGTGCCGAAGAAGATCGCGTACGCCACCGCAATCGAAATCGTTCCGCCCAGAAAGTTGCGCTGCTTGAACAGTGTCAGGTCGACGATGGGATTCTTGTCCGTCAACTCCCAGACGATAAAGAACACGAGGCCGACTGCCGCTACGATCGTCAGCACGACGATGGTGGTCGAGGAGAACCAGTCGAGATCCTTGCCTTTGTCGAGCATGATCTGGAGCGACGCCACCCATGTGATCAGCAGCAAGAGTCCGACGACATCGATGGGCAGTTTCCGTGCCGGCGTATCGCGGTCGCGATAGAGCATCCAGACCGCGCCTGCGGCGATCAAACCGACGGGAATGTTGATGTAGAAGATCCATGACCAGCTGTAGCTGTCGGTCACCCAGCCGCCGAGCGCCGGCCCCACGATCGGCCCCGTGACGACGATCATCGAGAACAACGCCAGCGCCAGCGACGACTTGGCCTTCGGCCATGAGCTGAGCAAGAGCGCCTGCGACATCGGAATCAGCGGCCCGGCCACCGCGCCTTGCAGCACGCGCGCCGCCAGCAGGATCGGCAAGGTCGGCGCGATCCCGCACAGCCAGGACGCGAAGACGAACAGCAGAATCGAGCCGATGAAAAGACGCACCTGACCCAGACGCTGAGTCAGCCAGCCGGTCAACGGAATCGCAACCGAGTTCGCCGCCGCGAAGACGGTAATGACCCACGTGCCCTCGTCGACCGACACGCCGAGGTTGCCCGAGATGGTGGGAATGGCGACGTTGGCGATCGACGAATCGAGCACCGTCATGAAGCCCGCCAGGCCCACGAACAGCGAGCCGAGGGCCAGTTTGGCCCCCGTTAGCGGGGGGTGATTGGGGTGAGCGTTAGACATGGTCGTCTCGAGTTCCGTTATTCGTTGGCCGCGATGATGCGAGCGATCGCCGCTTCGGCGTCGTCACCGTAGTTTGCGAATACGTCAGTCTTGTAAGTCGACGTCGGGTCGGTGCCGAGTTGTGGGCCGTTCGCGTTCTTGACGTCGACATCGACGTTCATCGACAGGCCCACTCGCAGCGGATGCTTCTCCAGCTCCTCGACCGGTATCACGATGCGCACCGGCAACCGCTGCACGACTTTGATCCAGTTGCCCGTCGCGTTTTGCGCCGGCAACAGCGCCAGCGCCGAGCCGGTGCCCGGCGAGAAGCCTTCGACCTTGCCGTGGTAGACGATCGACGAACCGTAGACGTCGGCGGTCAGCTCGACCGGCTGTCCGACGCGAATGTGCCGCAGTTGCCACTCCTTGAAGTTCGCATCGACCCAGACCTGGTTGAGCGGCACCACCGACATCAGCGGCGTGCCGGGCGACACACGCTGCCCCACCTGCACCGAGCGCTGCGCGACGTAGCCCGTCACCGGCGCGGGCAGCGTGGTGCGCGCATACGCGAGATAGGCGTCGCGGACCTTGGCCGCGCCGGCGAGCACGTCGGGGTGCTGCTCGATGCCGATGTTCGCCGTCAGCGCGCGATTGGACGCGAGCTTTTGCTTGGCGGAATCGAGCGCGGCCTTGGCGGAGTTGACCGCGTCGCGTGCGTGCGAGATTTCCTCCTCGGACACGGCGCCCGATTCGCCCGTCGACAGCCGGCGGCGCAAATCGTCCTGCGCCTTCGAGAGATCCGATTCGCGCTGCGCGATATCGGCGCGGTACTCGTCATCGTCGACGTAAAGACCATGCACGCGGCGCACCGTCTGGCCGAGATCCGCCTCGGCCTGCTGCAACGCGATATGCGTATCGGCCGGATCGAGCTTGACGATCGGGTCGCCCATCTTGACGGTCTGCGTGTTGTCGGCGTTGACCGCGACGACGGTCCCGGTGACTTGCGGCGTGATCTGCACGACGTTGCCGTTCACATACGCGTCATCCGTATCGACGTGGTAGCGCGCATCGAGGAAGTAGTAGGCCCCGTAGGCGGCAGCGCCCACGGCGAGCGCCGCGACGAGCGACGAAATCAGCAGTTTCCGCTTTCCGGGCTTGGTTTCTTGCTCGTTCTTCAGAGATGGGTTGGTTTGGTTCATGTTAGGACTCCGTTAAATTTTGTGTACGCTCGCGACGGGCGCGGCTAGATGACTGGCAAAACGAATTCAGTTGGAAGCAGACTTGGTGTGAAGCGGCCAAGGCGACGTGGTTGGCACGGCTGTCGTGGCCGCCAAGTTCGATTGCGTGGAATCGAAGCCGCCGCCCAAGGCCTTGATCAGCGAGATCTGCTGACTGCGGCGATCCATATCGAGGTTGGCGACGGCCTGTTCCGCGGCGAGCCGGTTGTCGTCGGCGTTGAGCACCTGCAATTGCTGGTTCAAGCCCGAGCTGTAGCGCACGACAGCGAGCTGATAGGCCTTGGTCTGCGCATCGAGCGCCTGCTGCGCATCGACGCGTTGCTTATCCGTCGAGTGGATCAGCGACACTTGGGTCGCGACATCCGACAGCGCGTCGATCAGCGTCTTGTTGTAGTTCGCGACGTCGAGATCGAAGTCGGCATAACGGCCCTTGAGTTGCGAGCGCAGTGCGCCTGCGTCGAAGATCGGCAGATGGATCGCCGGACCTGCCGCGATCTGGCGGCTCGATGCCGTCAGCAAGCGCCCCCAGCCAAACGCGTCCAGCCCTGCCGCGGCCGACAGATTGATGTCCGGGAAGAATTCCGCTTTCGCTTCCTTGACGCCGTGCGTGGCGGCGTCGACGCGCCAGAACGCGGCGACGATGTCCGGCCGGCGCGACACGAGATCGGCGGGCAGGTTATCGGGCAAGGCGACGACGTCCCCCTTTCCGAGCGTCGGGTTCGCGATCTTCAAACCGCGATCGGGTCCCGCGCCGAGCAGTGCGCCGAGTTCGTAGCGCACCGTCGTAATCTGGCCGTCGAGATTGCTGACGCTCGTGCGCTGCGTGGCGATGTCGCCGATGGCGGTCTGCTTCTCGACGTTGGTGTCGAGCCCGGCGCCGACCCGGCCGTTCGTGATGCGTTCGATCTGCTCGCGGTTATCGAGCTCGCGTTGTGCGATATCGCGCAGCTCATACAGTCGCGCCAACTGGTTGTACGTTCCCGCCACCGACGACGCCAGCGAAACCCTCACCTCCTCCATGTCGGCTTCCTCGACCTTCTGTTCAGAGGTCGCCTGCTGCAACCGCGCCCGGTTCTTTCCCCACACGTCGAGGTCTAACGAAGCGCTGGTCAGGAGCGTGTTTTCGCTCTCCCAGCTTCCCCCCTGCGGCGGCGGAAAGAGCGCGTTGTCCGACTCGATCTCGCGGGACCACGAATAGCTGCCGCTCAAATTCGGATAAAGCGCGGACTTCGCGCTGCCGGCATAGGCGGCGGCTTTGTCGATGCGTGCGCGGGCTTCGTCGATGGACGGGTTGTCCTTCAATGCCTCCTCAATCAACTGCGGCAATTG
Organism: Trinickia camelliae; assembly: GCF_053525655.1. Lineage (NCBI taxonomy): Bacteria > Pseudomonadati > Pseudomonadota > Betaproteobacteria > Burkholderiales > Burkholderiaceae > Trinickia > Trinickia camelliae. The sequence continues at coordinate 92,424 of NZ_JBCHAA010000018.1, forward strand.
CGGGTCGCCGAATTGCTCCGACCAATCGAGCGACGGCCACTTGCCGCCTTCCGTCGGCAGGCTCTCGCTTGCCTCGTAGGTGGAGGGAGCAGCGATATGTTTGTCGCTTTTGATGCCGGCGTAGTTGACGCATCCGGCCAAGGCAAGAGCGGCCGCGGCGGTCGCCAACGGGGTGGCCCAGCTTCCGATGTGTAGTACCGAGCGCTTGAGTTTCATCGTCGTTTCCGTTTCAAAGAAGGTTGCTGTTGCATGTCTGCGCACGTCGATACGTGCATACGCACAGAATATTGATCCGCCTGCTCACCTTCAATGCACGGGACAGCATCTGATTGTTTCACTTCTGTTATCGGACTCGGCGCGGAGTCGGGGACTAGACGTCCTTGTCCATTGCCTGATATCGCTCGAATTCGGGAATGTTCGGAAATGCGTAGCCCTCCCGGATGCCTAAGCACCGAGAGTCAGGGCGGTCAGATCGGGAATCGAACTACAGGCAGGAGAAAGGCAGGTGTTACAGCGAGAACAACAATCGGTTGCAGCGGCGCGTGGCTGTCACGGCGCTGTCACACCTCGGCGCGGCATACGGCAAACATCCGGCAATCGTCGGATCAACCGATCTCATCACCGTTTAGCGTAGGAAACGTCGCGCGTAATGCGGAAGAGTTCGTTTCTGAGGTCCGTGGCCTGTTGCTGCCCGAAGCTGCCCTCGAAGCTGGCCTGGGCCGCACGCCAATGCCCCGCCGCTTCTTGCAGCTTCGTACAGCCGCTTTCGGTCAGCGAGAGCCGCAGGCGGCGCTTGCCATGCTCCTCGGCCGATTCAGCGACGAGCCGGTCACGGAGCAAAGGTTTCAGCGCTCGCACGAGCGAGGTCCTGTCCATCACCATCGCGTCGGCCAGCTCGATCATCGTAGTGCCTGGTCGGCGCACCAATTCGTTCATGATGCTGAACTGCGTCGGCGTCACGCCGGCTTCGGACAGATGGCGCTCATACAGCTTCGAGATATGTCGAGCGGCCTGGCGGACGGCGAAGCAATCGTCACTTTCGGGGGGTAGTAGGTTCATGGCCGCAGCATAGCGGCGCGGTTGCCGGCGATCCATCCTCCACGGCGTACCAGATTGTCACCAAAGCGAAAAGAATCGCCCAAGGCTTTTGTATGCGGTCGCCAATCTCAACGGCAAACACGTTTACGACGACGGCTGCTCGCCCGTCAGCTCCTCGTAGAACCCGGTGGCGTGATCGATGAACGCTCTGACCTTGGCCGGCAACAGCGTGCGCGTCGCGTAGGCCAGCCGGATTTCGATCGATTCCTCCATGATCTCGTACTCGTCGAGAAGACGAACCAGCCGCCCCGCCTGGAGCTCCGGCTGCACAAGAGCCAAAGGCAACAGGCCAAGACCCAGACCTCGCAAGACCATTTCCCGATTGAACACCGCGTTGTTCGACACGATGTCGTACTTGATGGGCACCGTCACCTCCTCCTCTTCGGTCCGGAATGTCACGTGAGGCTTGCGTAGCGCGGGAGGCATCGTGACGAACAGGTGTTCTTCGATTTGCGCCGGATGGGTCGGACGTTGATGGCTTTTCAAGTAGTCGCTGGTCGCGAAGACGGCTAGCGGCATGCGTTCCAACAGGCGTGTCACCGCCGTATCGGTACTCAGCATGAACGGCAACACGATGCCCAGATCGAAGCCTTCGGCGACGAGGTCGACGGGCCGCTCGGTCAGCGTCACATCGAGGCTGATGTTCGGATACTTCAGTTTGAAGCTTGAAATCAGCGGCACGAGCCGTTCGACCGCCGCGGTCGTGTGAGCCACCAGCCGCAGGATGCCGGCCGGCACATGCGTCTCGGTCGTCGCTTCGGCTTCGAGCACGCCCAGATCGTCCAGAACACGGCAGCACCGTTCGTAGACACGTTCCGCGGATTCAGTCAGCGATATCTGTCGAGTGGTGCGATTGAACAAGCGCGTGCCGAGCCGTTGCTCGAGTGAGGCGATCGCGCGCGAAACGATGGGCGGCGCCAAGCCCAGCATGTCCCCTGCCCGCCTGAAACTCTTTGCCTCCACCACGGCACGGAACACGCGCAAGTTCTCGAGATAGTCCATCGGAATCCTCGCTGTTTAGACTTCTGACCGAATGCTGGCTTGCGGCTCGATCGCCTTGCAATTCACCCTAAAGCACTTGGCTTACGCGTTCGGACGCAGGCACGGGTATCGAAAGCACAAGCGACGTGGTGATTGTGCCAAAGCTGCCGATTCTGTCGATGACAGCCTCCAGTTCCACGCTCGAACGGGCCAGCACCTGGAGGATGTAGCTGTCCGAGCCGGTGACCCGCAGCACTTCCACGACGTTTGGCGTCTCGCGAAACGTCTTGAGAAGGCTCGTGCCCCGCTCGGCCGTAGCGGCGATTCGGATCACCGCGTGGATCGGAAAGCCAAGGCGCGTCCAGTCCACTTCGGCGCGATACCCCTTGATGACCCCGCGCTCCTTTAAGCGGCGAACCCGCTCGGCACACGCCGGCGCCGTGAGCCCGACTTCAGCCGCAAGCGACTTGTAAGGCGCTCTGCCGTCACGAAGCAGAATCTTGACCAGCTTCAGGTCCATCGCATCGAGAAAGTTTCGGTCCGCGTTTTCCATGAAAACAAAAGTGTCAGCGCCTGGTGACTTTTGATTCTAAAGCTCATGGGAAGCGAATCAGAAGCAAAATTTAGCCGTTGCTAACTTATTTGCGGACAACCCTATGAAACACGTTACGACTGCGGGATTCGCCTTTGTCGAGTTTGTGGGCCCGGACCCGGAGGCGCTCGTTTCCCTGTTCGAGAAGTTTGGGTTCGGGGTGGTCGGGCAACATGAAAAGACCGGCTCCGTTCTTCTGCGTCAGAACGAGGCGGCCTTCATCGTGAATCCCAAACCGAACCCGTTTCGCGATCTCCACGGCGCTTCGGCGCGGGCGATCGGGATCAAAGTGGATAGCGCAGCGAATGCGTTGGCGCAGGCCCTGGCAGGCGGGGCGTGCTTGGCGTCGCCCGCCGATTTTGGCGAACACGTCGTCAAGTCGACCGCCATTGTGGGTATCGGCGACAGCTTGGTCTACTTCGTCGAACATGACTTCGCGTCCGAGTTTTCCGTTTCGTATCGGCGGGACCCGGCTACGTCGGTTATCGATGCCGCGATCGAAGCGATCGATCACACGTCGAATATCGTGAAGCCGGAAAACCTCGATCGGTGGGCCGACTTCTATCAGGACACCTTCTCATTCGTGCAGAAGCAGTATCTCGACGTGAAGGGCAAGCAGACGGGCATGCGGGCCAGGTCGATGGTCAGCCCGTGCGGGAAGGTCTCGATCCCGATTGCCGCTGCCGCGCACGACCAGCCCGGCGTGCTGAATCAGAACGACGAATTCATCCGCGACTACAACGGCGAGGGCATTCAGCACATTGCGTTGCTGTCGTCGAACATCGAACGGACCATTGCGGCTTTAGAAACGGCCGGGATCGAGTTCATGGATGCGCCGCCGAAGACCTACTACCAGCATCTCGACGCACGGGTTCCTGGCCACGGTCAGAAGCTCGACAGCATCGAACGCCGGGGCATTTTGCTGGACGGCAAGGGCGACGGCAGGATCTTGCTGCAGCGGTTCACGCGACGCCAGATCGGCCCCATCTTCTTCGAGATCATCGAGCGACGCGGCGAGGACGGCTTCGGCGAAGGCAATTTCAAGGCGCTGTTCGAATCGCAGGAGCAGGACCAGGTTCGTCGCGGATCGCTCAGCGCTTCTTAACTCAGCGCGAAATTTTTTAAGGACCTCATCATGCAAGCCTCCAAAACCACCCTCGCCCTTTCGAATCCCCATCCCGTTCTCGGCAGCACGGATGTGTTCAAAACGTTCAACTACGCGCCCGCGGTTGCGGCCGGCGGTCTGCTGTTCGTGGCCGGCCAGATCGGGCTCCGGGCTGACGGGACGATTCCCGCCAGCGTCGAAGAACAGATCGATCTCGCTTTTCAGCGGCTCGGCGCGATCCTGCAAGCCGCCGGACTGGGCTTCGAGGATCTCGTCGAACTCGTCAGCTATCACGTCGATATCGACAAGCAGCTTGCGGCGTTTCGCGAGATCAAGGACCGTTACATCAAGGACAACGCGCCGGCATGGACCATTCTCGGGGTCGCGGCATTGGCCAGGCCGACGCTGTTCGTCGAGATCAAGGCTGTCGCCGCAACACGCGGCGTGTGAGCGGTCGAGAAACATTCACTGATTCGATACCGGGATTATCGACAGCCCCTCACAAAACACGAATTATCAAACCATGCGGCGATACCTACGATGTGCCAGTCCGACGATTGATTTCTTAAAGGAGCGTATCCATGGGCATGAGCCATCCGAACTTCAAAGCGGCTGTCGTGCAGGCCGCACCGGTTTTTCTCGACCTCGATGGCGCGGTTGACCGGGCCGTATCGCTCATCGCCGAAGCCGGTCGCGAAGGTGCGCAACTGATCGCTTTTCCGGAAACGTGGATTCCAGGCTACCCGTCGCACATCTGGCTGGGCAGTCCGGCTTGGGCGATGGAACAAGGCTTCGTGCAGAGGTACTTCGACAACGCCCTGCAATATGGAACGCCCCAGGCCGAGCGAATCTCGTCAGCCGCAGCGGCCCACAAAATTACGGTTTCCTTAGGATTCGCAGAACGTGACGGTGGAAGTCTTTATATCGCACAGTGGCTGATTGGTCCTGACGGGCAGACAATTTCGCGGCGGCGAAAGCTGAAGCCGACTCACGTCGAGCGCACCGTGTTCGGCGAGGGCGACGGCAGCGATCTTGCTGTGCTCGACACGGCGCTAGGGCGCATCGGCTCGCTCAGCTGCTGGGAGCATCTGCAACCACTGTCGAAATACGCCATGTACGCGCAGAATGAACAGATCCATATTGGCGCGTGGCCCAGCTTCTCGCTGTACCAGCCTTTTGCGAACGCGCTCGGTCCCGAGGTCAACATCGCGGTGAGCCGCGTATACGCCGTCGAAGGGCAATGCTTCTTCCTCGCGCCGTGCGCCACCGTCTCCGAGTCCATGATTCAAGCGTTGTGCGATACGCCGGAGAAGCATGGTCTGATTCGGGCCGGTGGCGGTCACGCAGCGATCTTTGGCCCGGACGGCCGCCTGCTGACACCTGTTGTGGACGACACTTACGAGGGTCTGCTATATGCCGACCTCGATCTCGGCGTCATTTCAATCGCCAAAAGCGCAGCCGACCCGGCAGGACATTATTCGCGGCCCGATGTCACGCGCCTGCTGCTGAACCGGACGCCCTCGAAGCGCGTTCAAGAGATGACGACACCGTTCGATACTGTTTCGGATCCCGAATTACTTGAACAGGTGAAATAGCCCGAATTGCGCGCCTGCCGTCGGCGTTAGGCCTCATGGTCGATCAGAACGCACTCGACGCCCGACGCATCGGCGGCACGATCGATGGCGGCCTCGATTTGCGTCATGCCGAAGACCACCGGATGCAGCGCGCCGACATCCAACGCGCCCGTCCCCATCAACGACAGCAGCCGTCGATACGCATCGCGCGGATACATGAACTGGCCGATGATTTCCCAGCCGTTCAACATGACCTCCGTATAGGGAACGGGGAGATCGACCGCCATGCTGCCCATCAGCACGAGCCGCCCTTCGCGTCCGAGGCTGCGCAGCGCGGCAAGCGTCAGGTTCGGATCGCTTGCGTTTCCGACCATGTCGAACGCGAGATCAACGGGGCCACGCGCGGCATCGCGAATCGATGCCGCGTCGTGCGCAACGTCGCCGGAGACCACCACCGGCACGATCCGGCCGCTGCCTCTCTCATCGAGTGCCTTTAGCGCTTCCAAATTCCGCCCAACGGCAACGACCCGCCCAGCCCCCATCGCCACCGCCAGCAATGCCGCTGCGCTGCCATAGGCGCCCGTCGCGCCGGACACGGCGACCGTCTCGCCGACAGTGAGCCGCCCTCGCAACAGTCCACCGAACGGCACGACAAATCGCGTCGACAGGGCAAGCTGTTGCGCGTCCAGATCGTCGAGCGCGTCGGCTGCGGTCAACGTCGATGCCGGCAGCAACGCGTATTGCGCGAGCGTGCCGTCCGGCCAATCCGCTTGCATCGCGTAGCCAACGCCGCCCGCCGCGGTGACACCGATCAGCATCTGCGCCGGATCGCGGACGTTCTCGTTGGCCACGAAGTGCGACGAAATCACGACGCGCTGTCCGGGCTTCAAGTGCCACACGTCCCTGCCCACCGCATGCACGATGCCCACGCCGTTGCCTCCCGGGATGAACGGACGGTCCGGCGCGTGATAGACCGGCAGCGCGCCGGCCACGTAGCGGCGCATGTAGGACATCACCGCCGACATCTGCATCTTGACGACGACACTGCCGGGACGAGGTTCGGGTAGCGGCACGTCGACCAGTTGGAGATCGCCGCCCGAGCGGCTCAGTTGCCAGGCTTTCATAAGGCGTGCCTCATTCAAAGAAAATCCGCGGTTTTCCGGCGCCGCGTCAGCGTGATCTTCCCGCACGCAACTAGAAGTTCATATAATCAATCAGCCCAATTTTCTTATCGATCGTACATTTATGGACGCTTTGTCCGACGTCTTGTCGGTGCTGAAGGTGGCGAGCAGCCTCTCTTCCCGCTTCGAGGGCGAGGGTGCATGGGCCTTCCGGTTTCCCGCGTATCGGCACATGAAGTTCGGCACGGTGCTGCGCGGACGGCTCTATCTGCGCATGGCCGACGATGCCGAGCACCGCGCAATCGACGAAGGAGATTTCTATTTGCTGACGAACGGACAGCCGTTCTGTTCGGCCAGCGATCCCGCGTGCGCGCCGCTCGATGGCCCGGCGACCTACCCCACGATCCGTGGCGCGGACGGCGTCGTGCGATTTCGCGGTCCCGGCAACGTCGCGCCCGTCAGTCTCGCGAGCGGACGTTTCGTCTTCGACAACGACGTGACGGGCATGCTGCTCCAGCATCTGCCGCCGCTCATTCATCTGCGCGCCGCCGACGTCGCGGCCCATGCGCTTTCCCACGTGCTCGCGCTGCTCCGGATAGAAACGGGCGATTCCGCGCCGGGCTCGGAGGTCGTCAAGACCAGCCTCGCGACACTGGTCCTGGTGCAGACCCTGCGCGCCTATATCGCCGGGGGCGAACTCGCCGATGGCTGGCTGAAGGCGCTGTCCGACGTCAAAGTGGGCCCGGCGCTGTCGATGATGCACGGCTCGCCGCAGCAACGCTGGACGGTCGAATCGCTCGCGTCGAATGTCGGCATGTCGCGCACGGCATTTGCGACGCGCTTCCGTCAAATGGTGGGAAGCGCCCCGCTCGACTATCTCCATCAATGGCGCATGGCGCTTGCGATGACAGCGCTCAAAGACTCCGACGAACCGCTGATGTCGATCGCCGAACGCATCGGCTACCTGTCGGACACGGCGTTCAGCATCGCTTTCAAGCGCATGACCGGCGTGAGCCCGGGGCGCTATCGCACCGCGCAGCGCAACCATAACGAGCCGGCCCAGTAGCCTGGACGGTCTACCCCGAAATACCCGGTCTTATACCTAGTGCCCAGAATGGTGCATCGCACTAAGATCGACACTCTCCGAGCAACGCCTTCGATGAGGCAATCCGTGCTGCTTGCCACCAAGGTCGTTCCGCCACGCTTGCCCACGGGCTTGATCGATCGCCCGCGCCTCGCCGGCCTCGCCGCGCAGACAGAAAAGAAGCGCCTGACGGTGATCAAGGCGCCCGCCGGTTTTGGCAAGACCTCGCTCGCGCTCACTTGGCTAAAGGTCCTCGGAGCCAACAGCGCCCGGATCGCGTGGCTCTCTCTCGACGCCGAAGACAACGAACCCGCTCGCTACTTCAATCATCTCGCGCATGCATTGCAGCAAGCTTGCGGCGACGTCGGCGCGTCGGTGATCGGCTTGACCGCCGAAGCGACGTTCGTGCCGGCGAATGCGCTGGCGACGACGCTGATCAACGAGCTGATCGACGTCGACGACGAGGTCTACCTCTTCATCGACGACTACCACCTGATCAGCGAGGCGCCGATTCACGAAGCGATGGCGCTCTTCATCGCCAACATGCCCTCGCAGGTCCACGTGGTGCTGTGCAGCCGAACCGATCCCCCGCTTCCCACGGCCAAGCTGCGCGCGCGCAACGATCTATTGGAACTCGACGCATCGACGTTGCGATTCAACTTCGACGAGACGCGCCGCTTCGTCGAGCACGAATGGCGCGGCAAGGTCCGCGGCGCAGACGTGAAGTCGCTGTTCGCGACGACCGAAGGCTGGGCCGCGGCATTGCGCATCTCCGCATCCGTGCTGGCGCGCGATGATCGCCCCCGAGGCTGGACGGCGAGCGTGCCGACCGGCGCATCGAGGCCGCTGGCGGATTACCTCGAAGACATCCTTCAGTCTCTACCTGCCGAGATGCTCGAGTTCATGGTGCGTTGCGCGATACTCGATCGTCTGAGCGCGCCGCTTTGCGAAGCGGTCACCGGCCTTGGCGTCGGACCGAGCCAAGACATGCTGGACGCCATCGTCGCGCGCCAGTTGCTGCTGGAGCCGATGGATTCGGAAGGACATTGGTTCCGCTATCACCCGCTGATGGCCGAGTACCTCCAGCGTCAGTTGGAAGCGCGATACCGCGACGAAGTCACCGAGCTGCATAGGCGAGCGTGGCAGTGGTATGCAGCTGATCGCCAGTGGACCGACGCCGTCAGGCACGCCATCGCGGCCGGCGCGACCGACGACGCCATCCGCCTCATGGAGCACTGCGCCAAGTCGCTCCTTAAACAAGGCGATCTGCTCACGCTGGTCGGCTGGCAGCGTCAATTCCCATCCGACTTGATGCGAGCGCAGATCACCGTCACGCTGGCGACGGCTTGGGGCACGGTCCTCGCCATGCGTTTCGACGACGCGGTCTCGCTGGTGGAATCGATCGAGCGCGATGCCGCCAACCGAGCCGCCGACGCCGACACCATCCGCTGGGAGTGCGTGGCGATTCGCTCGGCGCTCGCCGCCTTGCAGGATGATCCGCACACCGCGCTCTCGCTCGCGCAGCAATATCTCGCGCGATCGACGCGCGATTCATGGACCTCCAACGCAGTCTCGAACGTGGCGCGCTTCGCCCACTGGAAAACGGGCAATCTCGAGGCCCTGCACGCCATGCCCTGGATTCCCGATTCGATCGAGGAAGATCAGCGCAGCGTGTTCTCGTCGGTCTATCGGCTTTGCCTGCTCGGCCATGTGGAAATGCAGCAGGTGCATTTTTCGCACGCGGAGCGCCTGTTTAGCGAAGCGCTGGATCTCGCCGAGCGCCACTCTGGCCGGCACTCGATCGCGGCCGCGCTGTGCGCCCCGATGGTCGCTCAAATGCGCTACGAGCAGGGCCGGCTCGACGAAGCCGAGGCGATGCTCGTCGACCTCATGCCTATCGTCGAACTCGCGGTATTTCTCGACAGCGTCCTGATTTGCTACCGCGTGCTCGTTCGAATCGCCGTCGCGCGCTCCAATTTTTCGCATGCGTATGCGTTGCTCGACAACGCACAGGCGCTGGGTCAAGCGCGCGGATGGAACCGGCTGGTCGCCGCCGTGCTTTCGGAGAGAACACGGCTCAATCTGAGAGAAGGCCGGTTTGCCGAAGCGGGCGCATGCGTGACGCAACTCCGTCAGTTGGCTGCCGCCGACGCGGAGTCGTCTGGCGCGGTGTCGCCGGAGATCGAGAACTATCGGGACTTCGGGGCCGCGTATCTCGCGATAGCCAGGCATCAAACGCAAGAGGCCGTCGAGCGGCTCAGCGACGCCGTGGAGCGGCTCGAGCGCCTAAACGGAAGGTATTTCGCACTGCGCCTGCGCACTGTCCTCGCGCTTGCGTGGTTCAACGCAGGCGAGCGCGACCAGGCGCTCGAGATATTTTTTGAAGTGGCGGCTATCGCGGCGCCGGGCGGCGTCTTCCAGTCGATAGTCGATCAAGGACCGGACATCGGCCCGCTATTGCTCTTGGCGCGCGACAGCGCTCGCACCACGGCCAAGGCGCAGGAAATCGTCGCGTGGCTAGACCGTCTCGTGAATAGCTGGCAAGCACTGCACGAACCCGACAGCAAGCCCCGGCCAGAAGTCGAGCGAGACCGCCTCAGCTCACGCGAGCGCGGCATCATCGAGCTGATCGCAAAGGGACAGTCCAACAAAGAAATTGCGCGCACGCTTGGGATCACACCTGAAACGGTCAAGTCCCACGTCAAGAGCATCTTTATGAAGCTCGCTGTCGACAAACGCGCTCAAGCTGTCTCGCGCGCGCAGGCGCTTGGGCTAGTCAAACTCAACTAGTCGCGCAGCGTTTATTCCTCCAAGTTGGAACACACAAACTCGCTGGCGCCAATCACGGTGTCACGGTAAGCGAGGTATGCATCCCCATCGAATAATGTCCCGGCTTGTTGCAAACGAGCACGTAGTGACCAGGAACGAGCTTGAGCGTCAGGCGCCGACTCTTACCCGGAGCGACATCTTCGACTTCACCCATCTTTTGAAACTTCCGTTCAGGTACCTGGCCCTTGCTTACCGGAAGTGCGTCATCGGCGACGGGCGTCTTTAGTACAACGAGTTCGTGAACCATGCTGTTATCGGCAGCGTTATGGACATCGAACGTTACGCTCCCCGCTTTGACTTGACTGGTTTCCAGGTGAATCGAGTTCGACAAAAGCGTCGCTTTCAGGACCTGCTGCGCATAGCTGTAACCCGGAGAGACACCGAGCGTAATCGCGCTGACGAGAATCATCGTTTGATGGGCGAGACCCATGATCGCACCTTTCGTTGAACTGGCCACTTGCCGCCGTCGACTTATCGCGCGCAAGGATGCTTGTTTCCATGCATACGCACGCAACAGCGTTGCGCGGGCAGCGTTGGCCGTGAATACCATGCCGACTAAACGAGTGGCCCGTGTGACTTATTCCAGGGATTCAGTGCGGAATAATGCGCCGCTGCCGTTCGTTTACTGCTTGCGATGTGCATGCGGCGACGCAGGAGACGGCACGATGAAATCTGTAGCTACTGTATTGAGCCTGATTGCAGGAACTGTCGCGCTAGCGACGATCGCCTCGTGCGGCGGTGGCGGCGACAGCTCCTTTACCCCAACGTTGTTCACTCAGACAGCGCTGGTCTCCGATGGCGCTGTGCCCGCCGCGCACACCGATCCGAACTTGCAGAATTCGTGGGGCATCGCGTTCAATCCGGCAGGCTTCGTTTGGGTTGCCGACAATGGCACGTCGGTTGCGACGCTGTACGACGGCAACGGCGTACCCCAAACGCTCGTGGTCACCATTCCGCCAGGCTTCAGTGGACCCGCGGACCCCACGGGCATCGTGTTCAACAGCACCAAGAGCTTCAGCGTCAGCCAGGGCGGCAAGACCGGCGTTCCCGCATTCATCTTCGACGGCGAAGGCGGCACGATCACCGCGTGGTCGCCCGCCGTCAACCCGACTGTGGCAATCCTTGCCTTTGACGACGCTAGCGGAGGCGCCGTCTACAAAGGTCTCGCGATAGCAAGCAACGGGGCAGCGAACTTTCTTTATGCGACCGATTTCCACAACAACAAGATAGACGTGTTCGACACGAACTTTTCGAAGGTCGCGATGCCCGGCAAGTTTCAGGATCCGACGTTGCCCACGGGCTTTGCTCCGTTTGGTATTCAGGCGATTGGGTCGAAGCTGTTCGTGACCTACGCCATGCAGAATGCGGAGAAGCACGATGACGTCGCGGGTGCGGGGTTGGGGTTCGTCGACGTCTACGATACGGCCGGAAACCTGCTGCAGCGCTTTGCATCCGGCGGTCATTTGAATGCGCCATGGGGAATCGCGCAGGCGCCGGGCAACTTCGGCCACTTTAGCGGGGACATCCTGGTCGGCAACTTCGGCGATGGTCTGATCAACGTGTTCGACCCGGCGAGCGGGGCGTTCATCGGGAGCATCACGCTGTCCAATAACACGGTGTTCCAACAAGATGGACTCTGGGGTATTGCCTTTGGCAATGGGCTCGATAACCAGCCCACGAACACGTTGTTTTTTGCCGCGGGCCCGAATAAGGAAGCGGACGGCGTCTATGGGCGCCTTGACTTGAAGATGTGAGAGGACATGCGTGACAACACGCATGTTCCTCGATACGCGCGATAGGGTTCGATACCGTGCTCACGCCCCGATGCATCACAACAGGGCGTGAGCTTCCGGATAAAGCGCCGTCCTCAGAGCAAGACCACCCATCACGATGAAGATGATGGCAGCCACCACATGCACGGCCTTGGTCGGCAGGCGATCCGCGAATCGGCTGCCAAAGTAGATAGCCGGTACATTCGCGAGCATCATGCCCAAGGTCGTGCCCGCAACCACGCCATAGACTTCGTGATACCGCGCAGCCAAGGCGACTGTCGCGATTTGAGTCTTGTCGCCCATCTCGGCGAGAAAGAACGTCAGCACCGTGGTGCCAAACACACCCATGTGGCCCTTCGTGACGGCATCGGATTCGTCGAGTTTGTCAGGGACGAGTATCCACAACCCCATCAATACAAATGAGCAAACGACGGCCCAATTCATGATCGTTGGGCTGATCACGTTGGCCAGCCATGCGCCAAGCGCGCCCGAAAAACCGTGGTTGACCAACGTCGCGGTCAGCACGCCAAGCACGATGGGGAGGGGTTTGCGATAACGCGCCGCGAGGACGAGCGAGAGCAGTTGAGTCTTGTCGCCAATCTCGGCAAGGCCGACCACGCTGGTCGATACGAGGAAGGATTCCATGGGTTTTTGTACCCGGGCCGCACAGTCAATGATCGATGACACGCGTCCCCGCGACCCGGTTAGGTAGGGACAGGCGTCATCGGTCTTGCCAGGCTGTCGCTGCACACGCCATGTCGCCTTGCGGCCGACAAGTATGTTGACGTGCGCCCCGGAACATCGCGTCCCGGGCGGCTACTCCCCGAAGAAGTGGGCGCAATTATAACTGCTTGAAAGCAACATCACCAATAACTGCCTGAAGATGAGGACGCGGAAATAATTACAAAAACCTTTCGCCGTGATATGCTCGCGCCTCGTCTTTGGGGAGTAGCCTGCTTCTGCTCTATGCAGAAGCGCCTGCGTCAACATACTCGGTCGCCCAGACCGTGGTGCAGGCAGCCATCCGGTTGGCAAGACCATCGACACCCCACGCGACCGGTCGGGCGCGGAGGGGTGTCGCGGTTTTCCGCCCGACCTTGAGCCTCTACTCTCATGAATCCCGTCGCAACGCTGTTCCTCGCCTTTGCCATGTCCACCGACGCTTTCGCGGCCGCAATCGGCAAAGGCGCCACGCTTCATCGCCCAAGCTTGCGGGAAGCGCTCAGAACCGGCCTCATCTTCGGCGTCATCGAGGCGCTGACTCCCCTGGTCGGCTGGTTCCTTGGAAAAGCCGCCGCGCAATACGTCTCCGCGTGGGATCACTGGATCGCCTTCGCGTTGCTATTCGTCCTCGGCGCCCGCATGATTTTCAACGGCTTGTCCAAACAGGCTGAAGAGGCGAAGCCCATGTCCCACTCGTTCTGGCTGCTGGCGCTGACGGGCTTCGCCACCAGCATCGACGCCATGGCGGTGGGCGCCGGCCTCGCGTTTGTCGACGTCAATATCTACTCGACCGCAATCGCGATCGGTCTTGCGACGATGACGATGGTCACCCTCGGCGTGATGCTTGGACGTGTCATCGGGAACGTTGCAGGCAAGCGTGCGGAGATGGCTGGTGGCGTGGTGCTGATCGGCATCGGCACGACCATCCTTGTCGACCATCTGCAACTCATCGGCTAGCTGCAGGCTTTGCGTGGCGCTTAGCGCACGACAACGAACAGGCAGGCATGGATCACGACACCGACCATGCCGCCGACAAACGTGCCGTTGATTCGAATGTATTGCAGGTCTCGACCGATCTCCGCCTCGATCTTCCGGCTCACCTCTTTCGCGTCCCAGCCTGATACGACGTCGGTGATCAGGGCCGACAGATGATGGCGGTGACGCACCACGAGCCGCTTGGCGACATCGAGCCACCACGCATTCAGTTTTTGCTGCATGGAAGCGTCACGCGCCACGCCTTTGCCCAAGGACACCAGCGTACTTGCGAGCATGTCCCGCACGACGGAGCGCTCGCCTCCGAGATCGGCAAGCACGAATTCGCGGACATGTTCGAGGAGGACACGGTAATAGCCACCCTCGTCCAGATGCCGAATACAGTCGCGCAACAACAGCCTGCCATACCGGCGATACACCGCTGACGTGCGCAGCTCATTGGATAAATCGTGGATGGCAGCGTCGAATCGGCTCCTAAGCTCATGCTCCGGATTCGCGACGACCTCATGGATCAGCGCGACGACGCCATCGATAAACTTCTTGACGATGTAGGCGTCCAGCGCCGCCGGCGTGAACTTGGAAGCCTCGCTGAATTTCGCTTGAATCAAGTCTACGTTGCCGCTCAACCAAGCTTCCACTGCGATCAATCCGCGATCCAGAAGAGGCTGATGCCGGTTGCCTTCGGTGAGGATATTCAGGACCCCGCTCGCGACGCGAGAGACCTCGAGCTCGCGCAAGCGTGGAATCACGAGTTGATCGAAGAGGTGTTCGATGTCGGTCTCGTCGATGTCATCGAGCATTCGGGGTAGCGAGGCGGCGGCCGCCTCCGCGATGAACGCGCTATTTTCCCGCGCTGAAAGCCACTCCGCCAGCGCTTGCGCCGCGTTGAAGCCACTCAGCCGCCCGACGATCACCTCGGGTGTCAGGAAGTTCTCTTCGACAAAGTTGCCGAGACTCTCCGCGATGCGCTGCTGGTTTTGAGGAATGATCGCGGTGTGCGGGATCGGTATGCCGCACGGTCGGCGGAACAACGCGACCACCGCATACCAATCCGCAATCGCACCGACCGTACCGGCCTCGGCGAAAGCACGCGGCCACGCCAGCCACGGATACGCGGACTGCCAGATCGCACACGTGAGCAGCAAGACGATCATCGCCGCGAGCAAGCAGGTCGCCGTCGTGCGCATGCGCTTCAGCCGAACGAGCTTCTCGTCCCCGGCTGAGTCCATCTCCGCGCGCGCGGCATGTCCGTCTCGCTCCGTGACGAAGCTCAACTCGACTCCTCCCGCAGAAACCGCTTCACCAAAGGAGCGACTTCGCCTGCCCGCGTGATCAGAAAAAGATGGCCGTCATCGATCACGTGCAGGGTCGATTGTCGAATCCTCGCCGCGAGAATCTTGGCGTTCGTGAGCGGCACGATCGGATCGTCGTTGCCGTGCATGATGAGTGTCGGTTGCCGAAGCGCGCTCAGCCACGGCAAGCTGGTCCACCCCGATGCCGCCAGCAATTGATAGAGATAGCCGCGGCCGCGCGGCGGCTGGATATGGCGGCTGTGCTCCTCGAGCAGCGCGGGATCGCGCCGGTATGCGCCGCCGTAGATCTCCGCCCCGATTTGCCGCAGGTACTTCGGATCGGTATAGCGTCGCGGCCCGATCAGTTTGGAAAGCACAGACAGCCGCGCCGGCACCATGATCACCCCCGGCGACGTCGCGGCGAGAATCAGCTTGCGGCAGCGTCTCGGATAAACGAGCGCGAACTGCTGGGCGAGCGCTCCGCCCCATGAGACGCCGAGCACGTCGACAGCGCCGGCGTAGCCGAGCCGCGTCAGCAGTTTGTCGGACAGGACGGCAAGCGTCGAAAACCGATAGGGGATCAACGGCGCAGGCGAACCGCCGACGCCGGGGACGTCGAAGATAATGACCGTCACGTCATCGAGTGCTTCAACGAACGGCTCGACCAGTTCGAGATTCGCGCCGATGCCGTTGAACACGAGCAGCGGCGGCGAGGCGTCGCTGCCGCGCCGCACGCCGACGCGCAGCAACTGGCCGTCCAGATCGATCGTCTGAATGTGCATGGCGTCGACTAACTCCGGGCTTGTTGGTATGTCGTTCATCCGGTCGTGTTCCTGTTTGTAGGCTTCGTTGCAGCGGCGGCTTGCAGCCGGTTTGCACGCATCGGCTAGATCACTTCTTCGGCTGCATGAGCGCTTTCAATTCTTCGACGTGCTCCGCAAAGCGCTTCGTGACGACAGCGATGCTGTCGGTTTGAGCGCGGTACGCCGCATCCGCGAGCTCTTGCATATCGACGAAGGCCTTTTGCAGCGTCTTTTGCACGCCCTCGCCCGTTGCCGCAGCGGATTCGCTGCCCGGGGACCGCAAGCGCGTCACGAGCGATTGCAGTTCCGCCGTCGTCGAGCGGACGATCTCGATCTGCTTCTGACCGAGTTGCTGCACACCGGCGAGCGCGGCCATATTGGCTTCGGCGAGCGCTTCGATGTCCTTGCGGCGCGATTCGAGGATGGCGGAGAGGTCGAGGCCCGGCAGCTTGAACTGCGTGATGAGCTTCGTGTATTCCGCAAAGATGTTGTTCGGTTGGGTCGCTGCCATGATGATCTCCTTAGAGAAGATTTAAAAAGTCGTTCTTGAATTCGCTATCGGTAAGCGGCCATGAGCTGGTCACGCTTCCGATACGTAAGTGCCGGGTGCTGCCGCGCCGGCCGGGTGACGTTCGCTGCCGAGCGCCGCGGGCGCTGCACGCTTGTCGCCCGATCGCTCGGTCAGCCAGTCTCGCCAGTTGCCCCACCACGAGTCCGCTTCAGTCTTCGCGCCGGCGAGCCATGCATCGGCGTTCGCGGGCAGCTCGGGGTTGAGGTAGTACTTCGCCTTCGGATTGCCGGGAGGATTGATCAGGCTCTGGATGTGACCGCTCGAACTCAAGACGAAGCGCGTGTTGCCGCCAAACGTGGTGGCCGTGTTGTACACACCCTTCCACGGCGTGATGTGATCGGTGATGCCTGCCACCACGTACTTGTCGCACGTGACTTGGGACAGGTCGATCGGCGTGCCCAGTATCGTCAGCCCGCCCGGCTTGCTGAAGAGGTTCTGCGTGAAGATGTCGAGCAGTTGCCCATGCAGCTTCGCCGGGAGGCGAGTCGTGTCGTTGTTCCAGTAAAGGACGTCGAACGCGGGCGGTGTATTGCCCATCAAGTAGTTGTTGACCCAGTAGTTCCACACCAGATCGTTGGGTCGCATCCAGGCAAAGACGCGTCCCATTTCCTCGCCCTCCAGCACGCCGCGCGAAATGCTGTGCTGCTTGGCGGCCGCGATGGCCTCGGGTGTCGCAAAGAGACCGAGCTGCGAGTCGGCGGTGTTGTCGAGTACGGCGACCATCAGCGTGGTGGCATGAACCGTCTTCTCGCCGCGGCTCGCGAGATGTCCGAGCAAAGCCGAGATCGTCATCGCACCGGAGCAAGCGCCATGCAAATTGACGTCGTCGCTCCCGGTGATCTCGCGCACCGCCGCGATCGCTTCGATGAGCGCGCTCACGTACGTGTCCAGATCCCAGTGACTTTGCGCCGCGGTCGGATTGCGCCAGCTGACGACGAAGACCTGGAGTTCGTTCTTGACCAGATAGTCGACGATGCTCTTGCCTTCGGAGAGATCGAAGACATAGAACTTGTTGATCTGCGGCGGCACGATCAGTTGCGGCCGGCTGTAGACCTGTTGAGTCGTCGGCGCGTACTGGATCAGTTCGAGCACTTCGTTGCGAAAGACGACCGAGCCCTTGGCGGTGCCGAGGTTCTTGCCCACCTCGAAAGCCGTCTTGTTGACCTGCGCGGGCATGCCGCGATTCTTGAGCAGGTCCGTCACGATGTTGTTGCAGCCGTCGAGCAAGCTCGCGCCGCCGGTATCGATGACCTTCTTGAGCGCGGCGGGATTGCCAAGGAGCGTGTTGGTCGGCGACGCCGCGTCTGTAAGGAGCGACATCACGAACTTCGCGCGCTCCTTGTTATCGGGATTCAATCCGGAGCGCTCGACGAAACCCTCGAGCGCATTGCGCCACGCGAGGTAGCCTTGCAGCGTCATGCGATACAGCGAATTGTTCTGCCATGCGGGGTCGGTGAAACGCTTGTCACCCTTCGGGGGCGTGGACTCCGCCTGACCCGAGAAAAGCCCGAACAGCTTGCGAACCAAGGCCATTTCCTGCTCCATGACCAAGCCCGGTTGCCGCATCGCCTGTGCGCCGATTTTCTGAGCGGTGGCGACGATGTCGCACGGCCGCAGGCCGACAAACGGATTGGGTCCCAGCATGCCGTCGGCGGCCGATGCCGCGAGATCGTCGGCCTTGTCGCTTTGCTGCGGGCTTTCAGTGGTTACCGCCATTTCGCTGCTCCTTCAGGAATTCGTTCGCAACGCCTGCATTCACGTTTCACGCGTCAGGCGACCAGCATCGCAAGGGTTTCTGCAATCAACGCGGGCTTGTCCTCGCCATCGATCTGCAGTTCGTTCATGGCCTTGATCAGAATGCGGCCGCCGCCCTTCTGCTCCGCCGAGACCAGCGTGACGCGGCTGCGCACGCGCGCCCCCGCTTTCACGGGCGTCATGAAACGCACTTTGTCGAGGCCATAGTTGAGCCCGGCCGTTGCGTCCTTGGGGACCATGCCGATCTCGATCGACAAACCCCCGAGCAACGAAAGCGTCAGATAGCCGTGCGCGATCGTGCCGCCGAACGGACTCTCGCGTTTCGCCCGCTCAACGTCCACATGAATCCATTGCTTGTCGCCCGTGCACTCGGCGAACGCATCGATGCGCGCTTGATCGACGACGACCCAGCTCGACACACCTAGTTCGCGACCCACGAAGTCATTGATCGTGGCGACGCTGTAATTCCCGCTGTCATTTCCGCTACTCATGGCTTGTCTCCTCCAAATCCGCTAGCCGTTCAGACGAGCTGCTCGCGCAGCCCCTTCTTGTTGATCTTGCCGACGCTCGTTTTGGCGAGCGCATCGACAAACTTCACGATCTGCGGCACCGCGTACTTCGATATCTTTCCGGTGGTGCTGAACGACAAGACGTGCTGCTTGATGTCGTCCTCCGTGACGGCGGCGCCCTCTTCGAGCACGACCAGCGCCACCGGCCGCTCGCCCCACTTGTCATCCTTGATGCCGATGACAGCCACTTCCGATACGCCCGCGTACTGAGAGATCAAGTTTTCTATCTCGAGCGACGACACCCATTCGCCGCCGGACTTGATGACGTCCTTGAGACGGTCGGTGATCTGGAGGTTGCCCGTCGGATCGATGTGGGCGATGTCCTGCGTGTGGAGATAACCGCCGGCCCACAGCGTCTCGGAAGCGTCGGGATTGTTCAGATAGCCCTGCGTGAGCCAAGGTGCGCGCGCCACGACCTCGCCGGTGGCGTGGCCGTCACGGGCGACATCGTCCATGTTGTCGTCGACGACGCGCAGGTCGACGAGCGGAACCGGCCGTCCGGTCTTGCAACGCAGACGAACTTGCTCATCGGCATCGAGCGCTTCCGCCCCGGGCGGAAGCTGCGCGAGACTGAGCACCGGGCAGGTTTCCGACATCCCATATCCGACGAACACGTCGATGCCCCGCTTGACCGCTGCTTGCGCGAGACCTTGCGGCAGCGCGCCGCCGCCGATGACGATCTTCCACTTGCTCATGTCAGTCGCCTTGCCTTCTTCGCAGGCGAGCAGCATGTGAAGAATCGTGCTGACGCAATGCGAGAACGTGACGCCCTCGTCGCGCACCAGCCGAGCGATCCGGTCCGGCATATAGCGGCCGGGATAAACCTGCTTCACGCCCAGCACCGTGGCGATATACGGCATGCCCCACGCGTGGACATGGAACATCGGCGTGAGCGGCATGTACACGTCGCCGCGATGAAAGCGCTGTCCCGAGACCGGGCTCGCCAGCGCCGCCATGAGCGTGATCGTGTGCAGCACCAACTGCCGATGCGTGAAGTAGACGCCCTTCGGAAGACCGGTCGTGCCGGTGGTGTAGAACGTGGTGGCGCGCGTGTTCTCGTCGAAGTCGGGGAACGCGTAGCTCGTGCTGTTCGCCGAGAGCATCGCCTCGTATTCCGCCGAGAACGGGATGCTGTGCGCTTCCGCCACGCTGCCGGGCTCGTCGATCCAGATGAAGGTCTTCACCGTTTCCAGTTGGTCCTTGATCGCTTCGACGACCGGCAGAAAATCGGTGTGAACGAGCAGGACTTCAGCGCGGGCGTGATTGATCGTGTAGGCGATCTCAGCCGGCGACAGACGCACGTTCACGGTCTGCAGGACAGCGCCCATCATCGGCACGGCGAAATAGCATTCGAGGTAGCGGTGGCTGTCCCAATCCATGACCCCAACGGTGCTGCCGTGCTGCACGCCAAGCTGGCTCAAGCCGTTGGCGAGGCGTCCGATGCGCTCGCGCAGCGTCGAATAAGTCATCCGGAACTGGTCCCGGTAGACGATCTCCTCGTCCTGCGCCTGTACGAACGGCGTGAGCAGCAACTGCTTGATCAGCAGCGGATAGGCGTAGGCAGTGGAAGCGGTCGTCTTGGCGTTGTCCTGCATCGATGTCTCCTTCAGTGTCCAAATGGACAGCAGGCGAATTCGGATCTAGTTATTTTTCTCGCCCTGCTGCGGTATTCCTGCGGTATTTCGTTGGAAGAATCATGCGGGTGTCGGGGCTTCGGAAATACCCCCTGAATGGGGGAGTGCCGTCCGCATTGGGGTGGCTAGAATGATTTCAGCCCCGCGTACTTTTTACTGCCTCAAACATGGCGTCCATGACCGACACGTCCGAAGAGATGCGAACCAACCAATGGTTCTGCTCCTTGCCTGCCGCCGAGCAGGAGGCGCTGATTGAGCGAGGCGAATTGATCACGCTTCAGCCCGGCGAATACGTGTTCCGCCGGGGCGATACGCCGAGCGGCTTTTATGGTCTGAAGAAAGGCCGACTCAAAGCCTTCACGCTCCGAGAAGACGGCAAGGAGGCGATCCTGGCCGTCATCGAAGCCGGCAACTGGTTCGGTCAAACCTCCCTGACCACGCGTCAGCCACGCCTGCGCGATGTCGCAGCCATCGAGCGATCGACCGTCCTCATGGTCCGGGCACCGGCCTTCGAGGAACTGATGCAAAGTCAAACCTTCTTCCGGGCCATCTCCGAGCTGCAGTCCCTCCACATGAACTGGCTCTATCGCATGGTCGAAGACGCCACGCTTCATTCGACGCGCGCACGCATTGCGCGGCGCCTGCTGCTGCTCGCGTCGGGCGACGTGACAGCGTGGCCGGAAAGCCGGCCCGACGTCAGCGTCTCCCAGGACACGCTGGCGATGATGCTCGGCATCACGCGCCAGACGCTGTCGCTCGAGCTCAAGGCGATGGCCGAAAAAGGAGCGATCGCGCTCAGGTATGGCCGCATCGAAATCTGTTCGAGGGACATCCTGGTGTCGTTTCAGGATTCTTAGCGATCGCTCCCGCCGGCCTCCCTCGCTAGAACAAGTGCCGCACGCCGGCCATGACGCCCAGCTGCGTCGTGCCAAACGCCGAACTCAGCGCATTCACGCCTTGGAACTGGGCGCCCACCATGCCGCCGCGATACAGCGAGTAGTCGGTCTCCAGATAGACATCCGTGCGCTTGGACAAGTAGTAGTCCGCGAGCACCTGGAATTGCGTCGCGTTGCCGTCGGCGGCTTGCGTTTTACCGGTCTGAATCGTGCGCCACACGTTCGCGGCAAGGTGGATCTTGTCCGCGAGCTCCTGCGACACGCCGCCATAAAACATTTGCCGTGTGCCGAACGTATTGAACTTGAGCGCGGTGAGTTCCGGCGCGCTGAACGGGCCGTTAGGGAAATTGCCTTGAAAGCCGGCATCCTGCCGGTTCACGGCCCAGCCGGCAGTGACCGTCGTGCTGCCGAATGAATAGGACCCGCCGGCGGTCCACGATCGGAAATGCGCCGACGTGTTCACGGCATCGCGCGAGTCCAGGTACGCGGCGGCAAGACGCAATGGCAGGCCGGGCAAAAAGATCAGCGATGCCCCAATCTGACTGCCCGAGCCGAATGCGCCCGCATTGCCGCCAAACGCATACGACACCTCGCCCGTCAGGTATTGCCAGCGCGCCGCGTACTTGACCATGTTGCTGGTCCACACGCCCTGGGCCATCATCACTTCCGGCCGAAACTGGTAGTAGGTCGGGAGCCAAGGGTTGGTAATGAAGGCGCTCAGCACGGCGTCAGCCAGCGGGTTGATCTGCCGCCCCATCGTCAACTTTCCGTACGTGCTCGACTGGAGGCCGACAAACGCTGTATTGAAGAACGGATAGGCGGGGTCGGTCACGCCGGAGTTCGGGAAGAAGCGGCTTTCTAATTGGAACAGGACCTTCGTTCCGCCGCCGATGTCTTCCACGCCCTTGAATCCGAAGTGGCTTTCGCTTTCGCCGCTTTGCATCTGGACTTGAGAATCGCCTTTCGTATTCGCGTGGGTCGTATAGCGAATGCCTTGGTCGACGAGACCATAGAGCGTGACCGTCGATTGCGCGGCTGCCGTGACGGAATACAGCGTCGCGGTCGACATGATGGCGGCCAACAGGCCCGCCTTGTGCCGATACCGCTCCTTCAATCTCCTTACCTGCCTCATGTAAAAGCTCCAGTCTTATGATTATGTCGTACTGCAAACTATACGAACCACATCCACTACGCTTTGATTACCCGCTGACCGTGCTGCTCCGGTCAAGGCGTCGCGCCCAAAACCACACGTTGCCGGGAAACCTTGGCGTCAACTGCCAGAAAATTTACATTCCGCGGCGCGAACGCATCGGCCGCCGCGGCACCCTTATTCCATCGCCTAGACAAGGCGTGGGGGATTTCCCTAGGGCTTGGCAAGAAGCCGGCCGATCCGGCCGGCGGCCTCAGGATCGAGGGTTTCGACTCCGCGTTTCCTCTTCCTGCAGCAGTCTCCACTGGATCTTTCCGCTCGCGGTGCGAGGCAAGCTCGCTGCAAACTCGATGATGCGCGGAACCTTGTAGGACGCCATGCGCTCGCGGGCCCACGACACGATGTCGTCTTGCGTCGCGTGCTCGCCGTTCCGAAGCACGATGACCGCCTTGACCGATTCGCCGCGACGCGGATCGAGCGTCGCAATGACACACGCTTCCTGCACGGCGGGATGCTCGAACAGCATGGCCTCGACCTCGGCAGGCCAGACTTTGTAGCCGGAGGCATTGATCATCCGCTTCAGCCGGTCGACGACGAAGAAATAACCGTCGCTATCGACGTAGCCGAGATCTCCCGTGCGCAAGTAACGCTGCCCGTCGATCAGAACGAATGCCTCGCGCGTGGCTTCCGGCGACTTCCAGTACCCATCGAACACTTGGGGACCGCTCACGAGAATCTCGCCTGTTTCGCCAACGCCCAGCGGTTCGAGCGTTTCTGGGTCGACCACGAGCGAATGCGTGTTGAAGACCGGCACCCCCATGCACTGCGGCTTGCTGCGCTTCGGCGGGTTGATGTGCGTCGCCGCCATCGTCTCGGTGAGGCCGTACCCTTCGACGTACGGAATACCCCAACGCTGCTGGATCTGCTGCGCGACCGCCTGCGGCATCGCAGCCCCGCCGCCGCTCAAATACGCAATGGAGCGCAGGTCGAACTGGTCGACGTCCGCGAGATTCAGCAGGTCGATGAGCATCGTGGGGACGGTGATCCATGCGCTGACGCGGTGGCGTTCTATCAGATGCGCGGCACAGGTCGCGTCCCAGCGGGTCATGACCGCCATCGTGGCGCCGATGAAGATCGGCATGTTCATGCAGTTCTGCATGCCCGTGACGTGAAAGAGCGGAACGGAGCACAGCATCACGCTCTCGCTCGCGAGGTCCGGCCACTTCGCACACGAGACCGTCGAATGCATCACGCTGCGATGGGTGTGGATGCAACCTTTGGGGCGGCCCGTTGTGCCGGAGGTGTACGGGATGCACGCCAGATCCTCGGGCCCGGATTCATGTTCGCGCGGCGTGCAGGCACGTGAAAGCGCGTCGTTCCAGCCGATGAGGGCAGCATCGCCGTCGATCTTTTCCGCATGAGGCTGCGAGCAAGACGATGTCAGCACGTCGGGCAGCGGCAGATCGATCCCCTCACGAAGATAATCGGCGTAGCGCGCGGGGATCACATGGTCCAACTGGCCGCGCGGCAGCGACCACACATGCTCCATGAGCTCTTCGCCGACGAAGGCGACGCGAGCCCCGCTATCTTCAAGAATGTGTTGCAGCTCCGCGCTCCGGTTCATCGGATTGACGGGCACGACCACCGCATCCGCGCGCAGCACCGCATAGAACGCGATGACGAACTGCACGCTGTTCTGCATGTACAGGACGACGCGGTCGCCCCGCGCGACGCCGCAGTGCTGCTGCAGGAATCCGGCCATCGCATCGACTTCGGAGCGCAACTGCCGATAGCTGACCGTACCGCCGTAGTAAAGGATGGCGGCCTTGTCCGGATGCCGGTTCGAGGAGACTTCGAGATTCGTGTAAAGCGATGTCCGCGGCGCGTCGACCAGCCGACGCGTTGAGTTTGCCGTCATGTCTACTCCGGGCTTGAGACGAAATGCAGTGAGTTGGCGCGAAAGTCGGTACAGACTGCGCCGCCGCATCCGAACCTGGCGCCGTGCGCCAGGCGGATGCGCCTTGCTACTTCTGAAGGAGCTGCCGGCTCCACTGGCCGATTGCTTCGAGCGTCTCGGCGGTTTCCGGCAGGAACGGGAACAGCGTGAACACGTGAACCGAATCGGCCACCATCTTCAACTTCACGTTCGCGCCCGCTGCCTTGGCCCGCTCCGCGAAGCGCGTCGTATCGCTTTCCAACACCTCTCCCTCCACGGCCGAAAGGAATACCGGCGGCAGATCCGCGAGGTCGGCGAACAGCGGCGACACCATCGGATCGGTCGGCTCGTGGCCCTGGAAGTAAGACGCGACGAGGTTCGAAAGCGTCTCGCGATTCGCGGCCGGATCGTCTCCTGAGTTCGCCTTGACGGAAGGACCACCAAGCGTGAGGTCGGTGAGCGGGCAGATCGCGATGACGCCGGCCGGCAACGGCAGCCCCGCGCGACGCAACGCGGCAGCCAGCGCCAGGGCGAGACCGCCGCCCGACGATTCGCCGCTCAGGAAGACCGTCGACGGATCGACACCTGAGGCGAGCAAGCCGCGATAGGCGCTGAATGCATCGTCGAAGGCCGCCGGATACGGATGTTCCGGCGCGAGGCGATAGTCGACCGTGTAGCACGGCCCGTTCAGGGCGTGCGACAGACGGCTTGCGTATTCGACCGAGCTTCTCGCCGAACCGAGCACGTAGCCGCCGCCGTGGAAATGCAGCACGGTCGCCTTTTGCGAAGCCCCTGCCGCCATCACCCGCAACGCGCTCACCCCATGGAGATCGACATCCGTCACTTCGGTGCTTGCCGGCGCAGGGAACTGCTCGAGCAGAAACCGTTCGTAGGCGGCACGCTGCCCCCGGTCGCCGCGCGCGATGTCATCCGGCTTGAACACGCCCTTCCAGAGATCGAACGCGCGCTGGCTCTCGGGCCGCGCCATCCGCTTGCCTTCGCGCGCCGCGCTCAGGCCGACGACCTCGCCCGGCGGCAGCTTGACGGCCTCGAGGATGTCGTGCCCCCAGGCGAACGACCACGACGCTTCAGCCAGCGGATCGATGCGCGAGAGGCCCTTCAGGCGTCCATTGCGTTGACGCACCCGCGCCTCGTCGGGCTCATGCGCCCAATCGACGACGAACCGCGCGCCCGCCTGAATCCGCGTCGTACGCGGCTGGCGCCGCCGCTCGTACTCGAGCAGCGCGTCCTGAACGCCAGACCGCCCATGGTTCTTGAGACAGGTGGCAAGCACCCACGCGTCTTCGATCGCCTGGCAGGCGCCTTGCGCGAGATACGGCACCATCGCATGCGCCGCGTCGCCGAGCAGCGCGATGCGCCCCGTGCTCCAGTGTTCGATCGGGTCCCGGTGGTACATCCCGGTGATGAACGTCGAGTCCACGGCATCGAGCATCTTCTGGACGGTCGGCTCGCAACCCTCGAACGAGCGCCGCAGTTGCGCGACGTCCCCGGATTGCGTCCACGACTCGCGGCTCACTTCGGTGGCCGGCACCGACGCAAGAATGCTGTAGAGGTCCTTGCGCACCCAGTACGAGACGATGTTCCTGCCCACGCCGAACCAGTTGTTCCCCGCCACCGGCAACTTCAGGCCGGTGAGCCTGTCGGCGGGGATCAGCGAGCGCCACATCAGAATGTTG
Organism: Trinickia camelliae; assembly: GCF_053525655.1. Classification (NCBI taxonomy): domain Bacteria; kingdom Pseudomonadati; phylum Pseudomonadota; class Betaproteobacteria; order Burkholderiales; family Burkholderiaceae; genus Trinickia; species Trinickia camelliae. The sequence continues at coordinate 118,599 of NZ_JBCHAA010000018.1, forward strand.
GCGAACTGCTTCTCTTCGGGTCCCCGCAGGGCCGTACGAACGGCGGAGTGAATCCCATCCGCGCCGATCACGGCGTCTCCTCGGATCACCTCGCCGTTTTGCAGCGTGACGTAAGCGCCTTCGTCATCCTGAGAAACCGACGCGCACTCCACCCCGAGCCGCACCACATTGGGCGGCAAAGCCTTCGCGAGCAAATCGATCAAATCGGCGCGGTGAACGTTGTAGAGCAACGCGCCATACCGCGCCTCGGCCTCCTTGCCGAGCGGGGCGACGTACAAGAGACGCCCCGTCGACAACTCGAGATAGTCGAAGCGCTCGGGCACCGTCGCGACCTTCGCGAGCGCCGGTTCAAGCCCCAATTCCCGCAGCACGATCGTGCCGTTCGCGGCGATCTGGACGCCCGCCCCCACCTCGGTCAACTGCGGCGCACGCTCCAGTACAATCGGCTCGATGCCGTGGCGCAGCAGCGCCAGAGCGGTCGTGAGCCCGCCAATGCCTCCTCCAACGACGACAACTTTCATGCTAAGTTTCTCCTACTGGGTTAGTTAACCCAGTGTAGTTAATTAACTCGACACGGTAAAGTAATGGCGACGTCAGGGAAAACCCTTCGCTCGGATGGAGCGGAGACGCGGGCTCGACTCAAAGAAGAAGCCCAACGCTTGTTCGCGCTGCGCGGATTGGATGGGGTGTCCGTGCAGGACATCATCTCGGCCGCGGAGCAGCGAAACAGCGCCTCGCTGCGCTACTACTTCGGGAACAAGCTGGAGCTGGCGCGCGAGTTGGTGGTCGACGGCGCGCGTCTCATCGACGAGGACCGTCAAGCTCGGCTCGACAGACTGGAGGCAGAGGGCGCGATCAACGTGCGCTCGGTCTTGGGCGCGCTGCTCTATCCGATGCTCGAGTTGGCGGATCGCACGGGGCAGGCGACGTACATTCGCATGATCGCCAATCTGCAGTTGAACAATCGCGCGTTCTTGCGAGAGGCCCTGGAAAACAAGTGGAATCTGAGCTATCAGCGCTGCAACGCCCTGCTCCGTGAGCTGCTTTCAGAGATTCCGCCGGCGATCGTCGATCACCGGCTGTCGCTCGTGGGCATCTATGGCAATGCCGCGTTGGCTGCGTGGGAAGCCAGTCGAGACAATGAGGATTCCGGAACGCTTTGGTCTCCGCAATATGCGGTGTCGAGCTTGATGGACACCTTCGAAAACGTGCTTACCGCGGAGCCATCGGGAGAAACGCAGTCGCTCTTGGGAGCGACTCCAACGACATCGGCCTGATGATAAAGGCGCTGCTCTCGGACGATAACCGCTGGAGCTGGCCGGCCTCGTCTGTGCGGAATGACTGTGCCGCTGATGCACACTTGCAGCCCGCGGAATATCCACTCTCCGACGCGTGTTTACGTAGGCATGAGCGGCTTCCAGCCTCCTGATCGCGCCGCGCCGCTCGCCTCGCAACGCGCCGCCAGGAGCAAATCGCCATGTTCAACGTTCTTTCCAACCGGATCCTGATCTGCGGCAACGCCTATCACGAGTACACATTCGTGCCGTCGCTGAACCGATACGTATACCGGCGCACGGTCGATCTGAGCCGGGTTTGCATTCAATAAGCCATCCGCCAACCACCGGCTAGCACGTCGACGGTTCGTTCTGCCAAATCACGTCGGCTTCTTCATACGAATGGCATTGGGTAGGCAGACTTTCCCCCGCGCTTCGATTGCCTTGCGAAGTCCGTCGTTTAGCGCTTCCGCGATCTTCTGTCGACGTGTATGCCCAAGCTATGTCCACGATCTCACACTTCAATTGGGATTCGGCCTAGCGGGCACAGCGAATGCTCCACCTGCATTGTGGGCGGCGACTCCGTCAAGATCGGCCACGAAGATGGCGAGCGTCTTCATAGCTCAAAGGCCTACGATTGAAAACTTGGCACACCGCTCCAATTGCCGTGGCGGAAAGCAAGGGGACGGCACATGAATGTAGCGAATGGAAGGATCAGACGAAACGCTCCGAAGCGTGTTGTTCTGTTCAGGCAGGCCGAGCTTGCGCACTCGGGTGCAGGTAGCCCGGATGCACACATCAAGGTCGCTCCGCATGCGCGGGGCAGACGTCTTGCGCTTTGGGTTGCGTTGGCTGTCGGGGTCATGGGTATCGTCGCGTATGGCGATCGGTTCGACTATGATCAGCTGCTCGGGATCATCGGACCCACGTCGCCAGCGCAACACACTTCTTGGTCCGGTCCTGTCGCGCTACCATCGCCGCCTCCCGCTCGCGACACCGCGGTTGCCAGTGCTGCGCTCGCCCCGCCTGTGTCTTCCGCTCCGTCCGATTACCGCGCTGGACCTGGTCCGGATTCTGTTGCGCCGCAGTCGGTTACGCGAGCGCCTGGTCAAGCAAGCCATGCCGCCACACAGAATCGCCGCCATTCGGCGCCGCACGTGAGTGCAATCGCGCGGCATGCGCCCGAGATCACCCAACCCACATCTCCGACGCAACAAGCGTCTTCGTCCGGTGATGTCGCGGAATCATCGTCACCTCCTGCCCAGGGAACTGAAAGTGACAGTGCTGAGCTCGCCCCGCCCGTGCCTTCCGCTTCGTTCGATCACGGCGGTGCGCCTTCCCCGGATTCTGCTTCATTGCGGATGGCTGAAGGACAGCCTGTAGGCGTTCACGGCGGAGGTACTTCGGGGGCAGGCAGTTCGGGCGCAGGCAGTTCAGGCTCAGGCAGTTCAGGCTCAGGCAGTTCAGGCGCAGGCAGTTCAGGTGCAGGCAGTTCGGGCGCAGGCAGTTCAGGTGCAGGCAGTTCGGGCGCAGGCAGTTCAGGCGCAGGCGGTTCAGGCGCAGGTAGTTCGGGCGCAGGCGGTTCGGGCGCAGGCACGGGCGGTCACGGCACAGGCACTTCGGGCGCAGGCACTTCGGGCGCGGGCACTTCGGGCGCGGGCACTTCGGGCGCAGGCACTTCGGGCGCAGGCACTTCGGGCGCAGGCACTTCGGGCGCAGGCAGTTCGGGCGCAGGCAGTTCGGGCGCAGGCAGTTCGGGTGCAGGCACTTCGGGCACAGGCACTTCGGGCACAGGCACTTCGGGTGCGGGTAGTTCGAGCGCGGGCGGTCACGGCACAGGCAGTTCAGGCGCGGGCAGTTCAGGCGCAGGCAGTTCGAGCGCAGGCAGTTCAGGCGCGGGCAGTTCGGGCACAGGCAGTTCAGGCACAGGCAGTTCGGGCGCGGGCAGTTCGGGCGCGGGCAGTTCGGGCGCAGGCAGTTCAGGTGCAGGCAGTTCAGGCGCAGGCAGTTCGGGCGCGGGCACGGGCGGTCACGGCTCAGGCAGTTCAGGTGCAGGCAGTTCGGGTGCAGGCGCGGGCGGTCACGGCGGAGGCGGTTCGGGCGCAGGCGGGTCAAAGTAATCATCGGCCGCCTTGTTTTCAGCCGCCCTTTCGTGCAAGAGACGAAGGTCATGGCGGCTCGCGGCGCCTGACGGGATGTCGTGCCATACTCCCAGACCGTGTCCATCCGCAACGCCACGTTGGTGATGACTCCATCTTCCGCATCCATCGGCTTTAACTACAACCCGCTCGATCGCCGCTCCGAAAGTCGCGACGATCACGCCTTCATCGAGTCTCTCCGCAGCGCCCCGTCCGCGCGCTTTCTCGTGTTCGAGGCCGATATCCCCTTGCTCAAACACGGCAGTGAGCACGACGCATGGTTCCTGGCAAGCGAAGCGGCCACTTTCGGCGAACCGCTTCACTGCGTCTTCCTCGGGCAGGAGAGCGATGGCAGCGGACGTTTCGCGCTCGATTTCAAGCTCGGCCTCGAACTATCCGACCCATTGCCAGGCGCGGTCCACCATCGGGTCGACCTGCGCTCGATCGCCCTGCAAGGCCTCGTCTCTCCCGCGGTCCTGGGAATACTGGGCCAGGCGAAGTCGATGCTCGACTGGCATCGCCGCCATTCCTTCTGCGCCAACTGCGGCTCGATGAGCCGCGCCACGGCGGCCGGCTGGCAGCGAATCTGCGATGCCTGTGGCGCCCGCCACTTTCCGCGGGTCGACCCGGTCGTGATCATGCTGGGGATCGACGGCGAGCGTTGCCTGCTCGGACGTCAACGCCAATTCGCCCCTGGAATGTACTCGGCGCTCGCGGGTTTCCTCGAGCCCGGCGAGACGGTGGAAGACGCGGTGCGCCGCGAGGTGCTCGAGGAAACGCGCGTGAAGTGCACACAGGTCGTCTACTTCGCTTCGCAACCGTGGCCGTTTCCTTCGTCGCTCATGATCGGCTGCTTCGCTCAGGCGAGCGATATGGAAATCGTTGTCGATACCAGGGAACTCGAAGACGCCCGGTGGTTCTCCCGCTCCGAAGTCGCGGCGATGCTCGCGGGCACGCATGCGAGCGGACTTTCCGCGCCCAAGCCGTTCGCCATCGCCCATCATTTGCTGCAGGCGTATGTTTCGCAGGGTCCCTCAATATTGCGCAGCTGATCGAGTCATCGAGTGCGGCAGCCGCTCAACCAAAGACGCGCCGCCGCTTTCGTCACTCAGGCGGCGAAGTCGGTCGACGTCGAAAGCGCCTTCCACGTTTCCGTTTCCTCCGTCACGTAAGCGTTTTTCGCAGCGATCGCAGCCAGGGTGTCCGTGCCAAGCGGAAGGCGCAACGGCGGGTTCGACGCGTCGACCAGCGTAATCATCGCGGCCGCGAGCTTCGTCGGGTCGCCAGGCTGGTTGTGATTCATTTGCACGGCCTTGCGGCGAACCGTACCGGAGGTTTCGTCGTAGTCGTCGATCACGTCCGGCGCAACGACCAGCGACGACGCATCCAGAAAGTCCGTGCGAAAGTACCCTGGCTCGACCACTGTCGCGTGAACGCCCAGCGGTTTCAACTCGGCATACAGCGCTTCCGTAATGCCTTCGACGGCGAACTTCGTCGACGAGTACACGCCAAATCCCGCTGCGGCCCGATAGCCGCCAATCGATGAAATATTGATCACGTGGCCCGAGCGTTTCGCGCGCAGGGTCGGCAACACAGCACGCGTGACGTTCAGCAAGCCGAACACGTTCGTGTCGTACATGCGACGGACGTCCTTGTCGGCGGATTCTTCCACCGCACCCAGCAGACCAAAGCCGGCGTTGTTGACCAGCACGTCGACACGGCCGAATTTCTCAACCGCCGCCTGCACCGCCGCCTTTGCCTGGGCCTCGTTGGTCACGTCCAGCTCAACCGCCAGCAACGCAGCCGAGTCGCCAAGACGCTCGACGATGGCCCGGACATTACGTCCGGCGGCCACGACTGCGTTGCCGTCCGCGAGCGCCGCTTCGGCGATCAATGCGCCGATCCCTCGCGACGCGCCGGTGATGAACCATACGCGCTTGAAACCACCTTGTTGAAGGCTAGCCATGATGTCTCTCCTACGTGTGTGATGAAGTGATGCCATGGTAGGCGTGACGATTGACACGAACTAGCCGTAAATAACTAGAGTGATAATCAACTTTTATTTGCGAATCCAGGGCCCCGGAAATGAACGGAATTCGTGCCATCACCACTTTCGTACGCGCCGCGGCGCTCGGAAGCCTGCGCAGCGCGGCGGTCGATCAAGGTATTTCGCCGCAGGCCGCGAGCCATGCGGTGTCGCAATTGGAGAAGGAGTTGGGTGTGCGGCTCTTTCATCGGACCACGCGCAAGCTGAGCCTGACTGAGGAAGGCCAACGACTTCTCGACAGCGTGCAGCCGGCGCTCGCGACTCTGTCGTCCGCGCTCGACGAGGCGCGGCGCTCGAAAGAAGAAGTGGGCGGCATGCTGCGCGTAAGCGCGCCGCGCGCACTCGGGCTCCCGGTTCTGTGGCCGTACTTCGAGGAATTCCAGAGGCTCTATCAGAACGTGCAACTCGAAGTGCAATTCGACGATCAGTTCACCGATCTCGTGGCCGATCGCTCCGATGTGGGATTTCGCGGCGGACCGCCGCCATCGGGCGGCTCGATCGCACGCCGGCTGGTGCCGATTCAGCTGATCGTGTGCGCGTCGCCGGAATATATCGAGCGCAACGGCGCGCCGCAGACTATCGATCAACTGGCTCAGCATCGCTGCACGGGGTACCGGCGCGCCAACACGGGCAAGCTCGCGCAGTGGCAGTTCCGTATCGGCGATGAGATCGTCTATCGCGACGTGCCCGCCGCCATCTGCGTGAACGACACGGAAATGGAAACGCAGGCGGTGCTGTCGGGGCTCGGCATCGGGCAGTTGGGCAGCTTCAACGCAACGGCTCATATCAGAAGCGGCCGGCTCATTCCGTTACTGACGCAGCACGTCACGGAATACGGCATGGTCTACATCTACTACAAGCATCGAACCGAGCAGTCGCTGCGCGTGAAGACGTTCATTGACTTCATGGTCGGGCGTATGGACGGCAACCGAAACTTCTTCCTCGATCCGTCCGAGCTTCGCGCGGGGTAAATGCACGATTGTGCACGTTTACATTCTTGATTGTGCACGGTATGATGCGCCCATGAACGACAATGTCCCCCTCGCACGACGCGACGAGATTGCACATCGGCTCGCCAACGGCCAGCCGGTTGTAGCGGCTACGCTCGCCGTCGAATTCGATATTTCGGAAGACGCTATCCGCCGCGATCTCCGCGCACTCGCCGCCGCGGGACTGTGCCGCAGGGTCTACGGAGGCGCCTTGCCCATCACGCCCGCGTCCGCTCCCATGGCGGCTCGGATGGATGAGGCGCGTGAAAGGAAAGCGGCATTGGCTCGCGCAGCAGTGGCGCTGATCCAGCCAGGCGAGCTCCTGTTCTTGGACAGCGGCAGCACCAATCTCGCCCTCGTTGAAGTCCTGCCCGAAGACAGCGAACTCATCGTGGCCACCAACTCCATCGACATTGCCGCCGCCGTGCTTCGCCGCTCCGATCTGCAACTCATCATGATGGGTGGAGCGGTCGATCCGGCAGTCGGCGGGTGCGTCGATGCGAGTGCTGTGCAGAGCGTCTCGCAAATGAATATCGACCGATGCTTCATCGGTACGTGCGCCATCTCGTCAAAAGGCGGTATCAGCGCATTCAGTCTCGCCGACGCGACGTTCAAACGTGCGGTCCTTGCTGCCAGCGCGCGCAGCGCGGTTCTGGCGACGACTGACAAGTTCACCACCCGGGCAGCTCATCGGGTGACAGCCATCGGAACGATCGAATGCATCGTCGTCGAACACGATCTGCCGCGTGCGGAGCATGCGTCCCTGTCCAAGGCGGGTCCGAAGGTGCTGGTGGCCAAGCCTGCCGACCTATGACCTATAGGCGGGCGCCATATCGCCCCTGCCCCCCTGCAACCGGGAATATTGAGTGAAATGACTTCAGATCAACCGGCAGCCAGGCTTGCCACTCGTCTTGCATTCCTCGTGGCCGGATTCGGCGTCGCCTGCTGGGCACCGCTCGTGCCATTCGCCAAGCATCGGCTTGGCGCCAATGACGGCGTGCTCGGCATGCTGCTGCTTTGCATCGGCCTCGGCTCGGTGATTTCCATGCTATTCACGGGTGCGATCAGCGCGCGATATGGGAGCAAATCCGTCATCGCAATTGGAGGGATCGGACTGGCGGTCATCCTGCCGTTGCTGACCGTGGTCAGTACGCCGCTGACGCTGGCTATCGCCTTGCTTGCGTTCGGTGCGGCTCTTGGCTCACTCGACGTCGCCATGAATATCCACGCGATCGAAGTCGAACGCATGGAAGCACGCCATTTGATGTCGGGGTTTCACGCGTTATTCAGTGTCGGCGGATTTATCGGCTCCTCGTTGATGACGTTTCTACTTTCCATGCACATCGGAACGCTCGCGAGCACCGTGCTCTGTGCCGTCCTGATGTTTGCCGCCATCACGACTGCGCGACCGCGGTTGCTCGACACCGCCCAGGAAAATGACGCCCCTCTGTTCGTCATGCCGCGTGGTGTGGTCCTGTTGCTGGCCGCGCTCACCGCCATCACGTTTCTGGTCGAAGGCGCGCTGCTCGATTGGAGCGCCTTGCTCATTACCGGAAAAGGGCTAGTGGATGCCGCTCGCGGCGGCGTGGGCTATATGCTGTTCTCGATCGCGATGACCGTAGGCCGCTTGAGTGGCGACGCGATAACGGCGCGTCTGGGCGATCGCACTGTGATGTTCTGGGGCGGCGTTCTCGCGACGGTGGGTTTCGTCATCCTGTTGACGACGCCGGTTTTCGTGGTCGCGATGTCCGGCTTCCTGCTGGTCGGCATCGGTGCATCCAATGTCGTACCGGTGTTGTTCCGCAAAGCGGGCGCGCAACGCGCGATGCCGTCCGCACTCGCAGTCGCGGCGGTCACGATTACCGGCTATGCCGGTAATCTCGTGGGTCCGGCGGGTGTCGGCTTCGTCGCCAATCGAGTCGGATTACCCGGGGCATTCTGGGGATTGGCTGCGCTGCTCTGTCTCGTGCCTTGTTGCGCTCGCATGGTGACAACTCCGCGCAGCACTCAATCCTGATTAGAAGTGCGGAACAGTCGATGCGAAGGCGTCGATCTTCATTGCGCGCTCGGTCAGCGCCGCCAGGCGCGGAAAATTCTTCGCGGTGACGTGTTCGGGAAGGACAAACATGGACGCTGCCTGATAGCAGATGGCGGTCATGATATCGGCCTGGCCGAACGTGTCGTTCACGAGCCAGCCGTCTCCGGTCTCCTTTTCGAGCAAGGTCAACCCGATGATCGCCTGTTCGGCGAGGCCCTCGAACACCGATTGCAGTTGATGCTCTTTCGGGCGAAGGGTTTCGTCGTATAGCAAGCTGAGCTTCGGGTAGATGTTCATGCCAATTCCCACGAGCCGCAACGCCCTGAAACGCGCCGGGCCGGACGGTGGGATGAGCGCCTTCTCGGGCCCGGCCATCTCGTGCAACACGTCGATGATGGCGCTGCTATCGATCATGGTTTCGCCGTTATCGAAAACAAGCGCCGGCACTTTACCCATCGGGCTGTAGCGACGCACCTCGTCTTTATCGGTGTAGGCGTTGAGGTTGAGATGCTCGAATGGAATGCCGAGCAGTTTCATCGTGATCGCAGTCCGGCGCGTAAATCCGGAAAGCCAAGGGCCAACAAGCTTCATCATTTTCTCCATGTCACGGTTAGTGTCAGAGCATCAGAACGGTTCTTTGAACGGGCGGACATCCAACTCCTGCGTCCATGCAGAGGGATGCTGGAGATGGAGCTGCCAATAAGCCTCGGCGATCGCGTTGGTATTGAGCATGCCGTTCTCGCCGAGTTGGTCGAAGGCGCCAGGGAACAATGATCGCACCCGGTCGCCGTCGATCGCGCCATCGACGACGACGTGCGCAACATGAATACCCTGCGGTCCGAACTCGCGCGCCATGCTCTGCGAGATCATGCGCAGACCCGCCTTGCTCGCAGCGAAATGGGCAAAACCAGGCATGCCGCGCAGCGCCCCCGTGGCCCCGGTGAAGAAGACGGAACCGCGACCGAGCGGCACAAAACGCCGCGCCGCCTCACGGCCCACCAGAAAGCCGCCAAGCGTGTTCATCCGCCAGAAGTCCTCGAACGTCGAGGCATCCATCTGCCGAAAGTCGATCTTCAGGTTCTTGCCGGCGTTATAGGTGACCAGGTCGGCGGGAGCGCCATTCTCGTCGTGGGTCATTGCGGCGTCGAACAGCCCGATTACCTCATCTTCCCGCGTCGTGTCGATGGCATAGGCGGTCGCGCGGCCACCGTTTCGCCGGATCGTGGCAGCAACCTTCTCCACTTTCTCGAGCGAGCGTCCGGCGACCAGGACGTGGCGATTGTTGGCCGCGTAGCAACGGCTGATCGCCGCCCCAAGACCATCCTCGGCGCCGACACCCACAACTACAGCCTTGGCAAGCGACATAAAGCCCTCCTTTTCCTCGAGTTCGTCAACGATTGCGATGGATGAACAATACCGAGGGCGCGCAAAGGGATAAACCGCTGCTACGAGTCCACATTATTTCGCCTGTGAAACAATGCACGTCAGTGGAGAAAGCGAGGAGTCGGATCGTGGACAAGTTTCAGGCCATGCAGGCGTTCATTCGAGTGGTCGAGAGCGGAACCTTCACCAAAGCTGCGCAGATGCTCGATTTACCCAAGACGGCCGTCACCCGTCTGATCGCGTCGCTCGAAGTCGAGCTGGGAACGAAGCTGCTCAACCGGACGACGCGCAAGGTGTCGACGACAGCGGATGGCGCCGCGTACTACGAGCGCGCGCTGCAATTGATGAGCGATCTCGCGGAGCTCGAGGGCTCGATGTCGCGTGCGAAGAGCAGCCCTCGAGGACGCCTGCGTGTCGATTTGCCTGTGCCGTTGGGTCTATCCGTGATCCTTCCCGCGTTACCGGCATTCGTCGAGCGTTATCCGGACATCGAGTTCGAGTTTGGACTCAGCGACCGCCCGGTCGACCTCATTGCAGAGAACGTCGACTGCGTCGTGCGCGCGGGGGATATCTTCGATCAATCGCTCGTGGCGCGACAGATCGGCGACGTCAAGCAGATGCTGTGTGCGACGCCGGCATACTGGGACAAGCGCGGGCGGCCTTCGCATCCGTCGGACCTCGAGCAAGGCCATGTCGTCATCCGAACCATCGCTTCGCGAACCAACCGGCCCTTTCCGATTGTGGTAACGAAGGATCGTGAACGCGTGGAAGTGCAGAATCGGCGCGGACTCACCGCGAACGACATCATGGCGTGTCTGACCATGAGCCTGGCCGGGCTCGGTGTCGTACACGCGTTGACGTTTTCCGCCACACCCCACCTTCGAAGCGGCGCGCTCGAAGCCGTCCTGCACGACTGGGTATCGGATTCCGTTCCCGTTTTCGTCGCGTATCAGCCGAACCGGCACTTGAGCACGAAGGTTCGCGTGTTCATCGACTGGCTCGCCGAACTGTTCGCGAGCAATGAATCGACTGCGAAGAGCCAGCGCTCATGACGACTTCTTCGCGACGCGAGCGATCAGCTCATCCACTCTCGAAAGGAACAGCTTGAGAATCGGAGAGGTATTGGCCTGGCTGTAGCCGATGACCAGGTCGATCGTCGGCGCCTCGCCTTCGAGCGGACGACTGACGACCGACCAGGGCATCAGGCTCTCGACATAGGCCGGGATCAGCGCCAGGCCTCGCGTCGAGGCGACCAGCGACATGACCATCGCCGGGTTGTCCACACCCTGTGCCGGCGTGACCTGAACGCCTGAGCGGTCCAGATAGCCGTCGATCACCGCGCGCGCCACTCTAGCCTTGTTAGCCATCGCGATGAATGGTTCGCCAACGAGGTCTTGCGGACGGATTGCCGCGCGAGACGTCAGCGGATGGTCACTCGGCATGAGCACCACGATCGGTTCCCGGCCAACGACCCGGTAGCTGAGATCGAAGTCCGGTTCGGCTCGCAGGAATGCCAAATCCAGCTTGCCGCGCGCGAGTCCTTCGGCGAGGTCCGGCGAATAGTCGCTGGATACGGTGACATCGATGTTCGCTAACTCGCCGCACAGAATGTGCATGGCCTCGGGCAGCCACGTCATTTCCTGCCCGGTGAGGAAGCCGAGGGCGAAGCGCGGCTTCGTAGGTTGCGCTGCCCTGCGGGCCGCTTCGACTGCCGCTTCCACTTGGGTCAGCGCCAGCCGTGCGTGATCGAAGAACGCCTTGCCTGCCGGGGTCAGCTCCACACCGCGCGCGCTGCGACTCAGCAACTCGACCCCGACCTGATCCTCCAAGTCCCGAATCTGCCGGCTCAGTGACGGCTGCGACGTGTGCAGCCGCCGTTCGGCTGCCTCCGTCAAGCTGCCCGTCTCGGCAACGGCAATGAAATACCGCAGGTGTCGCAGTTCCATTCAGGTCCCATGCCTCCGAGGTATGCCATCCAGCCTACAAAGTCTTTTTCAATCTTGCCACAAGTGCCTAGATTTCCTCCTGTGGCGACGTGATGACTAGTGCTTCCAGCGCTCGAGCCGGTTGCGGGTCAGTCATCCTCATACGTCCCGGTTATACCTCACAGGAGCTTGAACATGACCGCCTATACCCATCAAACAGCTCCGACGCAGTATGTCGAAGCCAAAGGCATCCGCTTTGCCTATCGCCGCTTCGGCAAGCCGGGCGGCGTGCCGCTGGTATTCAACCAGCACTACACGGGGACCATGGACTACTGGGACCCAGCGGTGACCAACGGCCTCGCCAAGACCCGGGAGATCATTCTCTTCAACAACGCCGGCGTCGCTTCGAGCTCAGGCGTTGTTCCCACCAGCTTTCCGGAGATGGGCGCCAATGCGATCGTCTTCATCAAGGCGCTGGGTCTTTCCAAGGTCGACGTTCTGGGCTTTTCCATCGGCGGCATGGTCGCTCAGGAAATCGCCTTGCAGGGCGGCGATCTGGTACGTCGAGTGATCCTGGTCGGCACGGGTCCACGCGGTGCCGATATGGCGGCCAGCCAGTCGCAAGCGATCTTCTCCGGCACCTACGATCCGCCCGAGCACCTCTGGCTGTCCGTCCACTTCTCGCCCACCGCCTCCAGTCGCGCAGCGGGCCTGGCCTTTCTCGAGCGCAAGTGGGAGCGCAAGGATCGAGATCCGGAGATGAGCGCGGAAGGCATCGCCCACCAGGGCGAGGCCATCGGCAAGTACATGGCCCAACAAGAAGGCGTCCTCGATTACTTGAAGAGCATTCGCCAGCCCACCCTCGTCGTGCAGGGAAGCAATGACGTGATCATCCCGACGCACAACTCCTACGTTCTGCAGCAAAACCTGCCTAACGCCCAGTTGATCGTCTACCCGGACTCCAATCACGGCTCTTTCTATCAATACCCGGAGCTGTTCGTGGCCCAAGCCACCCAGTTCCTCGACGCGGCATTCGAGACGCCCGACGGCGCGGCCGAAAGCCTGCCTTTCCCTTCACAGCCGTCTTCCAACTGAGCTTCGACTCTCTCCCCAACTTGCGAGGACACATCTCATGGCAAACCTGACCAACAAGACAGCGCTCGTCACCGGCGCATCCCGTGGCATCGGCGCGGCCATCGCTAAGCGGCTCGCCGCCGACGGCGCCAGCGTGGCGATCACCTATACCAAGGGCGCCGATGCCGCCGCTCAAGTCGTGAAAGCGATCGAAGCCGCCGGCGGCAAGGCCGTCGCGATCCAGGCGAATGCGACCGACGCCAAGGCGGTCAACGCCGCGGTGGAGCAAACCGTCAAAACCTTCGGCCGGCTCGACATTCTGGTGAACAACGCAGGCACAGCGATCCCCAAACCCTTCGAAGAGGCCACCCTCGAAGAGATGGATCAGATGCTCGACCTCAACGTGCGCGGCGTATTCATCGCCACCCAAGCCGCACTCAAGCACCTGAAGGACGGAGGCCGCATCGTCAACATCGGCTCCTGCGTGGGCGAGCGGGCGACGACGCCAGGCCTGGCGGCCTACTCGGCGACCAAGGGCGCCGTGAAAATGTTCACGCAAGGCCTGTCGCGCGAAGTCGGGCCACGTGGCATCACGGTCAACAACGTCCAGCCCGGCCCCATCGATACCGACCTGAACCCCGCCGCAGGCGACTGGGCGGTACCGCAGATCGCCAATACGGCGCTAAAGCGGTACGGCCATGTCGATGAGATCGCCGCGCTCGTGGCCTTCGTCGCCGGCCCGGAGGCAAGCTACATCACGGGTGCCAACCTCACAGTCGATGGCGGCACCATCGCTTGAGAACCGCTTTGCTGCACATCCCAAGTACGAGCCGACAAAGCGTTGCAGAGCACCTGCAACCCTTAGTCGGCTCGTCAAGGAGAAGCCCATGGCTAACCAACCTGTTGTACTGATCACCGGCGCGCTTGCCGGCATCGGCCGCGCGACCGCCGTCGCCTTCGCCCGCGAGAAGGCAAACGTCGTCGTCTCCGGCCGCCGCATCGAAGAAGGACAGCAACTCGCCGAAGCGCTGCGTTCACTGGGCGCTCAAGCCGAGTTCCTGCAATCGGATGTGCGCTTCGAAGACGACGTGCGAAAGCTGATCGACGGCGTCGTCGCACGCTTCGGGCGCCTGGACGTGGCAGTGAACGCAGCCGGCACGGAGGGCAGCCCCGCTGTGCTGTGGGAACAAACGCCCGAGAGTTACGCAGCCGTGTTCGACACCAACGTGCTAGGCACGCTCCTAGCGATGAAACACGAACTGCGCGTCATGTCGGCGCAAGGCAGCGGCAGCATCGTGAACATCTCGTCGACGATGGGCGCGCGCGGCGCGGCGAATCTTTCCCTCTACACCGCCAGCAAGCACGCGGTGGAAGGACTCACCCGGTCAGCGGCCATCGAGGCCGCGGCGTTCGGGGTGCGCGTGAATGCCGTCGCACCGGGTCCTGTCGAGACCGAGATGCTGAACCGCCTCACCGACAACGCGGAACGCAAGGCGGCCTTTCTCGCGGCTTTGCCGCTCAAGCGGGCGGGCACTCCGGAAGAAATAGCGGACGCCATCCTCTTCGTCGCCTCGCCCAAGTCGAGCTTCATGACGGGCGAAGTCCTCAGAGTCAACGGGGGCAAGACCGCCTCCTAAGGAGGGTTTCAGATGCTTTACGAAATTCGCACTTATACGTTTAAGCCGCTGCACGGCGCCGATTGGCTGGCTCTGTACAAGAGCGAAGGCCTGCCGCTTCAGCAGGAGTTTCTCGGCGAACTGATCGGCTTCTTTACGACTGAGATCGGCGATATCAGCCAGATCGTGCACATCTGGGCCTATAAGAGTCTCGACGATCGACTAGAGCGTCGAGACCGGATGGCAGCGGATAGCCGCTGGCAGGAATTCGGCCGCAAAGTGAAAGCGCTCGACATTTTCCTCAGCATGGAGTCGCGCATCATGCGTCCGACAGATTTATCCCCTCTTAAGTAGTCTTTCTTGGCAAACGGATATTGAGCTCATGCCAAGCTGACGATCAACAGGAAGGAATCCGAATCATGTCCAATCTTTCGGGTAAAACCGCGCTGGTTACCGGCGCGTCACGCGGCATCGGACGCGCCAGCGCGCTCGCGCTGGCAAAGGCCGGCGCCCAAGTCCTTGTCCACTACGGCAGCGGAGAAAAGGAAGCGGCGGCGGTTGTCGCCGAAATCCGCGAAGCAGGCGGGAAAGCCGAGAAGATCGCAGCCGACCTGCGAGCACCGGACGGTCCGCACGCGCTGGCCGCGCACGTTCGCACCATCATCGGCGGCCGATTGGACATCCTCGTCGCCAACGCTGGCATCGCGAGAGTGGGCACGATCGAGGAGATCACGGTCGAGGACTTCGACGATCTCTTCGCGGTGAATGTGCGTGCGCCCTATTTCCTCGTGCAGCAGTTGCTTCCGGTCATGTGCAAGGGCAGCAGTGTCGTGCTGCTCTCCTCGCTCGCTGCACGCGCCTCCGTGGGAACGCTGGCCGCCTATGCGGCCACCAAAGGCGCCATCGACACCCTGGTCAAGCATTTCGCCTCAGCGCTGGGCGAACGCGGCATCCGGGTCAACGCCGTGGCGCCGGGCGTGGTTCCGACTGACATGTCCAGTTTCGCCAAGACCGACGCAGGGCGGGATTTCACCCTGAGCATCCAGGCGCTCAAGCGCATGGCCGAGCCGGACGACATCGGCGCCGCCGTCGCGTTCCTCGCTTCCGACGATGCTCGTTGGATCACTGGCGACACGTTGCACGTCGATGGCGGCTCGAAGCTGTGAGCCTTGCCGGCATTTCGCCCACTTTCAGGAAGAAATATGAGCACGCTATTTTCTCCGTTCACGCTGCGCGGCGTGACGCTCCCTAACCGCATCGTCGTATCGCCGATGTGCCAGTACGTGGCCATCGACGGCAAGGCGCATTCCTGGCACATGATTCACCTCGGCAGCATGGCGCTGTCCGGCGCGGGGATGCTGACCATCGAGGCAACCGCTGTGGAGGCCGACGGACGCATCACGCCCGGCGACCTCGGCCTCTGGGACGACGCCACCGAAGCCGCGCTGAAGCCCATCATCGAGGCGATTCGCCAGCACTCGAAAGTCGCCGTCACCCTGCAACTCGGCCACGCCGGACGCAAAGCGTCGAGTCACGTTCCCTGGGAAGGTGGGCAGTTGATCCCGGTAGCCGAAGGTGGATGGGTCACGCATGGGCCTTCCGCGTTGCCGCAGAAAGAAGGCGAAGCGGCGCCGGTCGCGCTCGATGCGGCTGGACTGGAACGCGTTCGCCATGCGTTCGCTGAATCGGCCAGACGGGCCCAGCGGCTTGGCGTCGACGGCATTGAACTGCACGCCGCGCATGGCTATCTGCTGCATCAATTCCTGTCACCCATCGCCAATCAGCGCGACGACAATTACGGTGGCTCACTGGAAAACCGCATGCGCTTTCCGCTCGAGGTGTTCGATATCGTCCGCGCGATTATCCCGGCGCACAAGCCTGTGGGCGTAAAGGTTTCGGCGACCGACTGGATCGAAGGCGGCTGGGACGTGGAGCAGACCATCGCGTTCGCCCGCAAGCTCAACCTGCGCGGCGTCGATTGGGTGACTGTCTCATCAGGCGGCATCTCGCCGCTGCAGAAAATCACCGTCGGTCCTGGCTATCAGGTGCCGTTCGCGCAGGCCATCAGGGAAGCCACGGGGGTCAACACGATGTCCGTCGGCCTGATCACCGATGCGGAGCACGCGGAGGCGGTGGTGGCGAACGGTCAGGCGGATCTCGTCGCGATTGCCCGCGGCATGCTGTACAACCCGCGTTGGGGCTGGCACGCGGCAGCCAAACTCGGCGCCCATGTCGACGCGCCGCCGCAATACTGGCGCGCGCCTCCTCATGAACACGCGTCGCTTTTCGGCGACGTCGCGCACGGCGCGCGCTAGTCATCGTGCTACTAGCGCACTACCGCGGGCTTAGTGGTTACCGGTTGATTTGTCGGTCACATCGCTAAAACGACTTTGCCAAACGGCCGATCCTCTATCAGGTGACGCAGAGCTTCGCCTGCTTCGGCAAGGGGGTAGACCCGTTCGACGATCGGCTTGACTGATCCGCTTACGATCAACGGGATGATGTCCCGCCACGCCGTGGTGATCGTGGCCGGCGACTGGGCGAACAGGGAGAAGCCAGCCATCCACGCGCGTTTCCAGATCAGGTCCGTGACATCGATCGTCGTTCTGCGGCCAGCCGAGTAGCCCAATGTGATCAAGACGCCACCGGGAGCCAGGCTGCTCAACGCCTCACTCGTCACGGCGCCGCCGATGCTCTCGATGACGATATCGACGCCCTTGCCGTCCGTCATCCGGTGAACGCCGTCGGCGAGACCTTCCGCGCTAAGGTCGACCACATGCTCGAAACCAAGCTCGCGCGCCCTGGCGGCTTTCGCCGCGCTGCCGGCCGTCGAAAGCACCTTGCCGGCGCCCTTCGCCCGCGCAAGTTGATAGGTCGCGTTGCCGACCGACCCGCCGATCCCGGGCGCCAGCACCGTCATGCCCGGCTTGAATCCGGCCAGCGTCAGCGTGATCTGTGCCGTCAGATAGGCCACTGGAAGGCTGGCCGCGAATACGTCGTCGATCGTGTCGGGCACGAGCGCCAGCTCATCGGGTCTCACCAGCAACCATTCTTGCCACGCGCCATGCTCACGAACACCGTAGGGTCCGGTGAACATCACACGGCTGCCCACCGCAAGTCCTGAATCGCCCGCATCCTCGATGACACCGGCCCCCTCGTTGCCGAGGACCAGCGGCGCCTTGGCTCGAGGGTGGCCGCCCGACAGGACGGTGTATTCGAGCGGCGTGACGCCGGCGGCCGTCACTCGAACCAGCACCCGGTCCTTCACCGGTTGCGGCTTGGATAATTCGATCTGCCGCAATCCGCCATAGCCCGACAAGGTTTCCGCTTCGATCACACGCATGGATAGAGTCCTATAAAGTGACAAACCTGTAAGTTACTTTTATACTAGGTACAGATCTGTTACTTTGTCAAACAGAAAATCCGAATAAAAGGAGTTGGCGGATATGAAAGCAGAAGCACGACCTCGGCGAGGAGCCCCGCGCAAGGGCGAAGCGAGCGCACGCGAGCGCATCCTCGCGACGGCAAGCGACCTGTTCTACCGCGAGGGCATCCGTGCCATCGGCATCGACACGGTCGTCGAGCAATCCGGGGTGTCGAAGACGAGCCTCTATCGCGTATTCGACTCCAAGGACGCTTTGATCTCCGCCTTCGCCGCCGAGAAAGATCAATCGTTCTGGGCGTGGTGGGATGGCGTCGAAGAGAAGCACGCTGAAGATCCGCGCGCTCTGTTGGACGCGCTGCTATCTGGAATCGCGAAACGGATTGCGCATCCGGCCTTTCGTGGCTGCCCCTTTCTTAACCTGGTGACGGAGTTTCCCGACGACGACCATCCTGGCCGGGTTATCGCTCGAAACAACAAGGAGGAATTGCGAGCGAGGCTCGCGACGATCGTTGCAAAGCTGGGTGTCAGTGATCCCAAGCGCACCGCGTCACAGATAGCGCTGCTCATCAACGGCGCATACGTCACCGGTTTGATAGCGGAATCGAAGGATCTGAAGCGCGACCTCATCGACGCTGCGACGAAATTATTGGCCTAGTCGAACGCGATCATTTGCCGGAAGCGGTTCTTACACATGCCGCGGCCGAGAGCCGATGAATCCGATGTCCAAATTCACCTCCATCCCGACGCGATTAGCCGCTTTGCGATGTCAACACGACAGCGGCTTGCGGCGCGGCACGACCATGTTCACGACATGCACCAGCACGGCCTCGTCGTCCTGGTTCAGCGTGGTCGTTCGGAGCTTGATCAGACCCTGCTCCGGACGAGACTTTGATGGCCGCACCTCGAGCACCTCGCACTCGACGCGCAACTCGTCACCGGGACGCACTGGCCGGGGCCAGCGGCACTCGTCGAGCCCAGCGCCGATGAAGCCGCCAGCCGGCCTGAGTTCGGTTTCGATCATCAACCGCATCGTCACGGCTGCGGTGTGCCAGCCGCTGGCGGCCAGTCCGCCGAAAATCGAGTCGCGCGCCGCCGCCTCATCGAGATGGAAGGGCTGCGGATCGAACTCGGCAGCGAACGCCAGGACCCGCTCCTTGTTGATGCGCAGCCGCCCTGATCCGAACGTCTGCCCCACTGCAAAATCTTCCAGATAGCGCTCGGAGCCTGACAGAGTCTCTGCTTCTCCCATTTGCATGGCCGCCCTTCATAAAGTGACTAACCTGTAAGTTTCTATATAGTAGAAACAGGTCTGTAACTTTGTCAAGCGAGAAATCGGATCGGGAGGAGCGTGCAGCCGCGCCTGTATGTTTCCAGCGCCGCTACGAGTTTGCACTTGTGTGCATATTCATCGGATTGGGTCTTCGTTTCGCAATTGCGGATGCTAAGAGCGTCTCGCGTAACCCCTACTCCAGTTTCCCCGCCGCTCGAGCGAGCATCGCGTCGGCAATCTGATGGTTTTCGCGCGCTTTGAGCGCTTCGCCCGCGCCCTGTATGTCCCTTGTTTCCTTGTTCTGGCTGAGCTTGGTTTTGCCGACCAGTCGCGTGATGTCGATCTGCAGGCCGACAATCGACTTGAGCAGGGTATCGATGTAGTCACTCGGGGCGTCGCCCATCTTCCAGGGCTTGGCTTCCGAAGCCTCGTGCGTACGAGTCAACCGGCCAACGAGGCCTCGCACAAACCGTTCGTCATCCTGAATGGTGATGCGTCCGTACGCGTGGACGACGATGTAGTTCCAGGTCGGCACCTGCTTGTGGAACTCGTGTTTGCTCGGGTACCAGGTTGGGGAGATGTAGGCATCGCCTGCCCGAAAGACCACGAGCACCTCGTCGCCGTTCGCGACGTCCTGCCATACCGGATTGGCCCGCGCGACATGCGCGCGCAGCACGCCCAGGTCGCCTTCACCCGATGCCAGCTCGAACGGAATGTGATTGGCGTCCAGTCCGCTTTTCCCATTTGTGATCAGCGTGCCGAATGGATATTCGGCAATGCGCGCGTGCAGGATCTCGGTGCGAGACTCATCGAAGTGGGCGGGTACGTACATGCTGGTTCCAAGAAGTGTTGAGGTGTTGAACGGTACTGTTTCGAACTTCCCCTGTACGCATTCTGGCGCAGAACTGGTTTATCCTGAAGAGCCAGTTTAGACCTTTTTTATTGGACCAGAATTATGGCGAGAACGGCCCGGGTCGCGGACATTCCCTCTCTCGGCACCTTGGACCGCGCGGCGGGCAGCCTGAGCCGCCAGCTGGCGCAGGCCTTGCGAGAGGCCGTGCGCCAAGGCGATATCGAGCCCGGCGATGCGCTGCCTTCCACGCGCTCGCTTGCGGCATCGTTGCAAATGGCGCGCGGCACGGTGGTCGACGCCTACGAGCAGTTGATCGCCGAGGGCTTTCTGGAATCGAAGGGAGGCGCAGGCACGCGCGTCGCACAAGCGCTGGCCGAACCACATCGCGCAAGCGCACTACGCGCAAGTGCCGCCGCCCGGCGGACAGCCCGATCCAGCTTGCCCGAGCCCGCCGCGGCGTTCGCGCAGATCGCGCGCGAGTTCAGGCCGCTGCCTCCGGCACCATTCGCGATTTCCGTACCGATGGGTTTGACGGCGCCCGCCGACATCTGGCGCCGGCTCGGCAACCGTCTGCGTGCCAAGGGACCCGGAGCGCCGGCCGGTTACACCGATCCGCTCGGCGCGCTGCCGCTACGTGAAGCGATTGCCGGCTATGTGCGCAAGTCGCGCTCGGTGCGCTGCGAACCCGATCAGGTCATCGTTACCAGCGGGACACAGCAGGGACTCTATCTCGCGCGCCAGGTGTTACTGGGTTCGCGCGATCAAGCCTGGGTAGAGAACCCGGCCTATCGTGGCATTACGGCCATCCTCGAGAGTACTGGGCATCGCGATGCGATGGTCCGCGTACCGGTCGACGCCGAAGGCATCGACGTCGAGGCCGGAATCCGTTTGGCGCCTCATGCCCGGGCTGCGTTTGTCACGCCGTCGCATCAATATCCGTTAGGGATGCCGATGAGCATGGCTCGGCGCAACGCGCTGCTGGCTTGGGCGCGTGTCAACCACGCGTGGGTCGTGGAAGACGACTACGACAGCGAACTACGCTACGAGGGCTATCCGTTTCCATCGCTGCAGGGATCGGCCCCGGATCGCGTGGTTTATCTCGGCACGTTCAGCAAGATCCTGTTTCCGTCGTTGCGGGCAGGCTATGTGATCGTCCCCGATGAGCTGGTCGATGCCTTCTGTGGTGCGCGGGTGCTGATGGACCGCCATCCGCCGAACGCCGACCAGCACGTGCTGGCGGCCTTCATGGCAGAGGGCCATCTGGAGCGCCACATCCGCAGAGTTCGAACCGTGTATGGCGAGCATCGAGCTCAGTTGATAGAAACGCTCGAAGCGCTGCTCCCCAAGGATTGGGCATGGCTGGAACCCGGCGATCAGGGCATGCACCTTGTGCTTTGGCTGACGGAGGGCGTGGACGACCGCACGGTGGTTGAATTAGCCGCCCGCGCTGGAGTGGCTGTGCGCGCCGTATCGCCGATGTTCGCGCCGGGAACAGGGCGGCCCGGCCTGGTGCTTGGATTCGGGGGATTCAGCAGTGCGCAAATGAAGGCGGCTGCGCAACGTCTTGCCGCGGTGATCGCTGAAGTGATGAATTCACGCAAACGAAAACGGCGCGCTATACGAAAGCCATCCGTCGTGAGTGGCTGAGATCGAAAGCAAGGCGGCCAACTTTAGCGGCCACCTTACTGACGCACCGAATGCCGCCGCGCATCCTCAACAACGCAATTAAACGATCTTTATGTCGGCGTCGAAACCGCGTGGGCCAGTGTGAGGACGTTTCTTCAGCTCCACTTCCGGCTCACCGGCACGGAGGCGGTGGGCCAGTTCCTCGGGGTCGACGTCTACACCGATCGGGTTCTCGGTAAACTCGGGCGAATAGAGGAACGCCATGGACTCCTCCACCGTGTCGAAATTTTCGACCTGGAGTTCAAGCTGATTGCCGTCCGGATCGCGGTAGTAGAAGGAAGTGGTCGGCCCGTGATTGGTGCACCAGACAGGCTCGATTCCGTGTTGCTTGGCGCGCTCATAGTTGGCGATAAGATCGGCCAGCGTGTCGTAAGTGAACGCGACATGGTGTACGCCCGCTACCCCCGCTTGCTGATCCTGAAGTCCCGGAAGGTTCAGCACCGCAATCCGGTGATGTTCCTCGTCGTAGGTGAGAAAGTTCAGGACTTCGTTGGAAAAAGCTGAATGCGCACAAAGCAGGGCTTTGTAGAAGTCGACGACCTCCTGATAGCGTGACGTGCGCACGACAAAATGCGCCAGCTTACTCGGGGGCGTTGGCGTTCTCGTTTCTTGCATCGTTATCTCCGTAAGCCGGCCGAACCGGCCGAACCGGCAGGTTGCAGTGGATCAATGAGCCGTGCCAGACCATCACGGCCTTGACCTTGCCACGAGGGTTACGACAAGGCCGATCAGACTTGAGCCGGATTGCATCAACAGAACACTTTGTCGGCGCCACTATTCCGCGCTTGCTTCACATTCATGCAGGCGAGCTTTCAGCGAAAAGCCCCTTCCCCAAGAAGGGAAAGAGGCTGAACAGCGCTCCAGAAACGGTTAGGCGAGGTCAATCAGTTTCCGGGTCTTCAAGCACGTCATACGGATTCAAGCCTGCCTTCTCACGCCTGCCAGGCGTACTGCTGGAACATCTCCTCGAGCGGCGGGTTGGCGACGCTGGCGGCATAGTTCGTCATGGTCGATGCGGCGACGACCAAAACCACTTCGAGCACCAGCACCTGGTCGAAACCTGCCGCCGTGAACGAAGCAACATCTTGATCGTCGAGGCGGCCACGCTTGTCGATCAGCGTGCGAGCGAGGTGTGAAAGCGCAGCGAGCTTGGGGTCCTGCGGCAAGCGGCGTGCGCGGATTGCCTGAACGTCCGCCTCGCTGAGACCTTCCTTAAGCGCAAGGAAGCTGTGAAAAGCGACCGGCCAGGCGCTGCCGTTTGTGACGGCGTTTGTCAGCAGCAAGGTCTGGACCTGTGCCTCCGTAAAGCTGCCACCGTGAGCTTGCTGGAATACACCGACCAGGCCATTGATCAGCTTCGGCGAGCCGGCAATCGCGCCGACGAGGTTGGGGAGCATGCCAAATGCCTCGAAGAGTCCCTTCAGTGCGGGCTTGGAAGCTTCCGGTGCGGACTCGAGCGTATAAACGGGAAAGTTAGCCATGATTCTTCCTCAAGAGAGTTAGCGCGTGTTTCAGGAGTGTTCACACGACAACCGAAGATTAGTGACGTGGCGTAACCCCGCCAATTACATCGCAGGTAATAGAAAGGCGTGAAGCGCATCGCCGAGTTGGACCTTTCCACGCTGAAGGTCAGAGCGCGGAATCGCGTGGCGCGCGCCTGCGCGCACGGTGCCGCTTCACGGGCTCCCGCTTTCCTGCAAATCAGTTCCCCGCGTCACGGGTTCCCATCTGTCGAGATCGCGCTCGAGATCCACCAGTTTTGCGCGCACCAGATCGAGCGCGTCGCCGCCGAGCACGAGATGCATGGGTGATTGATCCGATTCCAGTGCGGCGATGATCGCCTTTCCCGCCCGCACCGGGTCGCCGCGCTGCTTGCCGTGCCCGGCGAGCACACCATCGCGCGCTTTGCCGGCCGTCTGCTCATACGCAGGCAGACGCGCTTTCGACTGCTTCATCGATTCGCCACGGAAGTCGGTGCGGAACGCACCCGGCTCGACGATCGTCACGCCGATGCCCAACGGCGCCGTTTCCTTGGCGAGCGTCTCGGAGAGCCCTTCCACCGCGAACTTTGTCATGTGATAGAAGCCCACGCCCGGAAACGTGGTCAGGCCGCCAATCGAGCTCACGTTGACGATGTGTCCGCGGCCACGCTCCCGCATGCCGGGCAATGCCGCCTTGATCATGTTCCACGTGCCGTAGACGTTGGTTTCGAACATGGCTCTGACTTCGGCGTCATCGCCCTCCTCGATCGCGCCGAGATAGCCGTAGCCCGCGTTGTTGACGAGAACGTCCACCGCACCGAAGCGAGCCTGCGCAGCCGCGACGGCCGCCTCCGCCTCATCGGGCCGCGTGACGTCGAGCTGCACAGCGGCAACGCGCTCGCCATGCTCGCGGACGATCGCCGCGAGGCTCGACGGATCCCGAGCACCGACGACGACGCGATACCCCGCCTTCAGCACCTGTAGCGCCAACGCCCGTCCGAGTCCTTTCGAACATCCCGTGATGAGCCAGACTGCGTCCTTCGTAATCATGCTTTCATCTCCCGTTTCGTTCGTCCCTTGTCGTTCCGCGCATCGACGAGGGGCCAGGCGTTACGGCAACGCCTTGACCTTATGGTAGGGGCGACTATTCTTTCGATCATCCCGCACAATTCGCATGAGTCATGCAATCCAATCGAATGATCGCGCAACGAAGCCTCGACGATCTGTCCGCCTTCGCCCACGTTGCACGCACGCGCAGCTTCACGCGCGCGGCGGCCGATCTTGGCGTGTCGAACTCGATGCTGAGTTACACGATCAAGCGGCTCGAGCAGCGGCTCGGGATCGTGCTGCTGCGGCGCACGAGCCGCAGCGTGGCAACCACGGAAGCGGGCGAGCAGCTGTTGCAGAGGCTGGAGCCCGCGCTGAAGGCGATCGACGACACGTTGACCCGCCTGGGTCACGCACGCGACAGCGTGTCCGGTACGCTGCGCATCACCGCGACGCGACAGGCTTACGAGGCTGCGATCCGGCCGGTGCTGCCGCAATTCTGCTCGGCATACCCTGAGGCGACGGTCGAAGTGATCGTCGATTTCCGCTTTCGCGACATCATCACCGATGGCTTCGACGCAGGCATACGGCTAGGGGAAAAGCTGCAGCAGGACATGGTCGCATTGCGCGTCGGTCGGGAGCTGCGGATGGCCGTGGTAGCGTCGCCGGATTATCTGGCGCGGCATCCTGCGCCGAGCACCCCGGAAGACCTGTCGCAGCACCGCTGCATCAACTACCGGATGGAAACCGCTCAGACGCTCTATGCTTGGGAGTTCGAACAAAATGGCCGGGCGCTGAAAGTCGGCGTAGACGGGCCGCTGACCTTCAACGATCCGGACATGATGCTCGACGCCGCGACGGAGGGGCTCGGCGTTGCTTATGTGCTGGAGCATGAAGCGGCAGAGCTGCTGAAATCAGGCCGGTTGCTCAGACTGCTGGAGGATTGGACGGCGCCCTTCCCGGGGTTCTTTCTGTATTACCCGTCCCGCAAGCAGGTATCGCCAGTGTTATCGGCATTTCTGAAGCTCTTGCGCATGTCTTCGTGACCACGGTCCAGTCTGCGAATCGTCAACTTAACTCGCTGACCATCGCGGCAATGAAGCTTTTGAGTTTGGGCGTTTGACGACGATCCGGGTGATAGATCAAGTGAATTGGACGCGACGGGGTGTCGTAGTCCGGCAGCACCTTGATCAGGCGGCCAGAACGCAAGCCCTCGCGCGCGAGGTCCTCAGCGATAAAAGCGATGCCGAAACCTTCCAACGCCGCGGTAAGGAGCGCCTTGGCGTCATTTACCCGCAGGCGGTGTTTGGCACTCGCCTTATAGGTTTCTTCGCCACGCACAAAGTGCCAGTCGTTGGGGGTGGGTCCGGAACTGGACGCGTAGGCCAGGCACTCGTGAGTATCGAGATCGAGGGGTGTTGCAGGCACACCTCGTTCCCGAAGGTATTCAGGTGATGCACATGCAACAAGACGAAATGGCGCTAACTCGCGGGCCATCAAACTGGAGTCCGCCAGCGGACCGATACGAAATACCGCTTCGAACTGCTCCTCGACGAGGTCGACAAAGCGGTCGCTCAGCACAAGATCGACCTCTACTCCGGGATGCTGCTTCAGATAGCGTGTGATGACGGGCATCAGACTATAGGTCCCAAAGGACACGGGCGCATTGACCCGCAAGCGCCCGCGAGGCGCACCTTGCGCCTCGTCGGCAAGAGAGTCCGCCCAATCGACGTCGGCCAGAACCAGCTTGCAGCGATCGTAATAGACCTGGCCGAGTTCCGTGAGGCTCTGGCGACGCGTGGTTCGGTTGAGCAGCCGCGTACCAAGGCGTGTTTCCAGCCACGTTACGTGCTTGGCGATCATCTGAGGCGACAGACCCAGAACAGCGGCGGCCGCGGCGAAAGAGCCGGCCTCTGCCGTCTTGACAAAGGCAGTCATGCTGGCGAAACGGTCCATTCCACACTCCTGGTGTGCACACCCTATGTCTGAGCGATGTTTATGCGTGACCTTGTAGCGAATAGTATGCGGCCATGGGTCTACGGCTGCAGAGACGCCTTCCTCCCGAACTGCGGGCCAGGCAACCACACAAAGGTTTTTATGCTGGAACGTCGTCACTTTCTTGGAGTCGCGCTCGGCTCGATACTGGTCTCCAGTCTCGGGAACGCTCAAACGAAGGAAGGCGGGTCAGGCGGGCCGAACCGGCCGAACGTCGGCAACGGGCCGTCGCCGGGAACTTCTGCTGCTCAGCGGCTGAATGAGCTCGGGCCTGAAAATACGGGCATGGCCGCCTTCGCAGGCTTGTGGAACGTCACCGAAACCGTGTGGGACAAGCCGGGCGCCGATCCGGTCACGACCACCGGGCTCGTCGCTGAACGTCGCATGGTCGGGTCTTATCTGCAGGAATTCATCCGACCGGCGTCCGACGTGCATGGCCAAGACATTAAACGCATCGACTACCTGAGTTTCCAGCGCGTTGAAGGCCGGTGGAAGTATGTGTCGATCGAGATGCGAGCGCCGGTGGGCATCATGCCCGCCTACAGTTTCGACCGTGGTGACGAGGCAGCGGTGGTTCTGCTCCACGATTCCTTCGCAGTCACGGGCGGCGGTGCAGAAGTCGCCGGTCAGATGCTGCGGATGACGACGACGATCACGCGCGACGGCCCAAACCGCGATGTCAGGGACCAACACTTCATCCTCGCCGATGGCATGGGCACAGCCTGGCTCGCGCACCGTTACGCTTATACGCGCCGGTCTTGAGACCGATTTGCGTGGATCGCCACGCATGATGGATGTGTATAGACCGGGGACATGGTTGACACATTAGGTTGTGGTGCCCAGTCGGCGCAAATCAAGTGTCATGAGCCAGTGGTGGGCGAGATTCCGGTTTGTGGCCAGTCGCATTTCCTATAACGGAGGGCGATCAATGGACCCCATCACCACGGGATCGTTTCGTTTTCCCAGCGCGTGAACGTTCCTGTAGGACCGTCCGGGCCCAGCAGCGCGACACGCACCGCCTCGCGAGCCCCCGCCTCGACTGTCTCCGTGCCCGCATAGCCGTTGAGGTTCGTCTTGGTATAGCCAGGGGAAACGGCGTTGACTTTGATTCCCTCCGGCTCCAACTCGATCGCCATGGCGACTGTCAAAGCGTTGAGCGCCGTCTTGGACGCTGGGTACACGGGGCCGAAGATCGCACGGTAGGTGTAGGCCGGGTCCGAGTTCGTCGTTAGCGACCCGACGCCGCTCGACACGTTGACGATGCGGGCGCCGGGCGTGTCGCGCAGGATCGGCAGCATCGCTTGGTAAACAGCGAGAACGCCGAACACGTTGGTATCCCACACTGCGCGCATTTCATCGATGGACACGGTACTCGGGCGGGTCGTCTTCGCGTACTCCTCGATAGGCTGGCCGGGCAGCCTGCTCGTATTCGAAATGGCAGCGTTCTGGATGAGCACATCAAGGCGGCCAAACTCATTGCGCACGCGCTTCGCCGCGGCGGTGACCGAAGCCTGATCCGTCACATCGAGCTGAAGCGCGCGGGCGTCCGGCCCAACTTCGTTAGCGGCAGCCTCGCCGCGCTCGAAATTGCGCGACCCGACCAGCACCGTGAAGCCTTGCGCCACGAGATCCTTTGCGATCTGAAGACCGATTCCTTGATTCGCCCCGGTGACCAAGGCGACGGGTTTGTCCTGCATAGCAACCTCTTTGTGGTATTGCGCTGTAGCGCGCGGAAGTCATCTCACGCTCGTTCGGCAGGGCTCTCGGCCGCCCAGGCTTCGGCATCGGCGCCGGCCAGGATGCGCATCGGGGACGACGGGTCAGTCGCCGCGCGCCACACGGCTTCGGCGACGTCCTGTGCACGCGTGACCGGGGCAGACGCATCCGCCATCCTCGCCAAGACGCTCTTGGCGAGATCGGCATACGCCTCGTGATCGAAGCCATGAATATAGGTGCGCGCGTTCTCGCCGAAGCGGGTCTCGGGCGCGCGGCCCGGCAACACCAGACGCGCCCTCACGCCGAACGGCTCCAGCTCCAGCGCCATCGACTCGGTGAACGCGTTCACCGCCGCCTTGCTAGCGCGATACGCGGCGATCAAGGGCAGTGCCTTCAACGTCACGCTCGACGTGACGTTCACGACGACGCCTGCCCTGCGCTGCCGAAACTGAGGCAACACCGCTTGCGTCAACGCAATCGTGCCGAAGGTATTGGTCTCGAAGATCTCGCGCACCGTCGCAATCGGGACGAGTTCAGCCGGGGACGCCGCGCCGAAGCCCGCGTTGTTGACGAGCACATCGATCGGCCCTGCGGCCTCGACCGCCTGACGAATGCTCTCCGGATTCGTGACGTCGAGTGCCACTACGCGCAGGCGTTCCGAAGGCGGCAGCACGTCGGCTTGCGGCGTACGCATCGTGGCGACGACCTGCCAGTCGCGGGCGAGAAAGTAGCGGGCAATTTCGAGGCCGAATCCGGAAGAGCAGCCGGTGATCAGCACGGTTTTCATGGGAGGTCCTATGGGATGGTTTGCATATGCCCATACGATAGATCGCCAAAACCGTACTTGCTACAATCAAAGATCCGAAATTCATTTGCAGGAGTCCGGCGATGTCCACCGATCCGTTGGCCGAAGTCGTGACGCTGCTGCAGCCGAGCGCGCGGTTCTCCAAACTCGTCCACTGCGCCAGCCCGTGGCGCGTCAGTCGCTCGGATGCCGGCCAGCCTTTCTATTGCGTAGTCCTTGAGGGCGGGTGCCGCATTGCGATCGACGGACACGAGCCCATCGAACTCCTGTCGGGCGACTTCGTCCTGATTCCCGCGGCCTACGGCGTCGCGACGTCCAGCCTCGAGCCGCCGCCACAGGGAGTCCAGACCGCGGCGCCCATCGCGCTGGGCAACAACGAATTCAGAATCGGCGCCCCGGGCAACCCGATCGACGCGCGAATGATGGTGGGCCACTGCAGCTTCGGCTCACCGGATGCGTCCCTGCTGGTCTCGCTGCTGCCGCAAATCGTGCATGTTCGCGGCGAACAGCGCTTGGCCACGCTCGTGGAGCTCGTGCGAGAGGAATCGCGCGAGCAGCGGCCCGCGCGCGAAGTCGTGCTGTCACGCCTGTTGGAAGTGCTGCTGATCGAGGCGCTGCGGTCGATGGCGGGAACGAGTGCGTCGCCGGGCCTGGTGCGCGGTCTCTCGGACGGACGCCTCGCGGCTGCGATACGCGGGATGCACGAACACCCGACGCACGCTTGGACCGTTGCCGAACTCGCGAAGGAGGCCGCGCTTTCGCGCTCGACCTTTTTCGAGCGCTTCAGCCGCGCGGTCGGCGTTGCGCCGATGGAGTATCTGCTCACCTGGCGCATGGCGCTCGCGAAGGATCTGCTGCGTCGTAACGAAGGCCGTGTCGCGGAGATTGCGCAGCGCGTCGGCTACAGCTCCGCGAGCACGTTCAGCGTCGCCTTCACGCGGCATGTGGGCCGGCCGCCCACGCAATATGCTCGCGAAGAACAGGCGGCGCTGGATCACCCTCTCGATCCGCAATACTCGCGCGTTGCGTAGCGCCCCACTCCGCCATCAAGCGACGACTCAAGCCGGCGTCTTGCCAAGGCGGGCAATCCCCGCTTTGGCGATCTGTGCGTCCTGATCCGACTTCACTCCCGATACGCCGACCGCGCCGACGCACTCATCGTTCACGATAACCGGCACGGCGCCTTCGAGCGTGGCGGTAAGCGGTGCGCTCAAGAAGGCGTAGCGCCCCCCATTGATCATGTCCTCGTACACTTTCGACTCGCGTCGGCCCAGCGCCGCCGTGCGCGCTTTCTCGGTCGACATGTAGGCGCTGCCCGGGGGCGCACCGTCGAGGCGCAAAAGGGCAAGCGGATGGCCGCCATCGTCAACGATCGCGACGGATACCTTCCAGCCATGCTCCTCGGCTTCTCGGCGAGCGCCGAGAAGCATCGCTTCGACCTCGTCGAGCCCGAGTACCGGTTTAGTGTTCATATACGCTATCCCTTGGGTTGTAGTGTGAAGACGTACGGTCGATGTATTTACTGGGTGACCCTTCCATGTTCGGCGGAAATCACGTAGCCGTCTTCGCTCAATGCATGAATGAGGTTGCTCTCGCGTTGTTCGCCGAGCGGCATCAGCGGTACTCGAGTCAGTCGCCATGTGGGTTCGCCATAGCGCCGTGCCAGTACGGCCTTGATAGCCGGAATTAGCGGGAAGGACTCGACAATCTTTCGTCGGCGGGTTATTGCAGCTTGCAGCGAATCCGCCGCCCCCGTCTTCGCGCCCAGGTAAGCCTGCTTGATCGCACGCGTATTGATGTTTCCGGTCGCTGTGATACAGCCGACGGCACCTGCACGCAGACCTTCCAAAAGGAAGGACTCAGAGCCCGGAAAGACGCTTAAGGAAGGAAATGCCTCGATAACCGCCAGCGTATTTTTAAAGTCTCCAGAACTGTCCTTAAGGCCCACCATGATGGAGTCATACCTCTTTAACAAACGCTCGATCAAGTGCAAGCTGAACCCGACCTGTGCAATTGGCGGGATATGGTAGAGATATACCCGCAAACCATCATCGCCGACTCGCTCGATCAGTTCGCTAAAGTATGCGAACAAGGCGTCTTCATCGACACCCTTATAGTAAAAGGGAGGAAGCACTAGAGTTCCTGCGCATCCTGCCGTGACCGCCGCCTTCGTCAAACGAACAGCATCGGTGATGGAACAGGAACCGGTGCCGGGCATCAGTTGCTCGGGACTGATGCCGTTCTCGATCAGAAAATCAAGCAGGTCGAGCCGTTCAGCAACGCTCAGCGAATTCGCTTCGCTGGTAGTGCCTAGAATTGCCAGGCCGTCAGCCCCTTCGTCGATCAAGTGCCGGCAGTGCGCCAAGAACAACGAACGGTCGATTTGTCCATCTGGTTGAAATGGGGTGGCGACGGGTACCCATACTCCTCCGCACGGCATACTCATGATCTAAGCTCCAGTAAAGGCAAATGGCGGACTAAGCAACATCTCGTCATCCCCATTGATAGAGGTTGGCGGGATTACTCGAAAAAAGTGCTTGCTGTTGATCCTTCTCAGGCAGCCAATCAGTCACGGCATTCAATAAGTCAGCGTCATGCGGCATCGGTCCATTGACCATGACATGGGGCCAGTCGCTTCCCCACACCAACCGATCCATACAATGCTTCGCAAGCCAGCGCGCAATTTGCACGGCCGTTTCGTAAGGCGGCCCATTCGTGTCGATACGATAGGGGCCTGTTACCTTGGCCCAGGCGCGGCCGGATTTAAGCAGCGCCAACATGGACTTCATTCCCGCATGGTCTGGACTTACACCTCGCGAGAGGTATCCCATGTGACCAAAGACGATGGGGACCTCGAGCGAACTTAGTGCTTCGTCAAACCCTGGATACGTGTCCACATGGACGAGCAACTCCAGGTGCCATCCCAGAGGCGCGATGCGATCTTGTATGCGATGAAGTTCGCCTATAGGTAAATTGGTGCCAGGGGACTTTACGTCTACGAGGTTAATGCGAACCCCCTTAACACCGATCGCGTCCATGTCTCGCAGCTCGCCGTTCGACTCCTGGCCACTCAGAACGACGACTCCACGACCGGCATTACCGAGACCTTTGAGGGCTTCCAACAGCAGCGTGTTGTCGGTGCCATAGACGCTTGGCTGAATAAGCACGCAACGGGTCAGCCCCAAGCTCCGTCGAAGGGCCACGTAATCCTCCAGCGAGCAATCCGGCGGTGTATAGATCCGGTCAGAGCTATAGGGATAACGGCTTGCGGGACCAAAGATATGAAAGTGGCTATCGCACGCGTTGGGCGGTAGCGTGACACGCGGCGCTACCAGGTTCGACAAGGGTCCAGCACATTGAGGTGCACTATCGGCAATCGAATTTCTATGACGCGATTCCGGGGAAGGTGACATTGCAGATTTCTCGAAAGGGATAGTGACCTACGCTTTTCGTAATCTTTAAATAAGCAACGGTGACGCACGGAATTCCGCCATCACCATTATTTAGACTCTGGAATTGACGTCCTTATCAATACTCCAGTACTAAAATAGTATGCTTGCCTGGAAATGATCAGAAGCTGGAATTTCCATTAGGCTTATCGGCTTTTCCTATGGCTCATCAGCCGAATCTCGGTAGAGCACAGCGCGCGGCGCTGCGTGTGTTCGAACATCATTGGCTTCATGTCCGCCTCAGGAAGCACCTTGTCAAACATACGAGGGCCATGTGGTATAACCTGCTAGAGACGATCAAGACTGCCCCCCTTTTATCCCCTTTGGTAATTCCGATGAAACGCACACCTTCGGACTGGATGAATCGAATCGGCAGACGGATTAAGCTGCGCGACCTTTACGTCCTGTCTACCGTTGTTCGCTGGGGAAGCATGGCGAAGGCCGCGTCTCATTTAGGAATGTCCCAGCCTGCCGTATCGGAGGCCATTGCCGGCCTGGAGGCTGCGTTGGGGGTGCGGCTTCTGGATCGCCATGCGCAAGGCGTCAAATCCACGATCTACGCGGACGCGCTTATCAAGCGTGGTCAAGTTGTCTTCGACGAGTTGAGGCAAGGCATCAACGACATCGAATTTCTCGCCAATCCGGAGGTTGGCGAAGTTCGTATCGCTTGCGCGGAATTTTTGTCGGCAGACTTGCTGCCACGGGCTATCAGTGAGTTCTCACAGCAATATCCGCACGTAATCTTTAGCGTGGTTCAGCAAGACACCACTACATTGGAGTATCGTGAGTTGCAGGATCGAGTCGTTGATATTGTGCTCGCTCGCTTCCCTAAGAACTTCGTGGACGACGACTTGAACGTCGAGGTTCTGTTTGAAGATTTGCACTGCATCGTCGCGGGAGCAACCAGCCCTTGGGCAAGTCGCCGGCACATTGCCCTTGCGGAACTCGCGAATGAACCTTGGATTATTCCGCCTTCTACCATCGTCGAAAAACTGCTTCGCGTGGAGTTCGACCGGCGAGACATCAGATTGAATGCGACCGTGAATGCAGCTTCCATTTTGCTTCGCAATCAACTGCTTGCGACGGGGCGCTACATCTCGGTCATGCCTTCTTCGTTGCTGTCGGGAAATGCCGAGAGGTGGTCAATCAAGACACTTGAAGTGGACGACGTTCATCTGACACCGCCGCCGATCTCGCTCGCTACGCTCAAGAGGCGTACGCTAAGCCCGGTAGTCGAGCGTTTCATCGAGCATCTGAGAAGCATTGCAAAAACGATGGTCCTCCCCGCGGAGTGAGCGTCAGCACTAGCAACGCTGCCTATTCCGGCCAACTCAGCAGCCGGGCCGACGCGTTCCCGATTACTCGGCAGCGAGCTTAAAAACTGCAACCGAATGCACGAGGCCCTGGGCTTGCATTTTTAGGTGCTCGGCGGCTGCGGCACTCTCTTCGACAAGCGCCGCATTCTGCTGTGTGACTTGATCCATCTGGCTAACAGCCATGCTGATCTGTGCAACGCCGGCGCTCTGCGCTGAACTGGCCGCACTGATCTCGTTCACGATGTTTGAAACCCGTTTGATAGCACCGACAATCTCCAGCATGGTTGATCCCGCGTGTTCAACCAGCGCCATACCTTGATCCACACGTTGAACGCTGCCTGAAATCAGATCCTTGATTTCCTTTGCCGCTTGTCCACTGCGCTGGGCAAGATTCCGAACCTCACCAGCGACTACGGCAAATCCGCGCCCCAGTTCTCCTGCGCGTGCGGCTTCGACTGCTGCGTTCAGCGCCAGAATGTTGGTTTGGAACGCCAAGTCATCGACCAAGCCAATAATGCTTGCGATCTGTTTTGAACTGTCGTTGATACCACTCATGGTCTGTACCACTTGCCCAACGACCTCGCCTCCCGTAGTCGCAATGTCCGAAGCTGCTACGGCCAGTTGATTGGCGTGTTCGGCATTCTCTGAGTTCTGGCGAACAGCTTCCTTAAGCTGTTCCATAGACGCGGAGGTCTGCGCGAGCGCGCTGGCTTGTTTTTCTGTTCGCTGACTGAGGTCAAGGTTGCCTTGAACGATCTGCTCGCTGGCGGCCGCTACAAGTTCGGCTCCCTGTCGAACGTCCTTGACTACGTTGGCAAGGCTCGCCTGCATGCCCCTAAACTGCGCCATCAGGCTAGTATCGTCTGTCGCCTTCAGAGCAATCGCGACACTCAGATCACCAGCAGCCACCTGCCGCGCGAGTCCGGCTGCCTCAGCCGGCTCGGCACCCAGTTGCCGGCTGATAGAACGGACAACCCAAGTCCCAAAAAAGATGGCAAAGCACACGCCGCAGGAGATGGCGATGAGGAACGATTCGCGCAACCTTGCATTCCGCTCCTGCGAATTCGTGAATGTTTGCTGAGCTTCCTCGATGTGGAATTTTTGGAGGGCCTGATTGCTCTGCCTCGCAGGCACGAACAAGGGACCCGCTGTATCAACCAGAAGGCGTCTGGCGTCTTCCTCGTTATCCATCCTCAGTGCGTCCAGCGTCGAACGCAGGCCACCGCTGATGAACCGTCCTTGCGCGTCTGAAAAGGCCTTCGTCAAACGGGTTTCATCTGGACCTTGCACGCGCTGCAAATAGGTATTCCAGGTCTTGTCGATGTCTGAGATATTCGACTCGATGACGTCAAGGTGCGCCTTCTGAGCGGCGGCATCGTGTGTGTGCACCGCAATAGCAAGAGAAAGACGCGTACTCATCAAGTGGTCGCCGATCTCGCTCAGCACCAGCGCGGGTTTCATATGAGCCTCATAGATCGACTCCATGCCTTCCTCAGCTCTCTGCATTCCCCATAGCCCGAGCCCTCCAATGACGACGAGCAGCGCAGACAGGACACCAGTCAGTACCGTCAGCCGTGTGGCTACTTTCCATGTTTTCACGATCTTTTCACTCGTATTGTTCAGGTTCCTGCCCCACGTCGATGTCGTATAGCAACCGTGACGACGACCGCTCAATATCGAAATGGCGAACTTGCTAGAAACGATGCCGGATCCCAACCATGGCACCCAGCTGATTCATTCCAAAACCGGGAGTGCCTCCCCCGAGGCTGATCGTATATGCGGCCTTCGCGCTGTTCTGCAGGAACCCCAAGTTCGCATATAGCGCCGTCCGCTTGGAAAGAAGATAGGTGACGTTGGCCATCTCCATGTTGGCCCTTGTATCCTGCCGAGAATTAACGATTCGCTGGACCAACCCTTCGACAGAAAGTGCGGGTGTAACTTGATACATCGCTTCCAAGGTCACCTGATCGGATGTGATTCCCGCGCCTGTGGGCGTCTGAGGTTCGACGTGGCGATGTTCCCAGAGCGCGCTGACTTTGAGCGCGCCGAACTTGTAGTAAGTATTTGCAAGAAGACGTGTGTCTCGATTGGATCCCGCGGTGAAAGGGAGCGGTGCTACACCGTTGAACATATTCACCGTCGAGCCCGGCCCCCCATTCTGACTGTCGTATCCAATGCCAATGCCCCATGGGTCGCCGGTGTAGCTCAGCATCGCAGACCACTCCCTGCAAGCAGAAGCATTACCTGGCAGGCTGCCGGCACAGGCGCCTTCTCCTGGCGTGTTGGAGCCTCCGGTCGGCGAATTGTCACGCCCGAATGAGTAGGTAAAACCGGCATTCAGGTTGCCGATGCTTTTGCTGTAGGCAATGGTGTTATCAGACCGGGAGTTCGGAATCCAGGGATCCAAAGATCCGAATCCGTAAATATTTGACCCGACCGAGTCGAACGAAAAGAGTTCTTGCAGCAGCATTGAGTATTGCCGGCCAAGCGTCAACGTGCCGTAAGGGCCGTCGATTCCAACAAACGCTTGCCGTCCAAACAGTCGCCCTCCTTGCTTCAAGTTACCCGTTCCGACGTCGAATCCATTCTCAAGCGTAAAGATCGCCGTCCAGTCTCCGCCTAGCGACTCCTTACCAGTTATGCCCCATCTCGACGGCACCGTACCGGTATTGATGGGCTCTCTTACGACAGAGGCGCCCGCGGCGTTCGCGTGATTCACATATTCGATTCCGGTATCCAAGATTCCATAAAGCGTCACGCTCTGTGCCTCCGCATTCGGACAGACGACGCCCGATAGGCAAGCGCATCCGAGCGAAGCCAATACCATTTTCCTCATGTCTTCCTCCATATTTATATGTATGTATTACGCAATGCGAATTAAACTACTCAAACTGCCTTCTTATTGGTTTTATCCTTCTTATGGACGAACGAATCCAACGCACTGGCTCTTGGATAGTGCGAGTGCGTAACGCTCGGATGTCTTGTTAGATAGTTGATGCCGAGAACGAGTGACTCGCGACGGCTCGAGATGCTGAAGAAACTTTCACCAGAAACGGTTCAGAACGGCGTTTCGCCGAGGCCGATACGATCGGCTCGCTTGACGCCGATGTCCCGCGCCGATTTAGTGCGGAAGAGGATTCAGTTGATTCTTTGCCGCGTCTTTGTCTCGCGTTAGCAGGGCGATTGTCGAGAAAATCGTCGCGAGCACCCAGATTACCGGGCCAAGAACACCAGGCCAAACGGGCATATAGCCTGGTACGACAACGAAGAGGATAAAGCCAACATCCGCGACGCCGACAACGGCGAAATTAATCCAATAGCCCCATACGCTGTTTCTCCAGTTCAACGTGACAGCGACGGCAATGGCGGCGATCGAAAAGAATAGTAGGTTCCATGCGGCCTGAAAGACTCGTCCCTGTAGCATTGACGGATCCAAGGACCGGCCAAGGACATACACCGAATGTGCCGCCATAAAATGCAAGCAAGCCCAGATGATGTACAGGACCGCACCGATCTTTGAATTTGTATTTGACGTGCTCATAAAACCTCCAGTGAAAAAACCAGTTGGTTGTGTTCCTCGACGCGCGATGGTGCGCGCCGGGCTGCATACGTGGCCTTAGTTAAATTCGGACTATTGACGCATCCTCGAAGTGCCTCTTGTAGCACTCCAGCGCAGCGTTGGAATCGAACTCTCCCGCCATTTTCCCCACGACTATCGTCGCCACAAGGTTACCGATCACCGTAAGCGTCGCTCTTCCAATCGACATGAACTGTTCAACGCCGAGAAGAAGCGCGACTCCCTCGACGGGCACAATGTGCGTCGATGCCACCGTTGACGCGAGCACAACAAAAGCGCTTCCGGTGACACCAGCGGATCCTTTAGATGTGAGCATGAGTACCAACATGATCCCGACCTGCTCCGACATGCCAAGATCGACGCCGTAGACTTGCGCAATGAAGAGCACGGACATCGAAAGATAGATAGCCGCACCGATTTGGTTGAATGAATAGCCCGTCGGCATAACGAGCCCGACTGCGCGCTTGGAAACTCCGAGCGCTTCCAGCTTCGCCATAAGCGTGGGCAGAACAGTCTCGCTTGGAACGGTTCCGAGCACGAGAATGAGTTCCTCCTTGCAGTACTTCAACAGCCGCCACAGGCTCAAGCCGTTCAGGTGAGCAATCAAACCCAGCACGACAAAGACGAAGAAAGCCATTGTGAGGTACACGTACCCGACCAACTTACCGAGCACAAGCAGCGAGCCGAGGCCATATTTTCCAACGCTGAAAGCGATCGCACTAAAGGCGGCAATGGGGGCGTACTTCATAACGATCTTGATAATGCCAAATAGCACGACGCCAAATCGCTCGAAAAATTCTTCAAGGGGCTTGCCGCGAGCCTCCATCAATGAAAGCGAACAGCCAAAGAAAATCGAGAATGCGATGATTGGCACCAGATCCCCGTTCACGAAGGCTTTAACCGCGTTATCCGGGAATATTGCAACCACGGTATCGACCCACGTCGTCGCAGCCGCCTTCGATGCAGCTGGCAACGCCGATTTTGCAACGGCGTCAACGACAACTCCGGCACCAGGTTTCGCAAGGTTTGCAACCAACATACCCAGCGCGAGGGCCACGGTGGTGATAATTTCAAAGTAGATAAGCGCCATCAAACCGATGCGGCCCGCCTTACGGAGGTCACCCGCACTGGAAATGCCCGTGACGATCATGATGAACACGATGGGTCCGATCACCATCTTGATCAGACGCACGAAGATATCCGCCAGAGGCTTGATGCTTGTTCCGACACTCGGAAAGAAGTGGCCAACCAAAACACCTAGGAGTACCGCAACGAGAACTTGGAGCGTACGTCCTCGATACCAACGGTGGTGCTGATTCACTGCAAGTACGGACATGCTTGTCTCCATCCTTTATGTTTTGATAGCTCATGCGCCGGAGGCATATTGACAGTATTGCCGCAGGCTTGTGTTGAGCGAGCCTGCTTCTCGACGCACACTGGCTCGAACGATCAGCGATTCCCGCTTCGGAGAAAGAGACTAGTCTTGCCGACTATGTCTTCGCCGATCCGTCGATATCCGGTGAAGCCACGGCAGCACCAAAACGACGACACCGACGGCTCCCAAATAACCAACGAGGATCCGCCGTGTCAGCAAGTCCCACGAGCTCTGGCTCCCGTGTTCAAACACCACATTGGCAAACGCGCCAGCCAAGCAGGTTAAGAAGCAGTTTAAAAGTCCAGGGACGATGACACCGGCTCCGCGCAGATACTGCATCCTCAATTTGCCCATCAGATTCATGGTGTCGCATTCTTCCGACGGATTTCAGATGTCACCGGCATCGACCGTGTGAGGTGCAGCGCCCGGGCCGACCACCTTGCTTGGCATCGTAGGCGGGACCCTTCGAGTGCGGAAGCCGGATATTCAACTACCCCTATAGGAAAGAGCGATGGCTCCCCCGCCCGCTCGATTGCGCACGCCTGTTCGACGCCAAAGACCCAGCTCGCCCCATCGGTCTTTCCGATAGGGGTAGATGAAATTGCAGCTTCCGCACCGCCGCGTCGCTCCCTAGGATGCTCAGCAGGTTGGGCCGTCGGAAGATCCTGCGATCGCACCGAAACAAGGCCCAGTGCCACATACAACTGAGAGTAAGCAAAACATGACTGAATCAAAAGTAATCGTGATCGGCGCCGGTCCGGTGGGCTTGACGCTGGCAATGGACCTGGCATGGCGAGGCGTCGAGGTCGTGGTGGTCGAGGCGCGTGCGGCCGGAGAGCCCCCGGCAGTCAAATGCAACTCCGTTTCGTCGCGCTCGATGGAGGTGTACAGGCGGCTCGGCGTCGCCAAGGAAATTCGCGAGGCCGGTCTTCCTGCGGACCACAACACCGATGTGCTCTCGACGACGAGCGCCACTGGCATCGAGCTTTCACGGCTTGTATTGCCGTCTCGCAATGGCCGGAAGCAAGGCGTCTCCTCGCCTGACAGCGGGTGGCCCACTCCAGAGCCTTCACATCGTGTGAACCAGCTGTTCTTTGAACCCGTCATCTACGAGCACGCGTCGAAGCAGCCGCGGATCAAGATCCTGAGCCGGCACGAATTCGTCGAGTACGTTCAGGAGAAGGATCGCGTCGTCGCCCGAGTACTTGATCTGGACTCGGGCGGACTCAAGGAAATCGCCGGTGCCTATTTGGTCGGTTGCGACGGTGGGCGCTCCATCATTCGCACGATGATTGGCGCCACGTTCATCGGCACGCCGCAGATCCAGAAGGTACAGTCCAGCTTCATTCGCGCACCGAAGTTGATGTCGATGATCGCGAATCCGGCGTGGATGTACTACGTCCTGAACCCTCGACGCTGCGGCACCATTATCGCGATCGATGGCAAGGAGCGCTGGAACGTTCACAACTTCCTCTACAACAACGAAGACTACGACGAGGTCGACCGGGACTGGGCAATCCGCCAGCTCCTGGGGGTGGGCCCGGACTTCGAATACGAAATCATCTCGAAGGAAAACTGGATGGGTCGGCGAATGGTGGCCGACAAGATGCGCGACAAGCGCGTTTTCATTGCAGGCGACGCCTGCCACCTGTGGATCCCCGCCGCCGGCTACGGCATGAACGCAGGGATCGCAGATGCGGCCGATCTGGCGTGGATGCTGGCGGCAGTGCTGCAGGGCTGGGCTGATGCGGGAGTCCTTGACGCCTATGAAGCGGAGCGCAAGCCGATTACCGAACAGATCTCTCACATCATCACGGAAGTGGCCGTCGCCGTTATGCAGCAGCGTCGCGACGTCCCCGCGGATATCGAGGAGGATAGTCCCGCAGGCGAGGAGTCGCGCAAGCGTGTGGGTGCGCAATCGCACGATCTCGAACTCAAGCAGCAATGCTCGGCCGGCCTCAACTACGGCTACTACTACGCCGACTCCCCGATCATTGCGTATGACGGCGCGAAGCAGCCGGCGTACTCGATGCACGAGTATCAGCCGTCCACGGTCCCTGGTTGCCGTGCGCCGCACGTATGGCTCGAAGGCCGACGCTCTCTGTATGACGAACTCGGTCCGTACTACACCCTCGTTCGGGTCGATCCGCTCATCAATATCGGGCTGCTTGTTCAGGCAGCTCACAAGCGCGGGGTCCCGATCAAAGTCCTCGACCTGAAGCTGTCGGAGGCGGACGGTCAGTACGAAATGGGTTTGACGCTGGTGCGCGCGGATCAGTACGTCGCCTGGCGCGGCAATTCGGTACCGACCGACCCCACGGAGCTGGTTGACGTCATTCGCGGCGCAGCACGCGTGCGCGAGGACACGGAGGTCTGAATGTCAGTGAGCAACAGCACATCCATGGCAAGAGCGGACTCCGCGAAGCATATCTCCTTCGTCGCATACAGCGACCAGGGTGGCCGACCGGATGGCGTGCAAGTCATCGTGCACAAGGGCTTTGCGTATGTCGGTCACATGTTCAGCGACGGGTTTAGCGTCCTGGACGTCAGAGATCCGCGAAAACCGGAGGCTGTGGCGTTCGTGCCGATGCCGAAGAACACGCGCTCGCACCACCTCCAGGTCGCCGACAACCTGCTACTCGCAATCAATGGCCCCAGCATTTGGACCCTGGCTCAGTTTCAGGATCAGAGCAAGTATTTCGCGAGTACGCTCACGACCTCGTTCAAAGACAGCGAGCTCGCCTTCGCTGCCGGCGTCCGGATCTACGACATCAGCGTGCCATCGGCGCCCCGGCAGATCGCGTTCCTTGAGATACCGGGTCTCGGAGTGAACCGCATTTGGTGGACCGGTGGACGATACGCCTATGTCGCTGCCCACGAAGAAGGCTACACGGATCACGTCATGGCGGTGATTGACCTCTCGGTCCCGGAGCGACCCGAGATCGTGAGCCGATGGTGGTTGCCCGGACAATGGAGCGCGGGCGGCGAGAAGTCCGAGTTGCCGAAGGGTAAGCGGCGTGCAGCCCACCATGCGATCGTTGCGGGTGACTTTGCCTACGGCGCATGGCGAGATGGCGGATTCACGATCCACAATATCCGTGACCTGGCCAAGCCCGTCATGCTCAGTCACTCGAATTGGAGCCCTCCATTTACAGGCGGAACGCATACCGCGCTGCCGGTCCCCGAAAGAAACCTGCTGGTCGTTGCGGAC
The DNA here is from genome assembly GCF_053525655.1 of Trinickia camelliae. NCBI lineage: Bacteria > Pseudomonadati > Pseudomonadota > Betaproteobacteria > Burkholderiales > Burkholderiaceae > Trinickia > Trinickia camelliae. The sequence goes on from NZ_JBCHAA010000018.1 coordinate 160,249, forward strand.
GAGGCGACCACCGTGAACTGCGCAAACGGCGTTCCGCGGATTTGGGTGGTGGACATCCGCCGTCCGGAATCGCCCGTGCCGATTTCGACGCTGCCGGTGCCCCGAGAGGTCGACTATTGCGCCAAGGGAGGAAAATTCGGCCCTCACAACCTCCACGAAAACCGTCCAGGATCGTTTCAGAGTTCCGACATCGTTTTCGCCACCTACCTCAATGCAGGAGTTCGGGCATACGACCTTCGCGATCCGTTCCAGCCGACAGAGTTCGCGCACTACGTGCCGCCACCGCCTGCACGCATGGTTGATTCTCGGCCGAACGCTCCCGCAGTCGTGCAGTCAGGCGATCTCTATGTGGACAAGGAAGGGTTGATTTACCTGACTGACCCGAATGCCGGTCTGCACATTCTGCAGTTCGAAGGCTAGCAATCCAACAAGTCGCGCGTGCATCGAGCGGCTGTGCGCCGCTCGCCTGAATTGAACTCACTTTACCGAACAGTCGTGAACATGAACTATCCGTCAACACATATCGTATTGGGAACAGCGACGCCGGGGGGCGGCTTCCCGCTTTACGGGCACGCGGCCGCTGGCGTTGTCAACGAGACCGATCCCTCGCTGCTCGTACAAACACGAAACACCGCCGGCAGCGCAGAAAACATTCGCCTGCTGGAAGCGGACGAACTCGACATGGCGCTGGTCGCAGGTGAGCCCGCCTATGAGGCTTTCGCCGGAATCGGCCGGCCCGCGTCGAATTTGAAAATCATCGCGGCAATCTATTCCAGCCCGGGCATGTTCGCTGTCAGGGGCGACAGTTCCGCGACGTCCGTGCGCGATCTAGTCGGCAAACCGATCGCGTGGGGAACGCGTGCATCCGGTATCACCCTGCTCGGCAAGTACGTGATGGACGGTCTGGGTCTGGATAGAGAAACGGACTTTGAACCGCACTTTCTCGAGAAGGCCGCCGACGGTCCAATCATGCTCGCCGACGGCAAGGTTGCCGCGCAATGGGGAGCGGGAATCGGCTGGCCAGGCTTCACCGCGATCACAACGGCGGGCGGCCGGCTGATCGGACTGACGCCCGACGAGATCGAGAAGGTTCGCGCCAAGCACAACTTCTTGAAACCCATTCTCGTCCCCGCCGGTTCCTACCCCGGCCAGGCCGAGCCGATTCAGGCAGTCGGATCGTGGAGCTACATCCTCGGCAGGGTGAGTCTGGATGAAGACGTGGCCTACCGCTTTGCGAAAGCGCTGGACCTCGGTCATGCCAAGCTGGTCCAGCGCGTTGAGCAAGGCGCCGAGACTCGGCCTGAAAACACCTTCGCCGCGTCTCCCGGCCTCGAACGGATTCACCCCGGCGTCTTGCGTTATCTCGCGGACAAAGGTGTGGTGACTATCGCCTGACGCCTTCTACTCATGCGACCGGCGGCGTCAGATAGGGATTCTCCTTCCCCGGCTCGTATCGCTGCGCCTTGAGTTCCATGCGCGCAATGTTCTGCAAGTGAACCTCGTCGGGGCCATCCGCGAAGCGCAGCGCTCGGCCCCACGTCCAGCTATCGGCCAATGGCGTGTCGGGACTCAGGCCCATCGCGCCAAACACCTGCATCGCGCGGTCGCACACTGCCGTGTGAACGCTCGGCACGAGCACCTTGATCATCGAGATCTCCTTGCGAGCGTCTTTCGCGCCCACGTTGTCGATCATCCACGCGGTTTTCAGCACGAAGAGCCGCGCTTGATCGATTTCGATGCGCGACTTCGCGATCCACTCCGCGACCGTCCCGTGTTCAACCAGCGTCTTTCCGAATGCGGTGCGCGCTTGGGCCCGCTCCACCATCAACTCGAGCGCCAGCTCGGCCGCGCCGATCGAACGCATGCAGTGGTGAATCCGTCCCGGCCCAAGGCGCGCCTGCGCGAGCGCAAAGCCGCTACCCTCTTCACCGAGGAGATTCGATGCGGGCACGCGCACGCCCTTGAACTCGATCTCGCAGTGGCCTTCCGGCGCCACGTGATTGACGACCGTGATATTGCGAATCACCTTGACGCCCGGCGTATCGCGCGGCACGAGAATCATGCTTTGCTGACGATGGCTCGGCGCGTCCGGGTCCGTTTTGCCCATCACGATGAAGACCTGGCAATTCGGGTGGGCGGCATTCGTGATGAACCACTTCCGGCCGTCGATGACATAGTCGTCGCCGTCGCGGCGAATCGACGTCGTGATATTGGTCGCGTCCGACGAGGCCACGGCCGGCTCCGTCATCGCGAACGCCGAGCGGATCTTGCCGTCGAGCAACGGTTCGAGCCACTGCTCGCGCTGAGCGGGCGTGGCGAACATATGGAGCAGTTCCATGTTGCCGGTGTCGGGCGCATTGCAGTTGAACACCTCCGATGCCCACGATACGCGCCCCATGATTTCGGCAAGCGGCGCGTACTCGAGATTGGTGAGGCGCGTACCGGGCTCGTCATCGCGCAGATGCGGAAGGAAAAGATTCCAGAGACCCTCTTCACGCGCCCGCGTTTTGAGGTCCTCCATGAAGGAGACCGGATACTGGCCCGCGCTGACTTCGTCATGCCATTGCCGGATGCGCGGGACGATGTGTGTGTCCATGAACGTACGCACTTGCGTGCGCAGAGCTTCGACCTTGGGGCTGTAGGCAAAATCCATTTTTACTCTTCCTGAATCGTGATTAAAGGCGTCGGCGCACGGCGTCGAACGCGTGGCTAAATCGTCAGTCCGCCGTCGACGACGATGCACTCGCCATTGGTGTAGCTCGATGCATCGGAGACGAGATAAAGCACCGTCCCCGCCATCTCGCGCGGTTCCGCGTGACGCCGCAGCGGGATGCGTGACATCCAGTGTTCATACGTGGCCTGATCGGCGAACAACGCCCCCGCGAATTTGGTTTTGGTCAGGCCGGGAAGCAGCGCATTCACGCGAATCCCCAACGGCCCGCACTCTTTCGCGAATGCCTTCGTCATGTTGACGACCGCGGCTTTCGTGATCGAATAGATGCCCTGCTTGTCGCCTGGCTGCAGTGCGTTCACCGAAGCCGTGTTGACGATCGCGCCGCCGCCGTTCTCCCGCATCAGCTTGCCCCCTTCCACGGACATGAAGAAGTAGCCGCGCAGGTTCACTTCCACGGTCTTTTCGAATGCCGTCAGATCGGTATCGAGAATGTGGCCGTAATACGGATTCGTCGCTGCGTTGTTGACGAGAATGTCCAGGCGGCCATGCCGTGCGCGAATGTGCTCGAAGATCGCGAGGATGTCTTCGAGGCGCCCGACATGGCACGGCTGCGCTTCGGCGCTTCCGCCCGCCTCTTGGATCTCGCGCGCCACCGCTTCGCAATCCTCGAGCTTGCGGCTCGACACGATCACATGCGCGCCCTGCTCGGCGAGCAGCTTGGCGATTTCCTCGCCGATACCGCGGCTCGCGCCGGTCACCAAAGCAATCTTCCCTTTCAGGTCGAACAAATTAGTCGTCAAGTTCGTCTCCTACCTATCTATGTTTCGGTTTAGGGCCTGCCTTCAGATCAGGTCCATGCCCATCTTTGCCAGCGCTCCAGCCATCTCCCCTACTTGTCTCGCCTTTTCATTCGATGCGTTACCACCCAAGGCCCGTTTCTTCACGCCCTGCGCAATCGCGGCGAGCCGGAAGAAACCAAACGCCAAGTAAAAGTTCCAGTTCTCGATCGACGACATGCCCCGCAGTTCGCAGTAGCGCTCGACGATCGACGCCTCGTCCGGCACCCCCAACGCCCTTCGGTCCAATCCACCGAGCCCGGCGATATGCCCGCCAGGCGGCAGTCGCAAACACATGCAGAAGTACGCGATGTCGGCGAGCGGATTGCCGAGCGTCGACAGTTCCCAGTCGAGCACCGCGCGAACTTGCGGCGCATCGTGCATGAAGATGAGGTTGTCGATACGGAAGTCGCCATGCACGAGCGACGGCTTTCCGGTCTCCTCCGGGCAGTGAGCAGGCAGCCACTCGATCAGCGACTCCATGGCCTCCAGATCATCCGTCTGCGCGGCGCGATATTGCTTGGTCCAGACGTCGATTTGGCGCGCGAAATAGTTGCCGGGCCGGCCGTAGTCCGACAAGCCGGCTGCGTCGATGTCGACGTCGTGGAGCGCCGCCATCGTGCCGAGCAGAGCGTCGTAGATCTCGCCACGCTTCTCGACCGGCACTTCGGGCAGCGCCGGATTCCAGAAAATGCGCCCGTCTTCGTAGCTCATAACGTAAAACAAGCTGCCGATGACGTCACGGTCTTCGCACAGGTGATAGGCACGAGCGACAGGCACAGGTGTACGGCTCAGCGCCGACAACACGCGAAACTCGCGATCGACGGCATGCGCGGACTTGAGCAGCGTGCCGGGCGGTTGACGCCTCAGCACGTAGCGACCGCTTTGCGCATTCAAGAGAAACGTGGGATTGGATTGCCCGCCGGCAAATTTCTCGACGGACATCGGGCCTTGAAACCCGGGCACGTGCGCGGTCAAATAACGCGTGAGGGCTTCGATGTCGAATTGAAGGCTGGCGTTCATGATCTAGCGGAAGTCCTTGTCTGAATGAGGTCAGCCGTAGGTGACGAATTCGTGCCGGTCGGCACGTTCGAGATGGGGCACGCAATTGAAGCTGGCCAGCGACATCGCGCTTTCGTTAAAGACATACTGGCAAACGCTGCTGTTTCGAATCTGCATGTTCAGTGCAATCGCGGCCGCATCGGGCGCCTGCAGAACCTGTTGCGCCGTGACCGCGATCGGACCACCGGAACTCACCACCAGAACACGCCTGGCGCCGCTGCGCTGGATGTCGCTGCGCGCACGCTCGACGCGCGCCTGGAACTGCTCCCATGTCTCCGGAACGCGGCCTGGCAAGCGGTCGTCGGCCCAAAGCTGCAGCACGTGCTTGAGCCCTTTGTAGAAGTCCTTCTTTGAGCTTGCGGCCGACATACCCGATGGCGTGTCCGCTTCACCGAGCGCCGCGAACAACGCCTGGAAGTCGTATTCGTTCAAGCCCGCGTCTTGCGCGATCTCGGCTTGCGGGCCATCCATGGCGTCGAGAATGGCGTCGACGGTCTGCCGATGCCGCCGCATCGTTCCAATGACCACGCGATCGAATCGCAACTTGGCCTGCGCGAAATACTCGCCCAGCCAATGCGATTGGGTACGCCCTGAAGGTGAGAGTTCGTCATAGTTTTCGGCGCCGAACGACGCCTGGCCATGCCGGACTAAATAGAGTTCTGCCATGCCATCCTCGCTTCAACTTGGATAGCAGATTACCTAGCGCCGCGTCATTCAGGAAATTTATTGTTGTGATAGCGGGCTATAACTATTCGTGACACCGGCTGCGCAGGCTTCACGCCTGCTTCATCCGGTCCCGGCTAACGGTTCTTCTCCCGCATGAGAGCGCCAATCTGCTCGCGCAGCCAACGATGAGCCGGGTCCCCCGTCACGCTTCGATGCCAGTAGCAATGCGTCTCGAGATGCGGGAGGTCGAACGGCAGTTCGAGGATACGCGCGTCATACCGCTGCAGCAGCACGAGGGGGGCCGTGAGGACGAGATCGGTTCGCATCGCGATCAACGGGGCGACCAGGTAGTGTTGAACCCGCGTTTGAATCGATCGCCTCAGACCCATCTTGTTCAGTTCGGCGTCGACGAGACCCGTTCCTTGCGGGCGGCTCGATACATGGACATGGCCGAACCCGAGGTAGTCGTCGATCGTCAGCTTTTTCTTGGTGTACGGATGGCCGTGGCGCAGCATGCAGGCGTAGCGGTCACGGCCCAGCGGCTCTTGTTCGAGGTAGGGGTCGTCGATCAATGGCGCGTCGATCGCCAGATTGACCGCGCCGCTGGCCAGCGCTTCCGGCACCTCTCGACGCGTCGTGAAGTAGCTTTCGATGCGCATGCCGGGCGCGAGCCGCTGCAGCACCTCCTGCAAGGCCGGCAGAAGAAGCGCCTCCGTGAGGTCGGTCATGCTGAGCCGGAACGTGCGCTCAGAGGTGGCGGGGTCGAAAAGTCCGCCCACGTGCGTGCTCGAATCGAGCAACTGCAGCGCCTCACGCACCCGGCCGATGATGTTCTCCGAAACGGGAGTCGGGATCATGCCGCTCGACGTGCTGACAAAGAGCGGATCGTCGAACGCTTTGCGCATCCGCGCCAGCGCGTTGCTGACCGCGGGCTGAGTGATGAACAGCATCTCGGCCGCGCGTGTCAGGTTGCGCGTCCGGTAGACCGCTTCGAAGACCACGAACAGATTCAGATCGACCTTTGACAGAGGCATGTCACATTCCCACGAAGATTGCTGGCGCCGCAGCGAATGATAAGCCGACGGAATCTCCGGCCCAACCGTAACGCAATCGAAAGCGAACCCATACCAAGGTATGTACCCAGCCGACCCGCTAGGACGATGGGCGCGCTGTCGCGATCGTCTTATCGTCGACGCACCAGGGGGGCGATTTTCACGGCACGCCTTTCCCCACTCGATCATCATTCAAACCGGAGATAGACATGGGTATGAAAGTCGCGGAGATCATCGTCGAAGTTCTCGAGCAAGCGGGCGTCAAGCGCTGCTACGGCATCGTAGGCGACACGCTCAACCTCTTCGCCGAGAACCTGGAGCGCAGTTCCATCGAATGGGTCCATGTTCGCCACGAGGAGGCCGGCGCCTTCGCCGCGGGCGCGGAGGCCAACTTCACCCACAACCTGACGGCGTGCGCGGGCAGTTGCGGCCCGGGCAGCCTGCACTTCATCAACGGCTTGTACGAGTGCAATCGCAATCGCGCCCCTGTCGTCTTGATCGCGAGTCAGGTGACGATGAACGAAATGGGCTTCGAGTTCATCCAGGAGGTGGATTTCAAGTCGGTCTTCAAGGAATGTTCGGTGTTCTGCGACATGATCTTGACGGCCGATCAAGCCAGAAAGAAAACGGTGATGGCTTGCCAGGCCGCCTTGGCGAAGCGTGGCGTCGCCGTGCTGATCGTGCCGGTCGACATCTCTCACGCCGAGGTTTCCGACGACTTTCCGTATCGCGTTCACCATAGCCGTCCGACAACCCGCCCGAGCGACGCGGAGATCGACGAGATCGCGCGAACCCTCAACGCCGGCAAGAAAATCGCGATCTATGCCGGGTCCGGCTGCGAAGGCGCACTCGACGAAATCGTGGCGGTCGCCGACCGGCTCAAGGCGCCGATCGCCCACACGTCTCGCGCCAAATGTTTTCTCGAGCCGGGCAATCCGTACAACATCGGCATGACGGGCATCCTCGGGAACGAGGCCGGCTATAACGCGGTGCTCGAATGCGACACCCTGCTCCTGCTCGGAGCCGATTTCGCGTGGCGTCAGTTCTACCCCGACGCGGCCAAGATCATTCAGATCGATCTCGACCCCACCCATTTGGGCCGGCGCCATCACATCACGCTAGGCGCGGTCGGCGACATTCAGCCCACCCTGGAGGCGTTGCTGCCGCTCCTCGAACGCAAGGAAGACGCTTCGTTTCAGGAGAAATACGTCCAGCGTTACACCGACACGATGGCGTCGGCCAAAAAGCAGCTCGTGCCCGGACACAACGACAGCATTCCCGGCTCGTATCTGACGAAGCTGATCGACGAATACGCCGCCGACGACGCGCTCTTTTGCGGCGACGACGGCTCGCCGATCGTGTGGGCGCTGCGCTTGCTCCAGGCCAACGGCAAACGCGAGATCTTCGGCAGCCTTCTGCACGGCACCATGGCGACCGCCCTGCCGAGCGCGATAGGCATCCAAAAGGCGGCGCCGGACCGCCAGGTCATCGCCATGTGCGGAGACGGCGGCATTACGATGCTGTTCGGCGAGCTGCTCACCACGATCCAGGAAGAGGTGCCGCTCAAGATCGTCGTGTTCAACAACGGCAAGCTCGGCTTCGTGGAAATCGAGCAGAAGTCCGAGGGCATGCTCGACACGTTCACGAAACTCAAGAATCCGGACTTCGGCAAGGTGGCCTCCGCCATTGGCCTCTGGGGGAAACGGGTCGAACACGCGTCCGAGCTTCCGTCGGCCATCCAGGAATGGCTCGCCCAACCCGGCCCCGCGCTGCTCGACGTCCTCACCAATCCGCTCGAACTGGTCAAGCCGCCGTACTTCGAAGCAAAGCCCGTGATCGGCATGGCGCTGTACTCCGTTCGCGCGGTACTCAACGGCCGCGGGGCCGATGTGCTGGAAATGGTGCGTGAGAACTTTCTTTGAGCCTTTGGCGCACGTAGAGCACGATCGCGGAATGACACCGCGCTCGGCAGGCCGCCCCCTACATCTTGATGACGTCCATCACGGTCTTCTTCTTGTCCTTGAACTGGTAGATCGTGATGGCCGCGTCTTTCAGATCGCCATGCGGGTCGAACGCGATCTTGCCGATCACGCCGTCGTACTGCGTGGCAGGCATCGCGGCCAGGATCTTCGCGCGATCAGTCGAATTGGCACGCTTCATCGCGTCGTAGATCACGTAGACGGCGTCGTAGGCAAACGGGGCGTACGCATCGATCGGCACGTTGTAGCGCGACGTATAGCGTCGCTCGAACTCCTGCCCCTTCGGCATCTTCGAGAGCGCAAGTCCGGCCTCGGAGCACACGAGGTTGCCGATGGCGTCGCCGGCCAGGCTCACCATCTTGTCCGTGCATGCGCCATCGCCGCCGAGCACGCTTGCCGTAATGCCGAGGTTCGCGGCCTGCTTCACGAGCGGCCCGGCCGTCGCGTCCGAGCCGCCGTACATGATGACGTCAGGCCGCAGCCCCTTGATCTTCGTGAGAATCGCACGGAAGTCGGTGGCCTTGTCGTTGGTCGCTTCGCGCGTGACGATGGTGGCCCCGTGCGCCGTCGCGGCCTTCGTGAACTCGTCGGCCAGGCCCTGCCCGTAGGCCGTCGAATCGTCGACCACGGCGATCCGTTTCGCGTGCAACGTGTCGAGCGCGTAGCGTGCGAGCGCCGGGCCCTGCAAGGCGTCCGTCGCGACGACGCGATACGTCGTCTTGTAGCCCTGCTGCGTGAATGCGGGGTTCGTCGAGCCCTGGGAGATCTGCACCACCTGCGCTTCGCTATAGATGCGCGAGGCCGGAATCGATACGCCGGAGTTGATATCGCCGACCACCGCCGCGACGCCTTCATCGACCAGCTTCTGCGCGACCTGGGTCCCCGTGCGCGGATCGGCGGCATCGTCCTGCGAGTCCAGTTGCAAACGCACCGGCTTGCCGCCGATCACCGGGTGCTGACTGTTGATTTCGTCGATGGCGAGACGCGCCGCATTCTCGCTGTCCTTGCCCATGTTGGCGAGCTGGCCGGTGAGCGGCGCGGCGTGACCGATCAGCACGACGGCAGGCGTGGTGTCGGCGGCGTGCGCGGACGCCTGAATAGCGGCCAGCGCAACGGCGCCGGCGATCAAGCGGGTGGAGCGATAAGTTGGGTTCACGGTCTGCCTCACTTCGGATGTATTGGGTGAAAGGACGCGCAGTCGATAAGCGTTGCGCCTGAAAACCAGTATTCGTTCGCCGTAATTGCGCGTCCAACGACAAATTTCTTTCGCTGCCGATAAACAAACGTTATGCCGGCACGACCGGCACGATTGGCGCGCCGGTCCGCAACAACGCTTCGACGCTGCGCCCGATTGCGAGAATCGACGCGTCGGCAAGCGCCGGTCCGCAGATCGACAAGCCGACCGGCAGTTCGTCGTCACGATGGCAAGGCAGCGTCAGCGCGCAGCCATCCATGAAATTCACGACGCTGGGATTGCGCAGCACCTTCGCGTTGGTGGCAAAGAACGTCTCGTCGTCGTGTTCGACGTCGGCCAGCGCAGGCGGCACGATCGCGACCGTCGGCATCAGCCATGCGTCGAACCTTGCGAGCCTGACTCGCGCGTCGCGCACGAAGCGCTCGCGCGCGGCAAGCAGATCGATATAGTCGGCGGCGCTGCGCCCTTCGCCAATGCGCAGCCGCTTGAGCACGCGCGGGTCGTAGGCATCGGGCTCGCGCGCAACGTGCTCGCGATGCCATGCCCACGCCTGCGCGGCCGTGATGCCGGCGAGCGGAAGGCGGCCACCCACCTCATGCAACTCTGGGAATGCGAAGCGCTCGACTGATGCGCCCGCGCGCCTCAGCATCTCGATTGCGCGATTGAACGCCGTGCTCACCGTGCCGTCGAGGTCGTCCGAAACATAGTCCGACGTGATGCCGAAGCGCAGTCCGTTCAGCGCGCGCGGCGACGTATCGAGGGACTGCCCCGAGACGACGGCATCGACGAGCACGCAACAGTCGACACTACGCGCGATAGGCCCGATTGAATCGAAGGACGTTGACAGCGGCACGATGCCGTCGAGCGGCACGCGCCGCGCGGTCGGCTTGAAGCCGACCAGCCCGCAGAATGCGGCGGGAATGCGGACCGAGCCGCCGGTGTCAGTGCCGAGCGCGGCGGCCACATGCCCGAGCGCCACGGACGTCGCCGCTCCCGAGCTCGAACCGCCCGCCAAACGCGTTGTGTCGATCGGATTCAGCGGGGTTCCGAAGTGCGGATTCACCCCCAGGCCCGAGAACGCGAACTCGCTCATGTTCGTGCGGCCGGCGAATACGGCCCCCGCCTCACGCAGACGCGCGATGGCAGCCGCGTCGCGAACGGCGGGTGCAGTGTCGCGCAAGATTCGCGATCCCGCCGTCGTCACCTGCCCCTTGACGTCGAACAGGTCCTTCACGGAAACCGGCACGCCTGCCAGCGCGGACGGCACATAACCGCGAGCGCGGAAGGCGTCGCTGTTCGCGGCCGCCTCGCGCGCCGCCGGCCGGTCGGCCTGCGTATACGTCGAACCCCCGGCCGATCCCCCTCGCGCAAGATCGGCATCGATGGCGGCGAGGCTCGCGTCGAGCAACGCCCCCGCCGATACGGTCCCGCTCGCCAGCGCCTCACCTGATTCACGAATCGTGCGCATCGCGCTCACTCCGTATGCGCGAGCGCATCGACCGAATAGCGATGCCGAAGGCTGCGGCCGAGCACGGGATCGTGCAGCTCGAGTTCATAGCCATGCGCGAACGTCAGCGCGCCGAGCACGGGTTGCGTGCCGCAAAAGAGCACCGTATCCGCATGCATCGACGCCGCGTCAAACCTACGGCGTATCAACGCCTCCGGATGCATCAGCCGCGCTAGCGTGCCTTCTTGATAGAGCGTGCTCGCGCCATTCGAATCGATACGCCAGCTGCGCGCGATCAGCGCATCCCAATGCGCCGACACTTCGGCATAGCGCCAGAACGTCCGCCCGATGGGCTTCGCGCACATCTGCTTCGAGACCGCCACGTCGTAGCTCTCGACCTTGCGGTCCGTGTGATCGGAGCCGATGCCGACCAGCAAACCCTGCGCCTCCGTTTGCATGAGCACGACTTCGACTTCACCGGACGAATGCTCGCCGATCACCTCGATGTTTTCCGACGTCGTCAGCAGCGAAGGCGCAACCTCGTAGAAACACGGCACCGTCGACGGCCTGCGCACGCCGAGCGCCTCAAGCTCGCGGATATGATGCTCGACCTCGGCGCTCTCCCGGCCGGCCCAGCCCGCGATCACGAGCCGGCGCGCCGCCACTTCCAGCGCTGACCCGCCTTCGACTTCGCATGTCACTTTCTTCATCGCAACGTCCTTTCGTTTGAATCCTCATTCGTTGCGAAGTGTTGGCGCGCGCCGCACGCCTGTCCAACAAATTAAAGTTGTCGCTCGGCAGAAAATTTTCTTGTCACGCGGCGCCGGACGCGGCGCTACACTGGGCCATTCCCGCAAGCCTCGTCAGGGCCCTGAATGAATCTGCGATTTCTGGAAACGTTCGTCTGGCTGGCGCGGCTGCACAGCTTTCGTCTGACGGCCGAGCGGCTGCACGCGACGCAAGCCGCCATTTCCAGCCGCATTTCGGCGCTCGAACAGGAACTCGGCGTGCGGCTCTTCGAGCGCGGGCCCAAGGAAGCGACGCTCACTCAGGACGGCACCAAGGCGTTGCCGTTTGCCGAGCAGATGCTCAAGCTGAACCAGGCGATGCTCGCGGCCGTCGGCGACCGCTCGAAGGTGTCGGGATTGCTGCGGCTGGGCGCGATCGAATCGATCGTTCATACGTGGCTGCCGGATCTCCTCAAGCGCATCAGGGAGGAATATCCGAATCTCGTGATCGAGTTGACGAGCGACACCACCGCCAATCTGTCGACGCAACTGGTGAACGGCCACATCGACGTCTCGTTTCAAACGACGAGCATCGCGGGATCGGACATGACCAGCGTCGCGCTCGGCAGTCTTCCGATGCGCTGGATGGCGAGCCCGGCGCTCAATCTGTCCGCGCAGGCGTTGACGGAGACCGAGCTGGCCGCCTACCCCGTGATCAGCTTTGCGCGTCATTCGCCACCGCACGAGTTTCTGACCGCGCTGTTCGCCGCCAGCGGCGATGTGCAGGTGCAGATCAACTGCTTGTCGTCGGTGGCGGCGATCATCCGGCTCGTCGTCGACGGGTTCGGCATCGCCGTGCTGCCTCCCGCGTTCGTCATGCGCGAACTCGAAGCCGGTCAGCTGCAGTTGCTGCAAGTGACGCATCGGGTGCCCGCGCTGCCGCTCGTGGCCGCGTTTCCACGCACGCCCGACAGTCTGCTTGCCGAATCCGTCACACGGCTCGCGCTCAACGTCGTGCTCGAATTCAGCCTGAAGCATGGGCCCGAGTTCGCTCTGTTCCCGCCGACCGCCGCGGACTCGCACGCCTGATCGATCCCGTCATCCACACATCTATCCCGACATGCCGACCGCACTTACCATTCCGGTAGAACCTCTCGATGCGACACGCTGTGAACCTTATGGCTGGATGCTCGGCAAGCCCGTCTCCACCGACGCCGACACGCCGTCGTTCGTCAGCCCCGCATCGGATTTCTGGCGCGAGCATTTGTTCGACACCGGCACGCCGGGCGAAACGGAGATTCTCTGGGTCGCCTACCGGAATCGCGACACGACCATCACGTCGCTGGAGATGCATCGATTGACGCAGCAGGCCATCGTTCCCTTGACGGCGCCCGTCATCCACCTCGTCGCGGTCTCGTCGGAAGATGGCGAGCCGGACTTGAATTCGCTGCGCGCGTTCGAGATTCCAGTCGGTAAAGGTCTTTGCATGCGGCCGAACATCTGGCACGCAACCCGTGTGATGGATAGGGACGCCACCTGCTTGATGCTGACCCGCCCTTCGACGACCTATGACCTGGTGGTGCATCTGAAGACCGGCGCGCCTGCTTGTGAAAGCGCGATCAGGACGATCGATACGCGCACGCTCGGTGTCGGAAATCGCTAACACGCGTCATTGAGACGTTCCAGCAACGCATCGCCGTCCAACGGCTTCCGAAAAAATCCAGCCGCGCCGCGCTGAAGATAGTAGTTGTCCGAATGCTCGCTCGGCCTGCCGGTAATGATGATGACGGGGACCGGAGCCGGCATTTCAGCGACTCGTTGCAGTACCTGAAGACCGTCTATCGGACGCATACCCAGGTCCGTGATGACGCATACCAAGCCCGAATGATCGGCCGACAAGAACGCTTCAGCAGTTTCGTAGAGCCGCGTTCGATAGCCGCCGGACGCCAGCAGATTGGCAAGCGACATCAACACACGCCGGTCATCATCGATCACGGCAACCGTGCGAACCGGAGGCTTGTGCATGTTCGACCTCCGGTTCGATCCGTTTAGCCACGCACTGGCGATGGATGTCAGGCTTCGGACGCCGCGGCGGGTGGCGTCTCGAGCCGCAGTTTGCCCGCCAGCTTGACGAGCATGGCAAAGGAATCCGCCTGCATCTTCTTCATGATGTGACCTCGATGCACCTGGACGGTATATTCGGTAATGCCAAGAATCCCCGCCGCCTGCTTGTTGAGAAGACCCTGCGCGAGCAGCGGCAAGAGTTCCTGCTCGCGAGGCGTCAACGTCTGATAGCGCGCTTCGAGCGCCGCGGCATCCGCCGCTTCTCGCCGAAGCACATGCGCCTTGGCAAGCGCGGCATCGACGGCGCGCATCAGCACATCCTCGTCGATCGGCTTGGTGAGGAAGTCGACGGCGCCGCCCTTCATCACCAGCACGGTGGATGGGATATCGCCGCGCCCAGTGACAAAAATAATGGGAATAGGCGCGTCGCTGGCGACCAGCTTCTGGACTTCCAGCCCGCTCATGCCCGGCATCCTCATGTCGAGAATGGCGCACGCTACGGTATCGCCGAGTGGCGCATCCAAAAACTCTTTGCCCGAACCAAACGCGCGCACGCTTTTGCCGTTGGCGCGCAGCAGCGCCGAGAGGGCTTCGCGCACTCGTGCGTCGTCGTCCACTACGTAGACCGCTTCATCTGCGGATTGCATGGAACTCCTCTGTCACCGCGCGCCGAAGCAAAAAGTATAGCGATTCGCCATCCCCGCTGACAGCGCGGCGGCCGCATTCCGTATTACATGAATATGTAATTTCGCACGCGGGCAAATCAACGTAAGCTCGGCGCTTAAGCGTGCCGTAAGGAAGGGGCCGCCATTCTGCTTGACTTGTCGAACGCGAGGGTCACTTTGCTTGACATGCCATTATCACGTTCATCCCGGGATCCCGCACTCTGCGCCGCCGTGGCCGGCGCATCCGCGATGGCGGGATGGCTCGATCCCATAGCAGGCTATCTCAGCCCGGTCATCGTCGTTCTCTTCACGGTCTACCTCGGCCGCAGCATCGGACGCTTGTCGGCGGGATTCGCTTCGCTCGGCATCGCCGGTGCGACGCTCGGCGCACATTCCTCTGCCCTGAGCTCGAGTTCGATCGTCCACGCTGCGATCGCCATCGCCGCCGTATGGCTTTGCGCCGAAATCGTGTCGCGTCGCCCGCGCCAGTGGGGCTCGACGGTCAGGCTGAAGGACAATCCCTTTGACCTGCCGATCGACCAGCTGAGCCGCTATGTCTGGTCGAGAACCGGTGACGGTGAACTCGAGTACGTCAGTCAAGCCATCCTCGACTACAGCGGCCGAACGTTCGACGAACTTCGCACCTTGTTCACCCTCACCCATCCGGACGACGTCGGCATACCCGTCGCCGCCTTCGCCCGGGCCCAGGAGACCGGGGAAGCACAGGAATACCAATGCCGTTATCTGTCCGCGGCCGGATCGTACGAATGGTTCGCCGCCGTGCTTCAAACGCAGCGGGACCGGCACAACCAACCGATCCGCGTCTACGGCATGCACTGGAACATCAACAAGCAAAAACGCCAGGAGGAGCAGCTTCGCCGGCGAAATCAGACGCTCGAAACCATGAACGAACTCTGCCCCGGCCACTTATGGGCGGCGTTGCCGGATGGCTCCATCGACGACCTGAATTCCAGCCTGCGCGACTACATCGGCATCGCGCACGCACGGCCTTGCGATGCCTATCACGCCGCGATTCATCCGGACGACGGTGCCGCCTATGACACGTACTGGAACGCGCTCAAAGCCGGAGGCGACCCCGGCGAACTCGAAATCCGGATGCGGCGCGCGGACGGCGCGTATCGCTGGTTTCTTTATCACGTCAAAGCCGTCAGCGACGAGGGCGGACAGCTATTTCGGTGGGTCGGCGTGGGTTGGGACATCCATGACCGCAAGCTCGCCGAATCCCGACTGCGAACGAAGGAAGAAGCCTATCGGCGCATCGTCGATTGTGTGCCGGCGTGTGTCTGTGTCGGCAATCCGGACGGCGAGCTGGTGTACGTCAACAAGGTCGGCGTCGCCGCGTTGGGCAAACCCATCGACGACATCATCGGCGAGCGCTGGATGGAGTACATCCACCCGGACGAAGCGGACCTTGCGCGCAGCCAATGGAAGGCGCACATCGCGGCGCGCAAACCGGTCGATGTCATCGTGCGGATGCTGCAGCACGATGGGGTCTATCGTTGGCAGCACCTGCTGGCCGAACCCCTCCTTTGCGACAACGGGGACGTCATCAACTGGTATCTCGTCGGCATTGAAATCGACGAGGCCGTCAAGGCTCAGGAAGCGCTGAAGGCAAGAGAGCATCAGCTTCGTGAAATAACCGAGACCATTCCCGGCATGCTCTGGTGCACCGACCCGCAGGGGCAGCCTACCTACGTCAATCGTAGAACGCGCGAATACACCGGCGTCGAAGCCTCGGACCTCACGGACCTCGGCTACCAAAAGGCCATTCATCCCGACGATTGGGATGACATGATTCGGACCTTCACACACTCGATCGAGAGCGGCGAGCCGTACAGCCACGTCACCCGGCTGCGTCGCAAGGATGGCGCCTATCGTTGGTATCAGCAGACTGCCGAGCCGATGCGAGATGCGAACGGCAATATCGTCCAGTGGTACGGGCTCAGCCTCGATATCGATGAGCCGAAGCGCGCGCAAGACCGGCTTAGACAGGCGCAGGCGAAACTTGCCCGTGCGAGCCGGATCGCCACCGTTGCGGAGTTGTCCGCTTCCATCGCGCATGAACTCAATCAACCGCTGACCTCCGTCATCGCCAATGCGCAGGCTTGCAGACGTTGGCTCGGGGCGTCGCCGCCGAACTTGCCCGAAGCGAAAGCATCCGTCGACAGCCTGATTCGCGATGCGCGTTCCGCAGACGAAACGATGAAAAGCATCCGTGCGCTATTCAAGCGGCAGACGTTTCAGAAGCGCGCAAGGAACGTCAAAGACATGGTGCTCGAAGCCGTGCGTCTGCTGCGGGAAGACGAGACCAAGCGCGGCGCGGACATCGAGTTCGATTTTCCTGATGATCTGCCACCCGTGTTCGTCGATCAGATCCAGATCCAGCAGGTGCTGATCAACCTCATCTCCAATGGAATCGAAGCCACGGAGAACACCGGCCGGCCGCCGACAATCCGCATCACGGCAAGCGCTCAGGGCGAGCAGTCGGTTCTGCTCGAAGTCGTCGACAACGGCTCGGGCATCGGCGAAGCTGATAGCATCTTCGACCCGTTTGTCACAACCAAAACGAAAGGAATGGGGATCGGGCTTGCGGTATCTCGCTCGATCGTCGAGGCGCATGATGGGCGGCTTAGTGCGTCGAACAATGCCGGGTTCGGGGCGACGTTCAGCGTTGTGCTTCCGGTTGGGGCTTATTCGTTTTCTCGGCAAGCGGTGGGGGCAGGTTAGCTCGTGCGGTTCTGCTCATGCAATAGGGAATGGGTGTTCGTATTTGATGGTTGATGCAGGTGTTTTCCGCTGCAAGGCAAGGTGAGGCAAGTCAACCGCGCGTTGCTCGGCGGACGCATTTCGACCCTGAACGGACGCTCGCGATACCGAAAAGCGGACGTTCACAGAATTCGCCGAAGTCCTGATCAAGGTCAGCGCAACTCCAATTGCCGCAATTTTCAGTGACAGAAATTTGCGGCCGACCAACGGAGCACGACAAGATATATGGCGAAGCCGCCAAGCAGTATCCAGGCGCGGCCGCTTGACATCTTCGGCTGCGACGCGGTTCCTTTGTTGGCAAAAAGGTAAAAGTACTGAAATATCGTCCCCAGTAAGGCGAACGCTGTGGCAAAGGAGTAAACGACCATCACAATGCCGATGCTAGATCCAAACAACACGTTTAACGGCGAGCTGTCGCAAGCGCCCAGAAATCCCCCCGCTAGCAGGACCATGCTGAACAGCGTAGAAACAACTAAAGATATTCGCTTTTTCAATACGCCCCCTGTTTGATTGATTGGGGCTTATTGTCGACGATTCATGCATCGACGTCGACCGGCCCCTCTTCGCCGAACTCAGTAGTTCGCCGTCTGACTACGAGCGATCTTCCCGGCTCGGCCCTGAACTTCCGCACCCGGCCCGAAAGGGACCGTATCAGCTTCCGGCAGCGGCCAACCAAGAGCTGACTACCGAGAAGAATGATCGATGAATTGGTACTGGGTTATTGCCTCCCGATACCCCGAGAGCACTCCGGCGATAATTGCCAAGAACAAGACGCTCAGAATGACTGCTTTTCGAGAACGATGATGAACTGCAGCTTCAAAGTAAAGCAAAGTGAATATCGTTACAAATCCTTGACCAGCAAGAGTCGCCAGATATCTCTTGAGATTGATCCCGTGTTGGTACGGCACCCAGTCTGCCCCTTCGTTTATTCCTAGGTTGAAATTTGTAGGCGTCAGGTAATCGTAACAATACCAAGTCACTATCGAAATCAACGGCACCGCTAGGCCAATAAGAACATACGAGTAGCGCCCTAATCGAGGATGAAGAACACGCATCATCAATCCTTGAATTAATTGGGATAAAGAAAATACAATAAATATGGAAATTGGCGCGATAATACATATTACCAATGAGGACAAAGCCATCATTGTGCCTGCGTTGCCCCTTGATCTATTTGGATTCCCGTGGACAAAATCAATTAATATCAGGGAGATCACAACGGATATCGACAATGCCAACGCAACGAGAATTGCTATCCAGAATAAGCTTTCACAAAATAAACATCTGGAAGTAGTTCTTTCTTCGATTGGTGTGCTCATATCCTGACCCGGAAATCAAGTTTTGCTTGCTGACAGAATTGCCACTTCGATAACTGAGGCTTGGCGACTTTATCGGACAGAGTCTAAGGGGCTTTCCAGTCATTTGACGCCGAAATTGTCGACGATGTAGACGGGGATGTCGATAGCCCGCTTCTGGCCGATCCCGGAAGCTTGACCCTCGCCAATGATCACGCGTCGCCCAGCTAACCGCCAACTTCAGAAGTCGACCCACAGGGGGCCTTCAGATTTGCCGAAAGCTGCCGTTCACATAGCTTATAGGCTGCTCCGACGTATAAGATCGGTCGAAGCGAAAATTCAACACCCCGACTCGCTGCAGCGACTCAGAGTTGTCTTGGAGTGGGAATCCTCTTGAAAACAATCGTAAAGCGCTTCCTGTTAGCGCTGATCGCC
The DNA here is from genome assembly GCF_053525655.1 of Trinickia camelliae. Taxonomy (NCBI): domain Bacteria; kingdom Pseudomonadati; phylum Pseudomonadota; class Betaproteobacteria; order Burkholderiales; family Burkholderiaceae; genus Trinickia; species Trinickia camelliae. The sequence goes on from NZ_JBCHAA010000018.1 coordinate 179,134, forward strand.
CTGATGGCTTGCGTTCGCGGTGGAGTTGCGCTGGCAGAAACCCCGTCTGACCAGTCCTTTTCTCCTGATCCAAAAATCCAGAAAATTGCGGAAGCCTACTCGCTAGACGCCGTCGACTTCTCCGCGAAACAGTTTGGAATAAAACTCGACTGGTCGGACGCGAGTATTGCAAATGTCGAAAAGGCCTTGGCGCAAATGAGTTCATCCTACGTCAGCACGAGTCCCAAGCCAACGGACGAGCAAGTCATGTCATTCGCGAAAGCCTACGGAAGTTACGTCGGAGAGGTGTATCGCCGCAATCATGGTGGCGAATGGGGTATGGTCACCCTCGGCGGAAGCCGATTCCCGGGTCTGCGAACCACCACAGGTTCCAGCTTCTGGCCATGGGGACGGGTATTCAATCGGATCACCAAGGGGACGGAGGACAACATCGCCGACTACTACGTGGCCCTATTAAAAAGGTAGCGGACGGCGCATCCAGTCAACTTGGCCTTGAAGGTGTCAACGATTCAGGCCACGAAGTCGACCGTCCGAAGCTGGCCGAACGGGGCCCGACGCCCCTGAGCCCCATTCGCTGCCTATCAGTCACGACGAGAGTTTCGCTTGTCTGAACGTTTGTCGAATCGCCTCAGATCTAACACCCTGACGCTTTTGCCGTATCCCCCACCAAAGACCGCCGCTATCACTAGCGCAAATAGTCCGATTAGAAGAAAAACTGTCAATGTCGGATACTTGCGCAACATGAGCACACAGTAGAAGACGACAGCCAGTGCCAAATAGGAGATCCACCGGTAAGCCGTTCGCTCAAATGGCGTTAATTCATCCTTCCACGTCTTGTCGTCCATCGTGTCTCGTATTCCACAGTTACGTCGACTGTTCTGCGAAGCGCGGCTGCCGTGCCCAATATGAAGAGATTGTTCCCTGCGTCCTGGGCAGCCGGATTGTCAACGATCTATATGCGGGTGTCGAATGTCTCAAAGTGGCCGCATGCCGCCCAATGTGGACGACTGAGGCTTCCGCCGAGAATGAACGCTCACCGATCCACCCGCCCATTCGAACCTCGGTGTCCCGATGTCGTGCACGCTTTGACGGAAGCCAATCGGCTTCCGGATCGCCTTACCACCCAGTAAGCGAGCCGACAGCCTGGTTTGCCAGACGCTGCATCGCCTCGTCCCGAGGAGCGCACATGGCACGTGGTGATTCCTTGTGCGTTGGCGCGCGTCGGTTTCGTGTTCGCCGGCCACTGCGTTGATGATCGTGCTAGCGCAGCGGAGCTTTGGGGCGAGACGGCCGCCGATTGCCATACCGGCGGCCAGCATCGAACCATCCGTCACCCAGCTACCTCACCCCATGCGCCGACACCTTCTTGCCTTCGAAGGTTTCCTGCACACCCTGCACGCAA
>NZ_JBCHAA010000019.1:0-161030 GCF_053525655.1 Trinickia camelliae
CGCGGATCACCGGCGCGGATTCACCGGTAATCGCCGATTCGTCGACCGACGCCACGCCTTCGACCACTTCGCCGTCGGCCGGAATCGTGTCGCCTGCTTCGACGAGCACGACGTCTTCGCGACGCAGGTCGTTCGCGGCCATGATGCGTACTGCCGCTTTCGGATGGGGTTCTTGGAGTTTCTTGGCGACCACGTTGTGCTTCGCGCTCTTGAGCGATGCGGCTTGCGCCTTCGAGCGGCCTTCGGCGAGCGCTTCGGCGAAGTTCGCGAACAGCACCGTGAACCACAGCCACAGTGCGATCGCGAGGATGAAACCCGCCGGGGCTTCGGCCTGTCCGCCGAGCGCGGCGGCCCACAGGATCGTCGTGAGTATGCTGCCGATGTACACGCAGAACATCACCGGGTTGCGCACTTGATGGCGTGGCGCGAGCTTTTTGAATGAATCGGCGAGCGCCGGCTTCACGATCGCCGGGTCGAACATCGAGCGCGCGGCGGTGCGCGCCTGGCCGATGTTGCCCGGCTGATGGACGGGCGGTTGGGTGCGGGTGCTCATGCTTTCCTCTCAGTTCTTTTTTCTCGCGATCTCCGGCGTCGAGCGCTGACGGAGTTCGTCGAATGAACTTTAGGAAAGCCGGCGTAAAGGCCGTGGCAAGGGTTGGGGCGCGGGTGTAAAGAGGCAGTAAAAAAACGAAGGGGGCGCATGCCCCCTTTGAATACCAAATCAGGCATACCGAATCAGGTATACCAAATCCGATCCTCAATCGATCCCATGAAACACCGCGTCGTCCGGCCCGAGATACGCGGGCGGCTGCCACGTGGCATCGCGCATCGAATGCTGGACCAGATGATCGACGCCGAGCAGCACCGCAAAAATCGCCATGCGAACCGGAATGCCGTTGTCGGTCTGCCGGAAGATCGCGAGCCGCGGATCGTGATTCAGGTCGACGGAGAGATCGTTCGCGCCCGGCCGGCTGTCGCGCGGCAGCGGGTGCATGATCAGCGTGTCGCGGCCGCAGACCGAATCCACCAGCGCCTGGTTGATCTGGAAGTCCGGCGTGTAGCCTTCGAACGATTCGTCGGTGAAGCGCTCCTTCTGAATTCGCGTTGCGTAGACGACGTCCGCGCCGGAGAGCCCCGTCGCGAGGTCGTGCGTCTGTTCGACGACATGTCCGTGACGCGAGATCTGATCGACGATATAGGCGGGCATTTCGAGCATCGGCGGCGAAACCAGTGTGAACTTGAGGCCGCGATAGAGCGCGAGCAGCTTGACGAGCGAATGCACGGTGCGTCCGTACTTGAGGTCGCCAACGAGCGCGATGTGCGCGCCGTCGACGATCTTGCCGAGCCGCGAAAACTCGCGCTGGATCGTGTACAGGTCGAGCAGCGCCTGGCTCGGGTGCTCGCCCGGACCGTCGCCGCCGTTGATCACGGGTACGTTCGTCGCGCGCGCGAATTCGGCCACCGATCCTTGCTCGGGATGGCGCACGACGAGCGCGTCGACATAGCCGCTCATGACGCGGCTCGTGTCGTAGATCGATTCGCCCTTGGCCATCGACGAGAACGTGAAGCCGGTCGTGTCGCACACCGAGCCGCCGAGCCGGCAGAACGCCGCGCCGAACGACACGCGCGTGCGCGTGCTCGCTTCGAAGAACAGGTTGCCGAGCACCGCGCCTTCGAGCACGCGCGAGATTTTCCGGCGGCGCGCGATCGGCTGCATGATGTCCGCGACCCGGAATAGCGCCTCGACCGATTCGCGCGAGAACTGATCGACCGACAGCAATTGCGCCTTTCCTTCGAACAGCATCTGGCTCGCCAGCGTACCGGTATGTACGCTCTGCGTAGTCTTTTCGTCGGGACCGCCGTGAACGACGATCTCCGACACAAAGCGCTGCACGATCTCCGGCATCGCGCGCGATTCTTGAGAGTCCTCGGGCAAGAGCCACGTATCGAGGGCGCGGCGCGAGACGCCGATGCGGTTCGCAAAGCTTTCGCGGGTCATGTTCATGCGGCGCATGGCGTCGCGGAGGAAGGCTTGCTGGGGCACGGTCATCGATCGCCTCTTCGGGTGGTTGTACGCGGTGCGTATATTAAGTCGGATTTTCGGGATGTCAAGAAAAATGCTTGGCGAGTAGCCGGGCGAGCCGGTAGACTCGCTCGGATGGAAACCGCACGCATTCCCTTCGCGCTCGAACTGCTCGCCGGCGACTCGCTCGGCACGGTGTTCGCGCGCCCGGTTTCCAAAGCCAAAAAACAGCTGCTCATCTGACCGGAGCAGGCTGTTCCGTCAGATGTGCGACGGGACAGTTTGCGAGGCGCGCCTTAGACCTCTTTCTCTACTCCCTTGCTGCACACTCTGAACGGATTCGATTCGGTCACGTTTAGAGGTGAAGTCATGGGTGTGTTTTCGGGTATCTGGATTCCGCTGGTCACGCCGTTCAATCGCGGCGCCGTTGATTACGTTGCGTTGCGCTCGCTCGTCGAACGCTATGCGAAGGCCGGTGTCTCCGGTCTGGTCGCGCTCGGCACGACGGGCGAGTCGAGCGCATTGAGCGAAGCGGAAAGCGACGAGGTGCTGGCGACGATTCTGCACGCGGCGCGCGGGTTGCCTGTGCTGGCTGGCGTCGCGGGCAATCAGACGGCGCGGCTCGTCGAGCGCGTTGCGCGCCTCAACGCGCTACCGGTCGCGGGGATTCTGGTTTCGGCGCCGTACTACATCCGGCCTTCGCAGGCGGGGCTGATCGACCATTTCACGCAGCTCGCGGACGCGAGCGAGAAGCCCGTCGTGCTCTACGACATTCCCTACCGGACCGGCGTGCGGATCGAACTCGATACGCTGTTGACGCTGGCCGGCCATCCCCGCATTCAGGCGATCAAGGATTGCGCGGGCTCGATCGAGACCACGCTCGCATTGATCGTCGATGGCCGCCTGCAAGTGCTGGCCGGCGACGACAGCAATATTTTCCAGACGCTTTGCATGGGCGGCAGCGGGGCCATCGCCGCGTCGGCGCACCTGCGGCCGGAGCGCTTCGTCGCGATGTATCGCGCGCTGGCGGAAGGGCGGCTCGTCGAGGGCAGGGCGATCTATCACGAGCTGGCCCCGCTCGTGCGTGCGCTCGGTGCGGAGCCGAATCCGGCGCCGGTCAAGGCGGCGCTGGCCGCGCAAGGGCTATTGCGCAACGAACTGCGCGCGCCGATGACGTGTGCGACCGAAACGCTCAGCCGGCGGCTTGCCGAACTCGTGCTCGATTGACGATCTTTGGTATGCAATATCCGGTGTGCTGCATGCAGAATGCCGGCTCGTTCGCGCTACATCATGCCGCCGCCGCCTCCCGTTCCTCCGGTGCCCGTGCCGCCCGTGGTGCCCGGAGGCGTGATCGGCGCAGGCGGGAGCGGATGCTGCGCGCCGAGCGTCGTCATCAGCGTGACCGCGACGGGGTCCGGCTCGCCGTTCGAGTCGATGGCGCCAGCTGCGAGCAGCGCTTGGAGGTCGCTGTCGACGCCCGGCTTGCCGACGACAAAGGCGGTGGTCAGGAAGTTCGTGACGCTGAGCGTGAGGTGGTACTCCGTGTCGAGTCCTTGGACGACGGCCGCTTGCGCGTTCAGCACGGTGCTTTCGTTCGCGAGCGTCTGCTGAAACTGTGCATTGCGCGGAAAGTTGTTGATGAGAGTGCCTTCCGTCGTGCCGAGCTGCGCGGCCACGTAGACGAGCAGCAATTCCGTTTCCGGCGTGACGTTGAAGGTGCCGCCGGCGAAGGCGGTCGAACGCAGCACCGTGCTGCCGGACGTCGCCGTGATCAGGCACGGCGCGGCCGCCGAGAGCGTCGCCTGAAAAGCGCCGCTCGCGTTGGTGCTCGCGCTCGTCGAGCCTTGTGCGCAGACGATTCCAAGCATCGCGTTCGGCAGCGCACGGCCCGTCGCCGCGGTGCCGGACAGCGCGATCGACGGCGGCGGGGAACTGCCGCCGCTTCCGCCTCCGCCGCCGCATGCAGCCAGCAACGCAACGCCCAGCGTCAGCAATAGCGCATTGCCGGCTGGCCTGACAGATCGGGACCGCGTGTTCATCGTGAGCTCCGGCGAACGTTCGGGTACGCCCTATAAACGAATGCCGCTCGGCCCCTATTCCACGCTTGCCCGGTGTTTTACACCGCCTGCGCCGGTACCGGCGTGACGAGCGCAAACCCCTCGTCGATCCAGCCCGTGATGCCGCCCGGCATCACCTTCACGGGCCGTCCCAATTGCGCGAGCCGAATCGCACCACGGGTCGCGCCGTTGCAGTGCGGGCCCGCGCAATAGGTGACGAACACGGTATCGGGCGCGAAGTCCTGCAGCTTCGACGCGACGATCTTGCCGTGCGGCAGGTTGATCGCGCCGGCGACATGTCCGCTCGCGAATAGCGCGGGGCTGCGCACGTCGAGCAGGATGAAGTCGGGCGTGCCGGAGGTGAGCGCCTGATGCACGTCGGAGCAGTCGGTTTCGAAGCGCAGGCTCGCTTGGAAGTGGGCGAGCGCGGCGGCGCTGTCGGCGGGGGCGATGTGGGTGACGGCGGACAAGATCGATCTCCTTGAGTCGAATGAAGCAACGGGAGTCGTCATTGTCGCGGCTCAGCCTTGTAGATGGCAGTGGCGCGATCGACAAGTTTCGGTAACATCGCGCCATGGACAATCATCTCGTCGTCGCGCTCGCTTACGATCGCCTCTGCACTTTCGAATTCGGCTGTGTCGTCGAACTGTTCGCGCTGCCGCGTCCGGAACTCGATGTCGACTGGTACCGCTTCGCCGTTTGCGCAGCGGAATCCGGACCGATTCGCGCGGCAGGCGGCATCACGATCGAAGCGCCTTATACGCTGAAGCTGCTCGATCGCGCGCAGACGATCGTCATCCCCGGCTGGCGCGATGCCGACGAAACCCCGCCCGAGCCGCTATTGCGCAAGCTGCGCGCAGCCTACCGGCGCGGCGCGCGGCTGTGCTCGATTTGCTCGGGCGTCTTCGTGCTGGCCGCGGCCGGCGTGCTCGACAACAAGCGTGTCACGACGCACTGGCGTTATGCCGACAAGCTCCAGCAGCGCTACCCGTCGTTGCAGGTCGAGCCCGATGCGCTCTATGTCGACGAAGGGCAGATCGTCACGTCCGCGGGGTCGGCGGCGGGGCTCGACATGCTGTTGCACATCGTGCGCAACGACCATGGCGGCGCGGTGGCGAATCGCGTCGCGCAGCGCCTCGTAGTGCCGCCGCATCGCGAAGGCGGTCAGGCGCAATTCGTCCCGCGGCCGATGCCGCCCGGCGACAGCAGCCGCATCGCCAAGCTGATGGACTGGGTGCGCGAGCGTCCCGCGTTGCCGCATACGCTTGCGTCGCTCGCCGAGCGCGCGGCGATGAGTCCGCGCACGTTGCAGCGGCAGTTTCTCGAGGCGACCGGATTCGGTCCGTATGAGTGGCTGATTCGCGAGCGCGTGGCCGTCGCGAAGGAGATGCTCGAAGCGGCGGCGCCGATGGCGATGGCGAGCGTTGCCGAGCGCTCGGGCTTTGGGTCGGAAGAATCGTTGCGACGGCACTTCCGGCGCATCGTGCAGACGAGTCCAGCCGCCTATCGACGCAAGTTCGGACCGGCTGGGCGCGCGCAGGCTTAGCGCTTGCCGGCCAGCGCGAACCGTTGCCAGCCGTTTCTAGCCAATGAGCGCCTGCTTCGTGCGATCCGCCCGCCAGCGCGCCGGGCTCGCGCCCGTGTGCCGTTTGAAGGTCCGCTGAAACGCGGCCTCCGACTGATAGCCGACCGCTTCGCCGATCGCCGCGATCGGCTCGTCGCTTTGCGCGAGCTTGCGCGCGGCGAGCGTCATGCGGATTTCCGTGAGCACGTCGTTGGCCGAGCGGCCGAGCGCGTCGTCGAAATGGCGCACGAAGGTCGCGCGCGACATGTGGCAGAGCTCGGCGAGCGCAGGCAGGGTCCACGGCTTGCCGGGCGCATCGAACATCGCGGCAAGCGCAGGCTGCAGGCGTGAGCGTTGTGCCAACGCGAGCAGTCCGCGCGGCGGCTCGGGCGCCTCGCTCGCGAAGCGCAGCGTCAGCGCGAACAGCGCGCCCGACAAGTGATTGATGAGCGCCGCGCTGGCGGGTGCGCCGTCGAGCGCTTCCTCGCGCATCAGTTGGATCAGCCGCGTGAGCCGTGAGCCTGCGGGCGCTGCTGGGGCGGCGTCGGCATCGCCGATGGCGCTACCTCGGCCTTCGCCTTCGCTCCGTGCCGCAGGCAAGCTGCGCACCACGAGACGCTCCGGGAGGTAGTCGCGCAGCAGCCTGTCGGGCATGCCCGGCAGCAGAAAGCGGCCGCAGAGGATGTCGGCGCGCTTGCCTGTGCCGCGATTCTCGTGGACGAGCAACTCGCCCGCACGATGCTCGACAGCCGGCCTCGGACGCTTGCCGCTGCCGTCGTGCAGCCGGTGCGGGCTGCCGCCCGGAAACAGCACGATGTCGCCGGCCGCGAGGTGTTGCGGCGCGCCGCTGTCGTCCTCGATCGTCGCCTCGCCTTCGAGCAGCACGTGATAGGGGATTTCGCTGGTCTGCGCGGCAGGATGGTCGATGACCCAGGGCGCGCCGAAGTGGCAGCGCACGTCGACGCGGCCGTTGACCGGCAGCAACGCAAGCAGGCGGCTTAGCAGATCCATGTGAGACGATCGAGCATAAATGTGCGGTTTTTGAATATTAACAGGATCATGGGCAGTGCCTAAAGTGACGACATGCCAGACGAGCTGGCCCATCAACAAACCAGGAGCCCATCATGTCCCGTTTTAGCTCAGTCAATCCCGAAGCCGCTACCGGCGCTACTGCTGAAGTGTTCGCGAAGATCAAGAAGGCCGTAGGCAAGGTGCCGAACGCGTATGCGACGATCGGCAGCCACACTCCGGCGGGCTTGAGCGCGATGCTCGCCGCCGACGCCGCGGTGGCGGCCGGCAGCCTTTCGAAGCCCGACGTCGAAGCGATCAAGCTCGCGGTCAGCGAAGTGGGCGGGTGTGACTACTGTGTCGCCGCGCACACGATGGTCGGCAAGATGGCGGGCCTCAAGCCCGAAGAGATGAAGCAGATCCGCGCGGGCGAAGCGACCGGGGCCGCGCAGCGCGATGCTCTGGTGCGCTTCGTGCGCAACGTGATTCGCTCGAGCGGCACCGTCGATGCCGCCGAAGTCGAGGCGATCCGCGCCGCCGGCTACTCGGAGACGCAGATCATCGAAGCGTTGCTGGCGGTGACCGTCATCACGTTCACGAACCTCGTCAATCGCGTGAACGATACGACGGTGGATTTCCCGGCTGTCGCGTAAGGGTTGGGCCGCGGCTGCTGAGAGGTCACTCCAGGGCCGCGGTTTTGCAACGGTTTTCCGGCGATTTAACGGCCGCGGCGCGCACGCACCGCGGCCGCGAGCGTTTCGAGCACCGGCTCGGTCTGCGTCCAGCCGAGGCACGCGTCGGTGATCGATACGCCGCGCTTGAGCGGGACGCCCGGCTTCAGATCCTGCCGACCTTCTTCCAAGTGGCTCTCGACCATCACGCCGATGATCCGTTTCTCGCCGCCCGACAGCTGTCCGGCCAGATCCTGAGCCACATCGACTTGCCGCAGGTGCGACTTGTTCGAATTCGCGTGCGAGCAATCGACCATCACCTGCTCGCGCAAGCCGGCCGCACGCAATGCCTCGCAGCATGCCTCGACCGACGCCGCGTCGTAGTTCGGGCCCTTCTTGCCGCCGCGCAGGATCACGTGGGCATCGTCGTTGCCGCGCGTTTCGAAGATCGCGGCCATGCCCATCTTCGTCATGCCCATGAACGCGTGGCTCGCGCGCGCCGCGACGATCGCGTCCGCCGCGATCTGCACGCCGCCGTCGGTGCCGTTCTTGAAGCCGATCGGGCACGAGAGGCCCGAGGCGAGCTGACGATGGCTCTGGCTTTCCGTCGTGCGCGCGCCGATCGCGCCCCACGCGATCAGGTCGGCGATGTATTGCGGGCTCAGCAGATCGAGGAATTCGGTGGCGGTCGGCAGGCCGAGCGCGTTGATGTCGAGCAGCAGCTGCCGCGCGCGGCGCAACCCTTCGTTGATGCGGAAACTACCGTCCAGGCGCGGGTCGTTGATATAGCCCTTCCAGCCGACTGTGGTGCGCGGCTTTTCGAAGTAGACGCGCATCACGACCAACAGGTCGTCGCGCAAGGCGTCGGCCTCGCGCTTCAGACGCTCGGCGTACTCCATCGCCTGATCGTGGTCGTGGATCGAGCACGGGCCGACGACGATCAAGAGCCGGTCATCGCGGCCCTTGAGGATATCGGCGATGGCCGAGCGGCTGTTCTCGACGAGGTCCTGCACCGGCTTCGGCGCGGGCAGTTCGTCGAGCAGCAGCGCGGGGGAAATCAGCGGACGGACCGCTCCGATGCGGGTGTCGTCGACGCGGGTGATGTCTTCGGTCGAGTCGGCAATGCCGACTTCCTGATCGTGTGCGGGGTTGTCGATGCGGCTCAAGATGTTCTCCGGGCTTCTTTGGCAGGCATCGATTATGGCACTGCGCGCGGGCATGGCGCGCTGAATCCGGAATTCGGTATACCAAAGCTGGTATTCCGAATTCCGCATTCCATTCAACGCGCCTCGCGGCGGCGAGCCTGCGAGCGCAGGGCGTCGACGAACTGGGCCGCGGACCAGTCTTCGCGCAGCGCTTGCTTGCACAGCATCTGCTGACTGGGCGGGGCGAGCCCTCCTAACGGTGGATCGCGATCAAGATTGGTCGGAAACGGATAGCCTTCGGCGCTCGCTGCGATGACGGCATCGAGCTGCGCATCGCTCATCCGCTGCTCCTGGCGACACGCGCGCAGCACCGGATAAAGCGCTTCGCACATCGCGGCGCGATCGACGGATTCCATGGCTCGCCCGTAGGCCGACGAAATTTGCAGCAGGTTCGCCATGCGCGAGATGTCGGGCGTGCGGTTCGATCCGGCGGCATGAAAGAGCGCGGGGTTGAAGAACAGCGCATCACCCTTTGCGAGCGGCAACTGCACGCAGTGCGCTTCGAAGCAGTCGCGAAAGTCCTGACGGCGCCATGCGAGATAGCCGGCCGCGTAGCGCTGCGAAAACGGCAGCAGCTTGGTCGGGCCGCTCGCGACGGGCATGTCGCCGTGCGCCACCGCGCCTTGCAAGGTCAAGAACGGCGACATGTGATGCACGTGCGCCGGATAGCGCTCGGCGTCCTCGACGGTCTGAAAACCGAGGTGGTAGTCGCGATGCGCCTGCTGCGCTTCGCCGCCGGGCCGCACGACGTTGATTTGCGATGTCATCTGATAGTGCGGGCCGAGCCATGCCTGCGCTGCCGCCGCTAGAAACGGGTTCGCGTAGTAGCGCGCGAAGACGTCGGGTTGGCGGAGGCAGAACTTTTCGAGCGCGTTCCAGATGCGGTCGTTGGCGCCCGCTTTGGCGAAGTGGTCGGCGCCGCTTACGCCGGAGGCGCGTTCGTCCGCGATGATCGATTCGAAGACGGCGGTTGCGGCGTCGATAGGTGCGGTGTCGCCATAGGCCTGTTGCAGCACGATCACGCCGGCCCCGTCGAGCATCACGCGAGCCCATTCGGCGAGTAGCCTTGGTCGCGCGGCGTGATCGTTCAGCGTGCTTTCGAGCGCGGGGCAGTCGTAGACGGGGATGTTGCGCTGTACGTCGGACGCGAACTCGAGACTTGCTTTATCGGTCTGCGAGCGCACCAGCGCTTCGAATTCGCCGATCGAGCAATCGGCTTCGCGGTACCACGCGGCGGCTTGCTGCGATGGATGCGAGGTGTGTTCGGGCATGGCGGCGTCTCCTGATCTCGTTTGACAAGACTCGTTCGACAAGAGGATATCGCCTTGATCGAGCGGCGCGTGAACGGCGATCGATAAAAAGCGCATCCGTTTCGACAAATCGATTCCGATTCATCGCGTGCCTGGCCACCGGAGGTCAGTTTTCTTCAATACGCGCCTGCATGCCCGGCCTACGCTTCGGACATTCCAACTTCCGAACAGGCATTCCAAGCATGCTCATGACCGCTCTTCCTTCCATGGCCGCGTTTGCGCTGGCGTCGTCGATTTCCCCGGGGCCCGTCAATGTCGTTGCGCTGAGCTCTGGCGCGCAGTTCGGGCTGCCGGCGAGCATGCGCCACGTGACAGGCGCGACCGTCGGCTTTTCGGCGCTGCTCTGGTTGACCGGCATGGGGCTGCACGATGTGCTGATGCATTGGCCGCATCTGACGAAAGTTATTCAGTGGGCCGGCGTGGCGTTTCTGCTTTACATGGCCTGCAAGCTCGCGCTCGACGACGGCACGTTGGGCGTTGGCAAAACACCGAAGCGTCCGTCGCTCGTCTACGGCGCGACGATGCAGTGGCTCAATCCGAAGGCGTGGCTCGCGTCGCTTGCCGGCATGGCGGCGTTCGCGGCACACGGCGAGGTGGCGCTGGTTTCGCAATTCACGCTGATCTACTTCGTGATTTGCTACCTATCGATTGCGTGCTGGGCTTGCGCCGGGGCGCTGCTGCGGCAGCATTTGCGCGACGCGCGGCGCGTGCGTTTTTTCAATCGCGTGATGGCCGCACTGCTCGCGGCAAGCGCGCTCTATTTGCTGGAAGCCTGAGCGCCACGGCGACGCGCCAGGTTCAAGAGCGGTATTGACCGGGCGTCACCGCCAGGAATTGCTTGAACGCGCGCTGGAAATGCGCCTGGTCGGAGAAACCGGTTGCGTAGGCGACGTCGGCGATCGAATGGCCGTCTCTCAAGCGCGCGCGGCCGATCTGAATGCGGCGGTTCACGAGATATTGATGCGGCGTCATCCCGTAGTGCTTGCGGAACGCGCGGATCAGATACGACGCGGAAAGGCCCGATGCCGCGCAGATTTCGTCGAGCGTCAGCGCTCGCGTGCAGTTGTCGGCGAGGAACTCGGCGGCGCGCACGACCTTGTCGCTTGCGTCCGCTTTGGTTTCCCGGGCGCGCACGGGGCTCAATTCGTGCTGCACGTGCGCAAAGAATTCGACTGCCGCGCTGTGTTTGTGCAGCGTGTCGGCGTGCGCGTCGGTCAGCGTGTCGCAGAGGTGGATCAGGCCGTCATAAAGCACGGTATCGGTGCTGAGCATGCTGGCGAACGGCGTCAGCTCGCGGCCATTGCCGATGCCCATTTCGTGCTGGAGTCCGGCGAGCCAGCGCGTATCCACATAGAGCATGCGATACGCCCACGCCTGATCGTCGATCGGATTGCACGCGTGGACGTCCTGCGGGTTCATCACGACCACCGCGCCCGCACCGACACGCTCTTGCCGGTTGCCGTTCAGATAGGTGCTGCGTCCGCCCGTGACCGCGCCGATCGAAAACGTCTCGTGCGAGTGACGTGCGTAGCAAAACGCGCGGCCGTCGTGCACGACGCGTGCTTCGATGAACGGCAGCGACGCATCGCGCCAGAAGGTCGATTGGGTTTGGTGGGCGCGGCGGGCGTTCATGTGGTCACTCGAGTTAGCGGGCGGCTGCCAGCGCCGCAAGCGCATTGCGCACGGAGGCAATCACGCTGTCCCAGTCGCCGAGCGTCGGCTGGCGGAACAGTCGCACGTCGGGATACCACGGACTGTCATCGCGTCCGAGCATCCAGCGCCAGCAGGTGTCGAGACGATTCAGTATCCAGACGGGCTTGCCGATCGCACCGGCGAGGTGGGCAGTCGACGTGTCGACGGAAATCACGAGATCGAGATTCGACACGAGCGCGGCGGTGTCGGCGAAGTCCGCGAGTTCCTCGGTCAAGTCGACAATGCCGCGGCTCGCCGGGTAACGCTCATGCAGCACCGCCAATTGCTGCGCTGGCGGCCCTTTCTGCAAGCTGAAAAACTGGACGTTCGGCACATCGAGGAGCGGAGTCAGGCATTCCAACGCAAGCGAGCGCCGCGCGTCGTTCTTCCGCAACTCGGGCACATGGGGCCGGTTGCCGCCTGCCCAGACGAGGCCCACCTTCAATACGTCTGCGCCCGGTGAAGCGGCGTCCATCGTCATCGCAACGCGTGAGCGCCAGTGCGCGACAGCCTTGGGATCTGCGTACAGGTAGGGCGTATCGCCGGGAATGCTTGCAAGACTGGTCTTGAACGCGAGCGGCAGGCTCAACAGCGGACAGTGATAGTCGAACGCGGGCAAGGGCTGGCCCTGCGCAACGAGCTGCGTCACGCCTTCGAGCGGCCCAAGCAGTCTCATCAATTCGGGCTGCACTTCGAGCACGACCTTCGCGCCGAGCTTCGCGACCATCGGCGCGTAGCGGCAGAACTGCAGCGTGTCACCGAGACCTTGCTCGGCATGCAGCAGAATCGTTTTACCTTCCAGCGATTCGGCGCCGAGCCACAGCGGTTGCGTGAAGCCGCGCAGACTCGCTTTGCTCCGGTTGCGTCGCCAACGCCATTCGTATTCTTGCCAGCCCTCATCGAGCCGACCCATTTGCAGCAGACACAACGCGCGGTTCCAATGCCCTTCGACGGAATCGGGCTTCAGCGCGAGCGCGCGATCGTAGCTCGACAGCGCGTCGGCATGGCGGTTCATGTCGATGAGCGCGAGGCCCAGGTTGTTCCAGGCATCGGCGAGCGTTTGCTGTGCCGCGATGGCCTGGTGATAGCTCTGTTCTGCTTCGTGAGGACGGTTCAGGTCGCTCAATGCGTTGCCGCGATTGCTCCACGCTTCCGCGTAGTTCGGCCGCAGGACGATCGCGTGATCGCAGCTCGTCAGCGCGTCGGCGGGGCGGTCGAGATCGCGCAATACGCAGCTGCGATTGTTCCAGGCTTCGGGCATGTCGGGCTTGAGCGCGAGCGCGCGGTCGAAGCTCGCGAGCGCCTCGGCCGGCGCATCGAGCGCGCCCAGCGCCGTGCCGCGATTGTTCAGCGCATCCGCGAAATTCGGCATCAGCGCGAGCGCGCGATTCGCGCTTGCGAGCGCGTCTTTGTATTGCTGCTTGGCGTTCAGCGCGAAAGCGAGATTCGAATGAATCGGCGCGTGCATCCCGTTGATCGAAACGGCCTTTTTGAGGAACGTGATGCCGTCGTCGAGACGCCCCGCTTGCAGCGAGAGTGCGCCGAGCAACTGCAGCGCGTCGAAGTGCTTGGGCCGGATCGCGAGGATCTCCCGGTACAGTTCCTCGGCTTCGGCCAAGGCGCCGTTTTGCTGGAGCGCCAGGGCCTGCTGAAGCAGGGTGTCGAGTTGTCGCTGATTGCCGGGCTTGCTCATGAATGACGCGGTAAGGCAGGGCGCATCGACCTGCGGGTGGAGACGAACGAGTGGGGCTGATTATCGCTGAAACGGTGGCGCATTTTATGGCGCCGCATTACGGTTTTCTTACGCGATCGAGCCGGCCTCATGTGCTCGCTAAGAGTTCGTATAGGCGCTGCACCACCCATGCGCCGCGACCTCTTTCGCGCCAAACAGCACGCAGCCGCCCGATGGAGCGCCCGACTTGCCCGAGTAGAGCGAGCAATTCGCGCATTCCTGCCCGGCTTGATAAGTGGAGTATTTCGCCTTGTCGACTTTCGACGCATCCGCTTGGTAGCCGTACGACAGCGCTTGCGGATCGGATTCGCTCAACTGCTCCGCGGCGCCAACCCGTTGCGCCAAAATCAGCGACGATCCGATGCCGACGCTGGCGATCAAAAAACTCCGACGCGATGCCTTCATGGTTGGACTCCGTTCCGGTTACGTTGGGGACTTCTTCTTCGTGTTCTTCTTCGGCGACGACCGCAACGCCGGCCCGTCGTCGAGCGACCGATACGCCTCGTGCACGATGCTCTTGAACCATTCGAGCCCCGGATCATGCGCGCTCGTGCGGCGATAGAGCATCGATACGTCGTAGTCGTCGAACCGCACCGGCGGCGCGCACATCTCGAGCTGCGAGACTCGCGCGAGCACACGGGCGGCATGCAGCGGCAGCGTGGTCACCGCTTTCACCGACGCCAGGAACGCCGGCACCGCCGAGAAATGCGTGAGCGCGGTTTGCACGTGACGCGCCTTGCCGATCGCGCGCAAGGCCGTATCGACGGCGCCTTCGCGTCCCGAGAACGACACGAGCACATGCGGCAAGGCGAGGTAGTCGGCAAGCGTGAGCGGCATCTTGATGCCCCAGCGCACGCTGTCGACCACGCACGCGTAGTTGGAGGTGCCGAGCGGATCGCGGCAGGCCCAGCGTTTCGGCGATGCGCCTACCGTCACCGCGAGCTCGATCTGCTGTTCCTCCAGCATCGCGTCGACGGTGTGCCGGTTCGTCTGCCTGAAGATAACCGATACGCCGCTCGCGCGCTCGAGCACGCGCCGCGAGATTTCGGGGCCGATCGCCAATTCGAAATCATCGGACATGCCGATGACGAAGCGCCGCGTCGACGCGAGCGGATCGAACTGGGGCACCGGCGCGAGCGCGGACGAGAGCGAACCGATGCCGCTTTGCAGCTGCTCGACGATGTCGAGCGCGCGCTGCGTCGGTTGCATGCCGCCTCTGACACGTATGAAGAGTTCGTCCTCGCAAGTCTCGCGCAGACGCGCGAGCGCGGCGCTCGTTGCCGCCTGGCTCAACGCGAGGCGCGCCGCCGCGCGCGTCACGCTGCGCTCTTGCCACAGCGCGAGAAACACCACGGCGAGATTCAGATCGATCTTCCTGACATCCAAAATATCGATTTTCATCATCCAAACAATTTGTTTTATTCATATTCACGGCGGTAGCATACTTGGCTTCCTCAACTAAGGGGAGGGTCGATTGATGAGCACGCATCGTGTTGCCGTGGTTCAAGCCGGGTCTACGCTGTTCGATACGCCGCGCACGCTCGAGCGCATGCGCGCGCATTGCGAAACGCTCGCTCGCGAGGGCGTCGAGCTGGCGGTGTTTCCTGAGGCGTATCTAGGCGGGTATCCGAAGGGCCTCGATTTCGGCACGCGCGTAGGCTCCCGTTCGAGCGCCGGACGCGACGATTTTTTGCGCTACGCGCGCTCGGCCATCGATGTGCCGGGCGTCGAAACCGAGCGCATCGGCGCGTTCGCCCGAGAGGCGCGTTGCAACCTCGTGGTCGGCGTGATCGAACGCTGCGGCGCGACGCTCTATTGCACGGCGCTCTTTTTCAACGAACGCGGCGTGCTCGTGGCCAAGCACCGCAAACTCATGCCGACCGCAAGCGAGCGCTTGATCTGGGGCAGCGGCGACGGCTCGACGCTGCCCGTGGTTCAGAGCAGCGTCGGCAAGGTGGGGGCGGCGATCTGCTGGGAAAACTACATGCCGATGTTGCGGCAATCGATGTTCGCGCGCGGTGTCGAGATCTGGTGTGCGCCGACGGTCGACGAACGCGAGATGTGGCAGGCTTCAATGCGCCATATCGCGTATGAAGGGCGCTGCTTCGTGCTGAGTGCGTGCCAGTTCCTCACGCGCGAGGATTGCCCGCCCGATTACGATTGCATCCAGGGCAACGAGCCCGGCACGCAGTTGATCTCAGGGGGTAGCGTGATCGTGAGCCCGCTCGGCGAGGTGCTCGCGGGCCCCGTCCGTGGACAGGAGGCGGTGCTCACCGCCGATATCGATTTGGATGATGTCGTGCGCGGCAAATACGACCTGGACGTGGCGGGGCACTATGCGCGCCCCGATGTGTTTTCGCTGCAGGTCGACATGCGGCCGAAGAGCAGCGTCGTGTGCACGATCGATGCGCTCGACGCAAACGGCGAAGAAGCGGCAAGCCGTTTGCCCGAACCGCCGCCGATGGCGCATGGCGAATGAGCGTGACGCTGGAGGTCCGGGCCGTGTGCTTGCCGCGTCACGCCGGCGGCAATTCGCGCACGTCGGCGGTCGGGACTTGGCCGAAGCCATCGCTTAGCACATAGCCGATCAGTTTCGACGCCGATTGCTCCGGCGTTGCGAGCTGCCCGTTGCGCTTGAGGTCTTCGAATCGTTCGCGCAGCGGGAAGCGGTCGGCTCCCGTGCCGCGGATTTCGGCTTGCATGTCGGTGTCGACGACGCCCGGCGCGACGCTGCAGATTTTCAGCGCGCGGCTCTCGTCGAGCGCCACCGAGCGCGCGTGATGATCGAGCGCGGTTTTGGTCGCGCAATAGATGCTCCAGCCGGCGTACGCATTGCGTGCCGCTCCGCTCGAGATATGAACGATGCGGCGGTCGCCTGCGTCGGCGGTCGCCGCCGCGAACGCGCTTGCGAACATCAACGGCGTCGCGACGTTCAGCGAAACGGCACGCGCGATTTCGCCCGCGTTCTGCACTTCGCAAGGGCCGATCGGCTGCACCGTCCCTGCGTTGTTGATGAGCAGCACGCGTTGCGCTCCGCTCGTGAAATCGCGCAACGCGTCGCCGGCGAGCCATTGTTCGACGTGCGCGAGGTCCGACAAGTCCAGTTCCGCTTCATCGAGCAAGCCTGCGAAGCGTTGCGCCAGCGTGGCGTGGCGCGAACGCGAGACGCCCAGCACGGCGATGCCGCGTGCGA
Source organism: Trinickia camelliae (assembly GCF_053525655.1). NCBI lineage: Bacteria > Pseudomonadati > Pseudomonadota > Betaproteobacteria > Burkholderiales > Burkholderiaceae > Trinickia > Trinickia camelliae. The sequence goes on from NZ_JBCHAA010000019.1 coordinate 16,456, forward strand.
GAAGTTGCTCGGCAAGCGCTGCGCCGATGCCGCGCGTATGGCCGGTGAGGATGACTTTGGTGAGCGGGGTGCTGCTGGAGGGGGTGGGGGTGGTCATGGCAAGGTTGGGTAGACGCGGGAAGTCGCAAAGTGTGCGTATTTTGCGACTGAACGAAAGGATTGGCTATGTAGCTACGATGTAGATACGGGCGCTTGACTCGTCGATCCGGTGTATCTACAATGGCTATCCATAACTGGAGTGCCGCAATGGAACTGTCGATTCAGAAATGGGGCAACAGCGCGGCCGTGCGCTTGCCCACCGCATTGCTCGATCAACTCAAGGTTGCTTTGGGCGACAAGCTGGCTGTGGACGTCCGTCCAGAAGGCATCATGCTGAAGCCCGCGCGGCACAAATACGTGCTCGAAGACCTCGTTGCTCAATGCGATCCCAAAGCGCCGCTGCCTGCCGATCTGGAGGCATGGGGCGGTGTGGTTCCGGTTGGTCGTGAAGCATGGTAAGGCGCATCAAGTTCGATCGGGGCGATATCGTGCGCGTCAACCTGAATCCAACGGCGGGGCGTGAGCAGCAAGGCGATTTTCGCCCGGCGCTCGTGCTTTCGCCCGCGGCGTTCAATGCACTTGGTGTCGCGCTTGTGGCGCCGATTACCCAAGGCGGCGAGTTCGCGCGCTTCGCCGGCTTTGCTGTTCCGTTGTCGGGCTCTGGCACGGAAACGCAAGGGGTCGCGCTGGTGAATATGGTTCGAACGCTCGATCTTGAGGCGCGCGGAGCGAAGAAGGTAGAACGCGCACCCGCTGAAGTCGTAGACGACGCTCTGGCTCGCTTGCAAACCATCCTTGATTGATGTGACGCAACACGTTAGATGAACGCCCGGCCTAACTACAGCTGGGCGTTTGCCATTCACTGAAAATCCGTCGACACCGACACCGCCTCCCACGCATCGATCTCCGCCTTCAGCGCGCTCAACTTCTCCCGCACCAACGTCACCGCGTCACGCCCGAGCAGCAGATGCATTGGCGGGTTCTCCGATGCCACGAGCTTGAGCATCGCCCGTGCCGCCTTCGCCGGATCGCCCGGCTGGTTGCCGTCGAGCTTGCGGCGCCGCTCGCGAATCGGATTGAACACCTCGTCGTAGTCGGCAATCGTGCGTTCGGCGCGCACGAGCGAGCGGCCCGCCCAATCGGTGCGGAACGCACCCGGTTCGACCGCCGTCACGGCGATGCCGAGGCTCTTCACTTCCTTCGCCAGCGCCTCGGAAATCCCCTCGAGCGCGAACTTGCTGCCGTGATAGATGCCGAGGCCCGGGAAGGTGATGATGCCGCCCATCGACGTCACGTTGAGAATGTGGCCCGCGCGGCGCTTGCGCATATGAGGCAGCACCGCGTGAATCATGGCCACGGCGCCAAAGACGTTGACGTCGAATTGCTTGCGCAATTGATCGAGCGTCGATTCTTCCAGCAGCCCCTCGTGGCCGTAGCCGGCGTTGTTGACTAGCACGTCGATCGGACCGAAATCCGCTTCGATTTCGGCGACGACGCGGTGGACGGCATCGGTGTCAGTAACGTCGAGCAGCTTGCCAAGGGCACGTTCGGGATCGAGTCGATTGAAGGCTTCGAGCGCGTCGGCGTTGCGTACGGTGCCGACGACGCGATGTCCATCGGCGAGCGCGGCTTCAGCGAGCGCGCGCCCGAAACCGGAATTGGCGCCGGTGATCAGAAAGACTTTGCTTTGCGGGTTCGACATGGGTTTGACCGTTCGGTAGGGGAAGGAACCCTCATGCTAGGTCCGTCCCTTCCGTTCGGTAACCCGTTTTGGCGCGTCAGCCTTTGAAGCCAAACTTCAAGCGGACGATCACAACAGCAGCAGCGCCGCGCTCGCCACGCAGGTCGGCACGATCGCAGCTGCGAGCAATCCCATCACGCCGACGGATTCGTCTTCGAAGCCATGGCGCACGATCGCGAGCCCGGCGGGGTTCGGCGCATTCGCGATCACCGTGAGACCGCCACCGGCCACCGCGCCCGAGACCAGCATGTATTTCGCCTCCTCGGACATGCCCGCGATCAGCGAGCCGAGGTAGGTGATCGCGGCGTTGTCCATGACGGCCGTGAGGCCCAGCGCACCGGCGTAGAGCGCGTGAGCGTCCATCGATGCGACCACGGCTTGCAGCCACCACTGCTGCAAGCCGCCGAGCACGACGAGCCCGCCGAGGAAGAACGCAACGAGCAGACTTTCGCGCAGCATCAGCGGCGATTGGAATTGCTCGTAGGCTTGCGTGTAGCCGAGGAAGAACAGGAACAGGCCGATGAAGACCACGGGATGATGCGCGCCGATCACCACGCCAACGAGGAACAGCAGGTGGATGAGTGTCACGGGCAACGGCACGGCGGGCGGTTTGGGCGTGTCTGCATTCGCGCCGGTCGTCCCGGTCTCGGTTGAGCGCGCGTTGCGCAGCGCCGTGCGCATGAGCAGCATCAGGCCGGTGGCGTTGATCACGACGGCAAGCGCCGCTTTCCAACCGAACTGCGCGGCCATGAACGTGCTGTCCCATCCCCATGCGGACGCCACCATCAGCACGGGCGGCGCGGCGTAAGCGGTCAGCGTGCCGCCCACCGAGACGTTGACGAACAGCACGCCCAATGTCAGATACTTCCAGCGCTCCGCGATCGGCGCGGCAAAGAGACGATCGCGCAGAATCAGCGCGGCGAGCGTCATTGCGGCAGGCTCCGTGATGAACGAGCCGAGCAAGGGAATCACGGTGAGCGAGAGCCAGACGACGGTGACATTCGTGTCGAACGGCAAGAGGCGAGCGATGCGCATGACGAGCCCCGTCACCGCTTCGAGAATCGGCCGGCTCGCCGCGATCACCATGATCGTGAACACGAAGAGCGGCTCGTTGAACTCGCGCGACTCCGTGTAGTGCAAGGCCTGCTGAGGCCCGGCAAGCGCGATGATCGCGAGAATCAGAATCATCGCCCAGAAGCCGAACACGACTTCCACTTCGCCGAGAAAGTGAAAGAGCCCGGCATGTTCGGGATGCCGGTGAGCGAGCACCTCGAAGCGTTTCGCGAGAAACGTATGGACGAGTGCGAGACCGAAAATCACCGCGCCGGCAATCTCGACTGAATGTGGCATCTGCTCTCCTCGATATAAACGATTCGCGCGGAGTGTACGCGATGAGTACGCAGATGGTCTGCTTTTAAGATGAGCGCGGGCGATGTCGGAAACACTCGGGGATTCGTTGGTTGCGCATTGTTTTTAAGACGAGTCTGATATTTAAGCCTCCTGCACGTGGTCAGAATCCTAGCCACCTCTCCCATCTAGAAAAGGCAACCACGATGCAATCCACTCACCGTTCTCGCCGGCTGCGTCTCGCGATGTGGCATCAGATCCTGATCGCGTTGATTCTCGGCGTGGCCGCCGGACACTTCATCGGCGAACCCGCGAAGATGCTGCAGCCGCTCGGCGATATCTTCATGTCGCTGATCCGCATGTGCGTGATTCCGGTCGTGTTCGTTTCGCTCGTGTGCGGGATCACGTCGCTGTCCGATCTGGCCGCGATGCGCCGTATCGCGACGAAGTCGATCGTCATCTACTTGGCGCTGATGGGGTCGACCACGGTGATCGCCATCGTGATCGCGATGACGGCGCGCGTGGGCGTCGGCTTCGATCTGCCGGCAGGCGCGTCGGCGACCGCGGCGATGAGCGAACCGACGAGCCTCAAGGAAGCCTTGCTCGCCGCGATTCCGTCGAACCCGTTCAAGGCATTCGCCGAAGGCGCGCTGCTGCCGACCATCGTGTTCGCGATCTTCTTCGGCCTTGCCGTCAATCTGTCGGGCGAGCGTGCGGCGCCGGTCCGCACGTTCTTCGAGAGCCTCTCCGCCGTCGTCTTCAAGCTCATCGGCATGGTGCTCAAGTTCGCGCCATTCGGCGTGTTCGGCCTGATGGCGTTCGTGACCGCGGACCGCGGCTTCTCCGTGCTTGGCCACCTCGCCTCGCTCGTCGTGGTGAACTACGCGGTGATGCTGTTCTTCATGATCGTCGTGTGCAGCATCTTGCTGATCATGGTGCGCCTGAATCCGCTGCCGTTCTTGCGCAAGGTGTTGCCTGTACAGCTCTTCGCGTACTCGTCGGCGAGCAGCGCGGCCACGCTGCCGCTCAATCTCGAGACCACCCAGGAGCGGCTCGGCGTCGATTCGCGCGTCGCGAGCTTCGTGCTGCCGCTCGGTTCGACGGTCAACATGGCCGGCCTCGCCTGCTACCTCGGCACCGTGACGATCTTCGCGAGCAACGCGTATGGAATCCATCTGACGACCTTGCAGCTCGCGATGGTCGTGGCGACCACGGCGCTCGCGTCGATCGGCGCGGCTGGCATTCCCGGCGCGGGTCTCGTCGTGATGAGCCTGGTGTTGGCTTCGGTCGGGTTGCCGCTCGAAGTGATCGCGGTGATCGCGGCGGTGGACCGTCTGATCGACATGTGCTGCACGTCGGCCAACGTGACCGGCGATACGCTGACCGCCGTGGTGGTCGCGAGGACCGAAGGCGCGCTCGATCTCGAACAATACAAGCGCGCGTGATTCGCGCGTCCGGGCGCGCCTTTCGAGCGCGAGCCCGGCTCTATCGCAGGAACGCTTCCGTATGGGGCGTTCCTGCTTTTTCTTCCTGCCGCAGAAAGTCGATCAGCGCCCGCAGCTTGGGCGCCACGCGGCGCCGGTCCGCGTAATAGAGCGTGAAGCCGGCGAGCGGCGGGCTCCAGTCCGCGAGCACGCGCACGAGGCGGCCGTCGTCGAGGAAACGCTCGAGGTAGCCGTTGATCATGTAAGCGATCCCGATGCCGTCGAGCGCCGCCTGCACGAGCGCAGCGGAGTCGTTGACGATGAGCGGCCCGCAGACCGCCAGCTCGAGCGTTTCTCCTCCCTTCTCGAACGGCCAGCGTTCGATCTGGCCGGACGTCGAATGCCGGAAACAGATGCAAGCGTGATTGAGCAGATCGTGCGGATGCCGGGGCAAGCCGTGACGCGCGAGGTATTCCGGCGAGGCGATCACGTGGGCCGTTATCGGCGGCCCGATTTTGACGGCGACCATGTCGCGTTCGACCAGATCGCCGAAGCGGATTCCCGCGTCATAGCCGCGCCCGACGATATCGACGAGCGAGTTTTCGATCGATACGTCGAGGCGGATGTCGGGGTACTGGTCCAAAAAGCGTCGCAGGATCGGCTGCAGCACGATCATGTGGCCCGAGCGCGCCACGTTCAGGCGCAGCAATCCGGCAGGCCGGTCGGCGACCGCGCCGAGTTCCTCCGAGGCGAGCGTCAATTCGCGCACGGCCGGCAAAATGCGCTCGAAATAGGCCGCGCCGGCTTCGGTCAGGCTCGTGCCGCGCGTGTTGCGGTTGAACAGCGTGAGCCCGACGCGCGCCTCCAGATGGCGGATCGCCTGGCTGACCGCCGACGGCGATACGCCGAGCTTCACGGCCGCCGCCGAAAAACCGTTCTCTTCCGCTACCGCAATAAATGTGACGATTCCATCGAGCTGATCCTGACGCAATTGCAAGCTCCTGCGATGGGATGGGCTCGGTCAGCGCTGTTTCAACACGTCTTCGAGCCGGTTGCAAAACATATCGCAAATCGATTCGTCATGCGCGATCGACAAGTAAAACTTCGTGCCCATCGGATTGAGGAAGATCCCGCGCTCGAACAAACCGAGCATCATCTTGCGGGCCATCCGTTTGTCGCCGCGAGCGCTCGTGCGGTAGTCGTTCACCGCGCCGCTCGTGAAGACGATTTGCGCGAGCGGGCCGTCGCCGATCACTTGTCCCGTCACGTCGCATTGCTCGAGCACCTCTCGCAGCGAGGCGCGAAAGCGCTCGCCTAGCGCATGCAGCGCCGCATAGGTGTCCGGCGCGCGCAGCACCGCGAGCGCGGCATTGCCCGCCGCGCTCGACACCGGATTGCCGCCGAGCGTGGAAGCCATCCACACGTAACCCGGCGAGCCGATGTGCTGCTCGTTCACGTGGTCCATCAACTCGGGCCGGCCGCCGAACGCGCCAATCGGATAGCCCCCGCCGAGCGCCTTGCCGTAAGCGACGAGATCGGGCACGACGCCGTAGTATTCCTGCGCGCCGCCATAGGCGAGCCGAAACCCGGTGACGACCTCGTCGAAGATCAAGAGCACCTGCGCTTCGTCGCAGATGCGGCGTACGCCCGCCAGAAAGCCGGGCTCCGGCGGCGTGCAACGCTGCAGCGGCTCCATGAGCACCGCGGCAAGCTCATGGCCGTGCTGCGAGACGATCAACTCGGTCACGCCCAAATCGTTATATGGCGCGACGAGCAGTTCGCGATCCACCGACGGCGTGCCCGCGCTCGTGTGCTCGGGCTGCGGGAACGGCAACTGCTTGCTGGGGAAGAGGCTCGTCACGCCTGCTTCGTTGGCGCCGTGATAGGCGCCTTCGAACTTGAGTATCTTGGGCCGCCCTGTCGCGGCACGGGCGAGCCGCTGGCAGTACATCGTTGCCTCGGTGCCCGACGCGCAGAAGCGGACCTGCTGCGCCGCCGGGCTCACGCGGCGGATTTCCTCGGCGAGCTGCAAGCAAGGTTCGTTCAAGTGTGCAAAATTCGAACCCAGCGCCGCCTGGCGCTGTACGGCTTCGACGACTTCCGGCCGCGCGTGTCCCACGAGCGCTGAACCCCAGCCCATCGAGAAGTCGAGGTATTCGCGCCCGGCGGTGTCCCACAGCCGGGCGCCTTCTCCGCGTTGTATTGCGATCACGCTCTCAGGCGGCCAACCGAATTCGCCATTGGCGACGCCGCCGGGAAAGACCTGCAACGCTCTCGATGCAATCGACTCGGCCATGATCGTTCTCGCGAAGACACGCTGTTGCAATTCGCAAAACACCTTTCAGTCAGCATAGACGATGATGCAGGGAGCGCATGATTCGGCGCGAGACTTCATGTCCTAGCGGCGAAAGCGCCGCGACATCAAATCGCCACAAGACACGTCGAGCATCGTCCACTCGCCGCCGCGCTTTACGGCGCGTCGCGGCTGGGCGCCGCTTTGACCTTTGACTCAACGCAGCCACGATTCACGATCTAGGAAAGGAGTGCACTATGGACCTGCAATTCGATCACGTCGTTGTTCTGATGCTCGAAAACCGATCGTTCGACCACTTGTTCGGCTACCTCGGCATCGGGGAGGGCGTGCCCGCAGGAGGCTTCACCAACTACAAGACCGCCGGCAACGCCGAGACCACGGCGTATCAGACTCGCAAGGGCGGCGACTACACGTCGGTGGGGCAAGGCCCGGCGCACTCGCTCAAGCAGATCAACGAGCAGCTCTTCGGCAAGACCAATGTGCCCGCAAACCAGCCTGCCGCTTCGGCGAAGCTCGATGGTTTTGTCGCGTCGTTCAATACGTCGTTGCGATACGACCTCAAGCGCGACCCGACCGATAGCGAGCTGCAGCAAGTGATGAATTGCTTCGATCCGGTGCAATTGCCGGTGCTCTCGACGCTCGCGAAGAACTTCGTGCTGTGCGACCACTGGTTCTCGGACGTGCCCGGGCCGACAGTGCCGAATCGCGCGTTCGTGCATGCGGCAACGTCGCAAGGCTATACGTACAACGCGAACTGGAAGCCGAATCTCACCTGCGACACGATCTACGACCGCATCAACGCGACGAAGAGCGCGTCGTGGCGCGTCTACTATCACGACACGAACGACGTGCTCCAGCTCTTTCCGAACGTCGAGAAGACGCCGCAAAACAACGTGCTGTTCGAAGGCAACTTTCTCGCCGACGTGTCCGGCGACAAGCTTGCCACCTACTCGTTCATCATGCCCGCGTTCATCGGCTCGCCGACACAGCCGGTCAACAGCATGCACGCGCCGGCCGACGTGCGGCCCGCGGAAAAGCTCGTGGCGGACATCTACAGCGCGCTGCGCGCCAACGAGGACGTTTGGAAGAAAACGCTCTACATCATCGTGTTCGACGAGCACGGCGGGTACTACGACCACGTGCAGCCGCCCGCAACGATATCGCCCGACGGCATTCCGGGCCGCCTCGACCAGTCCTATCTCGTGCCGTTCGATTTCGATCGACTGGGGCTTCGCGTGCCTTGCATCCTGGTTTCGCCTTGGTTCCAAGCGGCGGTCGATTCGACCGTGTACAGCCATTCGACGATTCCCGGCTCGGTGATCGAAGCGTTCGGTCTCGGCAACTTCTTGACCAAGCGCGATGCGCAGGCCGCCAAGCTGACCCAGAAGTACCTCGCGAAGAACGACACGCTGACCTGGCGCACGGACACGCCCGATGTGACCGTCCCCGTTCAACCGCAGGTCATGGACGCGATGCAGCGAGAGTTGCTCGATGGCTCGGTGCATCTCGATCCGCATCCCGCGAACCGCAATCCGCTGCGCACGCAGGACATTCAGGACCCGCAGCAGGCGAAGGACTTTATCCGCACCCAGGTCGCGAAGCATCTGGAGCATTACTTCGCTTCGGGCGGCAACAGTAGGGTCGCGGCCGGGTTGTCGGCCGACAATCAGCATCCTGGCGCTTCCGTTAGCGCGTCGCGTATCGACGAGTTGCGAGCATCGAAGGGGCATCATGCGGAGCCGAAGGAACGGCCCTAAACGACGCCGCATGCACAACAGCGACGAAGCAGCGTATCGTCTCGAACAGGGCGGGCGATGATGCTGGAGCAAAGGCGTCATCGCTCCGGCAACATCGAATCAACTTGCAGGAGACACGTTTTGAATCCACTCGTCGCGATGGCGGCCGACGATCTCGCGCAAACGATTCGTGCGCGCGAGGTGTCGTGCCGCGAAGTGATGCAGGCTTACCTCGATCAGATCGAACGCTTCAATCCGTCGGTCAATGCAATCGTCGCGTTGCGCGAGCATGACGCGCTGCTTGCCGAGGCCGCCGAGAAAGACGCCGCGCTCGCTCGCGGACACTATGAAGGCTGGCTGCATGGCATGCCGCAGGCGCCGAAGGATATCGCGCAAGTCGCGGGCATGATCACCACGCAGGGCTCGCCGATTTTCCGCAACAACGTGACCGGCATCGACGGGATTGCGGTGGCGCGCGTGCGTCGCGCCGGGGCGATTTTCATCGGCCGCACCAACACGCCCGAGTTCGGTTTGGGCTCGCACACCTTCAACGAAGTCTACGGCGCGACGCGCAATCCCTACGACGCGAAGAAGAGCGCGGGCGGCAGCAGCGGCGGCGCGGCCGCGGCGCTCGCGATGCGACTCTTGCCCGTTGCCGATGGCAGCGACTTCGGCGGATCGCTGCGCAATCCCGCAGCGTTTTGCAACGTGTATGGCATGCGCCCGTCGCGAGGCCGCGTGCCGGCAGGGCCAGCTCCCGAGCGTTTCATTCAGCAGCTCGGCACCGAAGGGCCGATGGGGCGCACGGTGAAGGATGTCGCGATGCTGCTCGCGATTCAGGCGGGCTACGATGCGCGTGCGCCGCTGTCTTTAGCCGAGGATCCCGCCGTCTTCACGCAGGCGCTCGACGCCGATGTGAAGGGACAGCGCATCGGCTGGCTCGGCGACTGGAACGGCTATCTGCCGCTGGAGAATGGCATTGCCGCGATGTGCGAGCGCGGGCTCGGCGCGTTGCGCGGCATCGGTTGCGATGTCGATGCACTTGCGCCGCCCGTCGCGCCCGAGAGTCTGTGGCAGACCTGGCTCGTGCATCGTCACTTGCTAGTCGGCGGCAATCTGCTCGCGCTCTATCAGGACGAGGCGAAGCGCGCGTTGCTCAAGCCCGAGGCGGTGTGGGAAATCGAGGGCATGCTCAAGCTTTCCGCGGCTGAGGTTTATGCGGCGAGTGTCGAGCGTTCACGCTGGTATGACGTGCTGCTTGACGTGTTCGAGCGCTTCGACTACCTCGCGGCGCCGACCGCGCAAGTGTTCCCGTTCGATGTGAACAAGCGCTGGCCGGACGCGATCTCAGGCGTGCAAATGGACACCTATCATCGCTGGATGGAAACGGTGTGCCCGTGGACGCTCTCCGGCTGCCCGGTGATCAACGTGCCGGTCGGTTTCAACGAGGCGGGCTTGCCGATGGGGATGCAGTTGATCGGGCGGCCGCGCGGCGATTTCGCTTTGCTGCAGCTCGCGCGCGCGTATGAGCGGGAATGCGATTGGGTCAATACGATTCTGCCGCCGGCATTGGCTGATGGGATCCAATGAAGGGATCGAATAAAGCGTTGCACTAGGATGAGATCAAGTATGAATAGTCGCGAAACACAAAGGGACCTTATCGAGCTGCGCGATCGCTTGCGCGAGTTCGCGGCCGAGCGGGACTGGGAGCAATTCCACACGCCGAAGAATCTGGCGACGGCGCTGAGCGTCGAGGCGAGTGAATTGCTCGAGCCTTTTCAGTGGCTCGTTTCCGGAAACGAGGAGTTGGACGACGCCAAGCGGAAGGCCATCCGCCACGAAATGGCGGACGTGTTGGCGTATTTGGTCATGCTCGCGGACAAGCTCGACATCGATCTCTTTCAGGCGGCATTGGAAAAGATCGAAATCAATCGCGCGAAGTATCCCGCGGACAAGGTGCGAGGGGACTCGCGCAAGTACTCGGAATACAAGCACTCCGAGCGATAACCCGTCATATGGCGAGCCGGTGTGCTGTGCGCTACAGATCGAGCAGTAGCCGCTCGCCGCCTGCCTTCTCCGCGCTCGCCGGAACAGCGCAGCAAATCAGCGCTTCGCCATCGGGCACTTCGAACATCGGCGGTTCCCGATAAGCGACCGCGCCTTCCACGATCCGCGTGCGGCATGCGCCGCACATTCCCGCGCGGCAGCCGAACTCCGGCGTCAAGCCGCGTGCTTCCGCCAGATCAAGGAGCGTTCCGTGATCGGGCGTCCAGCGCGCTTCCTTGCCCGAGGCGACGAATAGCACTGGAGCGGATTTTTCCGCAGGCGCTCGCGCCTGTCCCACTTCGGCGCATCGATCCTGGGTGCGCTGAAGTCCTGACGGTCCGAACGATTCGGCGTGGATCCGCTTGTCCGCAATCGAGAGTCCGCGCAAGCCGTCATAGAGCGACTGCGTGAATCCGGATGGGCCGCAGACGTAGAAATCGAAATCGTCGAAGGGCAGCGTGGCTTTCAGCACGTCGATATCGAGGCGGCCTTGCGCATCGTAGTCGTGTTGTTCGACGGCGCCCTCGGTGTCGCTCAGCATGCGAATGATGCGCACGGCGCCTCGCGACTTCTCGACCAGCGCTTCGATCTCCGCCGTGAACGCACGCTCAGCGAGCGAGCGCGCGGAATAGAAGAACCACGTAGGACGAATCCGCCGGCGGCGCAGGCCCTCGTAGACGAGATGCCGCAACATCGCGAGCATTGGCGTCACGCCGACTCCGCCAGCCAGCAATACGACGGGGCGCTGTTCGTGCGCGTCGATCGTGAAGTTGCCGGCGGGCGCGCGCGCTTCGATGACGTCGCCCTCGCGCAGCGTGTCGTGCAGATGTTGCGACACGGCGCCGTCGCGCTTCACGCTGATCCGGTACGTGTCGTCGGACGGCGCGACCGATAGCGTATATGTGCGAATCAGCGGGGTTTCGCCCGTTGTACGAGCGATGCGGATCGGCAGATGCTGGCCGGCCAAGTGCGGGATCAGTCCCGCTCCATCCGCGGGTTCGAGATGAAACGAACGGATCACCGAGCTTTCGTCGACGATCTTCGCGATCCGGAAGGGGCGCCATGCGTCTGCGAGCTTCATCGCCTTGACGCGCTCCGCGCTTTCCTCCCAGCTTCCGGTCATCGTCGCATAGGGGGAGACGCCGTCTTCCGGCAGCGTCCAGCGCAGCGGCATCGCTCCCGCACGATAGACGATGCGGCGCGGCGTGAAGCGCCACAGCCGCTCCGCGCCTCGGAACGTGGCGATCTCGGGCGAGTCGAGGTCCACTTCGGCGTCGCCGGTGAGCTGCAGCAGGTCGCCGCTTTCGAAATCGGCGAACACGAGCCCGGCCTTCGGGTTCGATAGAAAATTGCCGAGCGTGTTGAAGAACAAGTTGCCTGAAAAGTCCGGCACGGTGAGCACGCCGTCTTCACCCAGGCGCACGAACCCGCGCTTGCCGCCGCGATGCGAGACGTCGACTTCGCGGCTGCCGTCGCTGCGCTCGACGTATGACGCGACAAAAAACGTATCCGCTGCAGCGATCAGCGAGGCCGCGCGCGCGTCGAGACGAGACAAGTCGACCGGCGTTTGCGCTGACGGCAATGAAGGCTCACGGACGAATTCAAACTGGCGCGCCTGGATATAGCGATTGCAGTTGCCGAACGATTGCCTGACGCCGACATCGAAGCCGCGCTCGGACGCCTGGCTCACGACGCCGTTCAACCGGTTGCGCCGCCGCGTGTGCAGTTCGACGCCGATGAGCGCGACGGCCGCGCCGTCGTGAATCCCGGCGCTGGCGGGATCGCGCGGATCGCGCATCGCGTTCACCTGGAGCGCGTCAGGCGTCGGCGCCTGCAGGAAGCCGGGCTCGCCCGCGAGCAACGTGGCCCATACGTCGCCCGCTGCGTCCACCGCGCCGAGCGCGACGAACGGAATGAGCGGATAGAACTCGCGATGCTGGTCGATCAGATGATCGCGCACCACGCGGCGGCCCACGCCGTCCATTTGCCTGACGACTCCGGTACGCCGCTGCAACGCCAATTCGCCCGCATGCCAGGGCGAACCGGTGTCATTCTCTTGTGCAGGCGTCGGCATGATGAACCCTTTACGTGAACGCGATTTGCGCAATGCGCCATCGAAGGAGTGTAGGGTAGCGCTCGCCGCCGCGCTTCGATAGACACCGGGCGCGGGCTTGAGACGATTGAGCGGATATATGAGCCACCCGAGCGTGCGCCGGCAAGACAAGGCTCCTACACTCGAACCGCAGCGCACCGAGCGCTGACCCGCATTGGAGCGTCCACTGGAGAACCCATTTCATGACGACACAGACTGAACCGTCCGCTGCGCTTCCGTCCACCGCGTTGACGCTGCCAAGCCGGCACGATTTCCAAACCACGGTCATTCGACTGAAGGATGCGCTGGCCGCGAGCGGCATCACGCTGTTCGCCGACATCGACCAAGCCGCTGCCGCACGCGAGGTAGGAATGGCATTGCGCCCGACGCGGCTCTTTCTGTTCGGCAATCCGAAGGCGGGCACGCCGGTCATGGTGGCCAATCCGCTTGCTGCGTTGGAATTGCCGCTGCGTGCGGTGATCTGGGAGGACGAGGCGCACGCGGTCCACCTCACGTATCACGACGTGACGAAAACGCTCGATGGCGTGTATCGCGTCGATCCCGCGCTCTACGCGCCGTTGAGCCGAGTGCCGGCGCTGCTGCAGCGCATCGTCGGGGAGGATTGAAAGCGAGCGATCCCCCTCGGTTGTCGAACGCCGCGATCTGACCGACACTATGCGTCTCGCTGAAATTGAACGCATAGACGCTACCTGGAGAATCGCGATGTTCGAGCACGTTCCCGCCTATCCCGGCGACCCGATCCTGAGCCTCAACGAAGACTTTCAGCAGGATCCGCGGCAAAACAAGGTCAACCTGAGCATCGGGATCTATTTCGACGACGCCGGCGCGCTGCCGGTGATGGGCGCGGTGCGCGAGGCGGAAAGCGCGCTGCTCGGCAGCATCGGGCCGCGCCCGTATCTGCCGATGACGGGCCACGCGGCGTACCGCGACGCCGCGCAGGCGCTCGTGTTCGGCGCCGATAGCGACGCCCGCGCGAGCGGCCGGATCGCGACGCTGCAGACGATCGGCGGCTCCGGCGCGCTGAAAGTCGGGGCCGATTTCTTGAAGCGCTATTTCCCGAACTCGCAGCTTTGGCTCAGCGATCCGAGCTGGGAAAACCATCGCGTCGTGTTCGAGAGCGCCGGCATCACGGTCAATTCGTATCCGTACTATGACGAGCGCTCGGGCGGCTTGCTCTTCGAGGAAATGCTCGACACGATCAAAGGCCTGCCGCCGCAAAGCGTCGTGTTGCTGCACGCGTGCTGTCATAACCCGACGGGCGTCGACTTGAACGACGCGCAATGGGCGGAACTCGTTCCCGTCTTGCAGCAACGCAAGCTGATCGCCTTCGTCGATATGGCATATCAAGGCTTCGGCGCGGGGCTCGAGGAAGATGCGGCATGTATCCGTATGCTGGCTTCGTCGGGTGTGCCGCTCATCGTCGCCAACTCGTTCTCGAAGAATTTTTCGCTGTACGGCGAGCGCTGCGGCGCGTTGAGCGTCGTGTGCGAATCGGCCGAAGAAGCGAAGCGCGTGCTCGGCCAACTGGCGTCGAGGGTGCGCGCGAACTACAGCAATCCGCCTACGCACGGCGCGCGGCTCGTGGCCGGCGTGCTCAATGCGCCGGCGCTGCGCGCATCGTGGGAGCAGGAACTGGGCGCGATGCGCGAGCGGATTCTGGCGATGCGCAAGCGCATTTACGACGGGCTGAACGGTCACGTCGAAGAGCGGCTTCTCACGCGCTATCTCGCGCAGCGCGGCATGTTCACGTATACGGGCTTGACCGAGGCTCAGGTGGAAAGCCTGCGTGAAGAGCACGCGGTGTATCTGCTGCGCTCCGGGCGCATGTGCGTGGCCGGCTTGAACGAGCGCAACGTCGGCTACGTGGCTTCGGCCATTGCCAGTGTTGTGAAAAGCACCGCGTGAGCGGGGGCGTGTTCGAGCGGCGGCGTGATTTCGCGCGATGGGCGGCTGCGCTGGGGGCCGCCGCATCGGTCGTTTTGTCGGCGGTCGCGCTGCCTGCAGTCGCGCAAGAGCAAGCGGGGAGTTCGACGCTGCACCCGGTAGCGGTGATCGCGGATGCGCGTCTGCCGATCGACACGCAGCAAGGGCATGCGGAGTTTCCGCTCTATGTGTCGGGAGACTGGAGCACGCCGCAACCGCGCGTCGAGCGCGCCGTGATCGTGATTCACGGCAGGCTGCGCAACGCCGATGTCTACTACCGGACTGCGGAGAAAGCGCGCGACGCTGCCGGTGTCGATGCTGCCACGACGCTATTGATCGCGCCGCAATTTCTCGCGACGATCGACGCCACGACGCACACGCTGCCGGAGGGCTTGTTGCGCTGGAAGGGCGAAGCATGGGAGGGCGGCGAGGCCGCTGTCGGAAGCGTGCCGATCAGCTCCTACGCCGTCCTCGATGCGATCTTGGCCCGCCTCGCCGACCGGCGTCTCTTTCCCAACCTCAAGTACGTGACGATCGCGGGCCACTCGGGCGGCGCGCAGGTGGTCCAGCGTTACGCCATCGCCGAGCATGGAACGCAAGCGCTGACGGACGAAGGCATCGACGTGCGTTACGTCGTGGCCAATCCATCTTCCTACGCATATTTCGACCGGCAGCGCCCCGACGCGCAAGGCGTCGCGGGCACATTCGACGCCGCGCAATGTCCCTCGTTCGACGCCTGGAAATACGGCATGGAAGACCGCCCCGCTTACGTGAACGATCGCACACCGGCGCAACTCGAAGCGGCATTCGTGAAGCGGCGCGTGGACTATCTGCTAGGCGGAGACGATATCGATCCGCAGCACCCGGCTCTCGACAAGAGCTGCATGGCGGAAGCACAGGGCCCGCATCGCATGGCACGCGGCCGCGCTTACTTCGCTTATTTGCAAAGCCGTCATCCGGGCGACTTGAATCAGAGCCTGCACATCGTGCCGGGCGTGGGGCACAACGGCGATCTCATGCTGAGCTCGCCGTGCGCGCTTCATGCGATGTTCGGCACGGGCGAATGCGCGGATTGATCGGAAAGACTCTCGATGAAGCGCGCGACCAGCGGATCGGCGATGAAGCTCGCGGCGGAGTCCGCGAGCAGAATCGCCGAGCACTCTTGCGGCCTCGCCACGACATAACCTTGCACGTAGTCGACACCGATTTCATGCAAGGCCTTTAGCGTATCCAAGTCTTCGACCCATTCGGCGACGCTGCGCATGCCGAGATTGTGCGCAAGCGCGACGAGCGCTTCGACGATCGCGACGTCGGCCGGATGCGAGCACATCGAGCGGACGAACTCGCCGTCGATTTTCAGGGCGTCGGCCGACAGCGACTTCAGATAGCGGAACGACGTATAGCCCGCGCCGAAATCGTCGAGCGCGATCTTGGCGCCCATGTCGTGCACGCGGTTGATGAAGCGCTGCGTGTTCCCGAGGTCGTGCAGCGCGACGCTCTCTGTGATCTCAAGGCAGAGGTACCGAAGAATCGAACGGTAGCGGGCAAACAACACGAAGATGTCTTCGGTGAAGCGCTCGTCGTTCAGCGAGCCGCCGTTCAGATTCACGCAGATGAAGCGCGTCTTCGGCAGCGACCTCTGGTTGGTTTCGATCCAATCGAGCGTGGTGCTGACGACCCATTTGTCGAGCGCGGCGATGTTGCCGGACTCTTCGGCGGCGGCAATGATCTTGTCGGGCGTGACGACTTTGCCGTCGGCCGCGCGCATGCGCAGCAGCACTTCGAAATTCAGCGATTCGGTCGGCGCGGCGAGCGACATGATCGGCTGCATCACGAGGAAGAGGCCGGCCGGCAACTGATTGCGGCCGAACGATTCGACCAGCTTCAGCTCCGCTGCGCGTTGTTCGAAGGCGGCAGCCCCCTTGCGATACACGACGAGCCGGTTGTGGCGGCTTTCCTTGGCCTCGCGGCACGCGCGGTCGGCATGCGAGAGCGCGTCTTGCACGCGCACGCCGTGCGAACACTCGACGAGGCCGATCGACGCCTTGACTTGAAACGCCCGGCTGCCCACCTGATACGGAATTTCGTTGAGTTCGGCGAGCAGCCGCGTGCACATCTCGACGGCTTCATCGATCGACGTCTCGTGCATGATGCACACGAATTCGTCGCCGCCCATGCGCCCGAACGAGAAGTTGCCGTGAAAGCGCGCGAGCACGCGGTCGGCGACCTGCTTGAGCACTTCGTCGCCCGCGCGGTGGCCGAAGAGATCGTTGATCAACTTGAAACGGTCCAGATCGATATAGGCGAGCGTCCAAAGCGCCGCGTTCTCGCTTTGCGTCGCGATCGCCTTTTCCAAGCCGCGCCGGTTCAGCGACCCCGTGAGCGGATCGTGCTCGGCGAGAAAGCGCAGCCGCTCGATCGCCTTCGAGCGTTCGGTCACGTCTTGTAGCGAGCCTTCGATCCAGTTGTTCGACGTGATCGCCTTGAGCAGATAGCGGCGATCCGCCGTGCCGTGCGCTTCGGAGCCGCCGATTTCGAGTTCGCTGTCGCGGCCTTTGAGCGACAGCGCTTGCAGCGAGCCCCATGCGCCCGGCTCGAAATAGTCGTTCCAGTGGCGCAGCCCGTAGTCGCTCTTTTGCATGGCGAGTATCTCGCGCAACGCGGGATTGGCGCGCACGAAGCGCCCGCGCGAATCGAGCGTGAAGAGGCCGATCGGCGTGACCTC
This sequence comes from Trinickia camelliae, assembly GCF_053525655.1. Taxonomy (NCBI): domain Bacteria; kingdom Pseudomonadati; phylum Pseudomonadota; class Betaproteobacteria; order Burkholderiales; family Burkholderiaceae; genus Trinickia; species Trinickia camelliae. Next base: position 33,864 of record NZ_JBCHAA010000019.1, read on the forward strand.
GTAGGTGTTGCGCAATTCGATCTGCGCCTGGCGCCGGTGCTCGCGTTCCGCGCGCATCTGTTCGGCGATGGCGAAGGCGGCCATCATGCTCGAGGTCAGCGCGGCAAGCACGGGGCTGACACCGGCAGCCAACTGGCGCACGCCAAACGCCGCGCCGAGCACCTCGGAGAAAGTCGCGAGCAGCACGACCGCAAGCGATGCGACGTACCACATCACCGTGCGCGAGCGCGCTTTCCAAAGCAGCCGCGTCAGCAGGAAGATCAGCACGCTGATGCCGAAGCCGCCGAGTACCCACAGCGCTGGGATGAAGTGTGCGTAGGAGAGGGGAATCGAGAGGACGAGCAACACGAGCCCGACGTTTTGCGCAACGCGCAGCAGCCAGCGATAGCCGACGATTCTGAGCTCGCGGCGAAACAGCTGGCTAAATAGCGCGCCCGTCAGCAGGTAATACGCGGCAAAGGTGACTTTGCGCAGCAGCGGCAGATCGGCGGGAGGGATCACACGATCGAGCCACTCGGTATCCCAGCCCATCGCATTAGCGCACAAACGTAGATTGCCGATGAGCCACATCGCGAAGATCACGTAGGTCCACTCGCGATTGATGATGGCCGTGACAAAGACGAATACGGCAAGCGTCAGCAGGCCGCCCGCGATCAAGCCGGAACTCTCCTGGAAGTCGAGCGCCGAATTGCGCAATTGCTCGGCGTTCAACGCGTCGATGGTCAATTGCGCGGGACCCGAAAACGTGCCGCGGCAGAGCAGCTGCGTCGGAGTTACGGGTTTGCCGAGCGAAACCGCAAAGCCGGCTTTGACCATGCGCATCTGTCCGGATACGGCATCGCGGCTGGCGCGGCCCAGCGACTGCAGTGCCGGTGCGGTCCAGCATTCGAGCATTTGCGCGTGGCGCGACGGAAATTCGACGAGCGTCGACAGACGCGCGCTGGCGACGGGTGCGGAAAACGTGAACCAAATCGGTGTTTCCGCGAGTTTCGTGCTGAAGTGATTGATCGCTGGCGCGTTGGCCAGCGCGTCCAGTGCGGAAGCGGGGGTAAGTGTCGACGTCTTGTCGTTGAGCGCGCGAAAGGCCAGCGAGCCTGAATTGGCCGACGGGTATTCCCGAGGCAGCAGCAAAAGAACGACGATCGTGCTCAGGGCAATCAGCACCGGCACGATGTAAATGGAAAAGAAGTAAAGCGCTTGATCGAGCTTCGATCCGGCGCGTGCGCGTCTTAAACGGGCGATGGAGCCGCCGAAGCGGCCGCCAAATAATCCACCAGGACCTCGAGGACCAAGCGACGCCATATCTGCAATTCCCCCAGCCACACTCTTGCGCCGCCGGAACGGCGGCGGTGCGAATCTTCGCCCGCCGCCACCCGTTCGCTGTTGCGCCCGGTCACATTAGAGCGCGGCTTCATTTCATTTCCATAGCTCGATTAAGCAATGCGCGATCCTTCTTGGCATCGTACCGGTTCCGGCCTCAAAGATAAATCGTTCGGTACGCGCAAATCGATATCCGGATGATGTGTCTGGAAGACGAATTTGAAAAGTGGGTGTTTCGCTTCCCCCCACCGCTGGCGCGCCACCCCGACTTCTCCGGCCATGACCCGATGCGGCAAGCCGCCGACGTGCGCCATCGGCATAAATTGCCGATGCTCAAAAACATCTTCGAACAGCATTGCATCGTATTCGCGATCGATTGGCGAACGCGCGGTAATAATGAGCCAATCAATTTGTTGTTGCTCGCAATAGAGGAACAATGCTTTGAACAACATCATTTTCACGACCTTGCCGACGGCGCCGTTCGCGACCCCCAAGCGAGTGGCTTCGGCAAGGCGCGCAGCACCAAACCGGTGCGGCAGGTCCACCGAATTTTCGACGGGAAGCGGCCCGAACTCGTTGGTCTGAATGCGCATCGTGCCGATCGGCGCATCGTCGAGCTTGGATTCCGCGAGCAGCACGGTCGTGCCGGGCTCGCGGTCGCAGACTTCGACCGCCATCTTTTGCGCAAACTCCGGCAAGTGCCGGCCATATGCCGTGCGCCGCACATCCACGCATTTCCTTAGATCGCGTTCATCGGACGCAATGCGGATCGAGAACGGCATCCGTTCTGGATTTTGGAGCGCTTGAATAGCCGGTAATTCAAGCCTGCTGGCGAGTTCGCGAGCATCCTGCATCATTTCCATTGCATTCATTTTGAACCCCTTTGTATTGGTGAGGGAGAGCCGTAGCGCCGGCCGTATGTGGCGTGGCAGCGCGGCAGGATTAGCGTCTCACGAAGACAAATTCGGGAGTGCGGTGTACCGAAGGTTCGGGAGCAATTTTTGCGGCTTTCGATGAGAGATTGGCGGATCGCGGCAGCGGGAAGGGGACGCGAGTGCGTGGCGCAGCATTGACGGGGCAAGACGGATGCGGCTGAGATGTCAGCTGTTGAGATGGCGGCGTGCGCGCGAGAGCTGAAAGAGCGGCAGGGGATCGCTGCGTTAGCAACCTTTCGTTAGCCTGAATAACAGTGAGATTGCCTGGCGCGTACGCGGTTTCATCGCGCTGGTTGCCTGGCGATTGCATGCCGTTATAGGAATTTCGGGCGATTTCCATTCGTTGCCGATGGAATAGCGCTTTCGACTTTTACACGTAAAAAGGCCAAATCGTGGGAAACGCAACGCGCCGCTGTTATTGCGTTTTCCATTCATGCGTATGTCTCTAATTCGCAGAGCGTGAGAAAACGTCCTGAATTGCGACACATCCGGTTTTGACAATTGCGCTAAAGCTATTTGAAAGGTTTTGGCGAGCGACGCCTGCGCAAAGGATGTGCAGCCGTTGAAGTTGGGATTCATCCCCGGCTAGTATTCGGTGATGGGGCCGAATAACTACCGAGGAGGAGCACCTGCATGGACCGCCTTCAGGCGATGGAAGTCTTTACGCGCGTCGTCGAGACCAATAGTTTTTCCAAGGCGGCCGAGATGCTCGAGTTGCCGCGCGGATCGGTGAGCAATCTGGTGCAAGCGCTGGAGCAACACGTCGGCGTGCGCCTCTTGAACCGGACGACGCGGCAGGTCAGCGTGACGGAGGATGGCGCGCTTTACTACGAGAAGTGCGTCAAGATCCTGGCTGAGATCGCCGACGCCGATTCGTCGCTATCGAACAAGCGCAAGAACCCGTCGGGCACGATTCGCGTCGACACGTCCGGCACGATTGCCAGGTCGCTGCTGTTGCCCGCGTTGGACGAGTTCTACCGGCTGTATCCGCTCATCGAGGTCCGGCTCGGGCTCGCCGACCGCAACATCGATCTGATTCAGGACGGTGTCGATTGCGTGATCCGCATGGGCGCGCTCGAGGAGTCGAGTTTCGTCGGGCGCCGCGTTGGCAATGCGAAGATCGTCACGTGCGCGTCGCCGGCTTATCTGGAAGAGTACGGCGAACCGGCCACGGCGGAAGACCTGAGCCAGCATCGCGCCGTGAACTACGTATCGCAGCGCACGGGAAGGACGTTTCCGTTCGAATACGAAATCGGCGGCGAACTCGTCAAGATCCCGATGAATGGCGTGCTATCGGTCAACGATGGCTCGACTTACATCACCGCGGGGGTGCTCGGCTACGGGATCATCCAGCCGTCGCGCTACATGGTGGCGGACCTGATCGCCGAAGGGAAATTGAAGGAGATTCTTACTTCATACTATTGCCCGCCAACGCCTATTTCCGTCGTTTATCCGCATCGCGAGCACCTTAGCTCGCGGGTCCGCGCGTTCACCGATTGGGTGATCGAAATGGCGGCGCGCAATCCCGATCTGCGGCTTTGATCGATTCGGCTGGCTCGGTACGGGTTGCGCGTGAATCGTTGCTATACGCGCTCGCGATTCGCCACGCCGGCCGGGATCATCGCAGCCAGGCTCACGCGTCCTTCTGAAAGCAGCTTGAATGTCGATACCGATCCGGCCACGGCCAAGCCAATCGGGATGAGAAAGTCGTGGCTGACGCGCGTGAATTCCATGAGCAACACTATTGCCGTGAGCGGCATCTGCATCGATGCCGCGAGAAACCCCGCTGCGCCGACGATCGCAAACGCGCCCTGCGAGGTACCCGGCCAAACGAGATTCCACAGGCCGCCAAGCACGATCGCGAGCAGTGCGCCGTTAGCGAGACCCGGGGTGAGCAATCCGCCTTCTGCGCCGGCGCGCAGGCTGCTCGCGCAAATGGCGACCTTGAGGATCAGCAAAGCGGCAGCGAGTCCGATGGTCAGATTGCTGTCGAACGCGAGACTTGCGGGGCCCTTTCCGTTGCCTGGCAATTGAGGGAAGTGCATCGCAAGCACGCCGATCACCGCGAAGTTAATCAGCGACAGGAGGGGCAAGCGCCAATCTTTAGGCGCATTCGCACGCGCTCGCGTCATCAGCTTGGTGAATCCCCATGCGGCTGCTCCGAAAACCGGACCGCACAACAACGACCACACGAAAAGCGGACTGCTCACCGCGAGCTGCGCAACCCGATACTGATGCTCGTTTCCGAGCCCGACCCACGCCACGACCGCGGCCACGGCTGACGTCACGATGGCCGGCACCAGCGCCGGCCAACCAAAAGTGCCCAGCAGCACTTCGAGCACGAAGATCGCGCCGCCAAGCGGCACGTTATAAACCGCGGCGAGACCGGCGCCCGCGCCGCAAGCCACCATGATGCGGCTCTCGGCAGCGCTCAATCCGGCGCGATGCGACACCCAGCCGGCCCACATCGAGCCGATCTCGCGCGGCGCGACTTCGCGCCCCAGCGGCGAGCCCAACGCGACGGTCACGATCTGCAAGAGCGCATGAACCGTCGTGCTCACGACAGGCATGCGCGGATCGTCTGCCTTGACGGCTTTCTTGATGCTGACGAGCGGACGTCCGAAACGATAGAGCGCCCACCAGCCGGCGCCCGCGACACTGCCGCAAACCGTGAGCGCCATCAGGCGCCGCTGCGGCGCGGCGGCGCTCACGCCTTGCAAGAAGCTTTCGCTGCTGATCACATGATCGACGCTAAAGCCGTAAGCGATGTGCTGAATCCAATGCAGCAACAACGCGAGCAGCATGCCGCCAAGGCCGGCGCCGACGCCCGTCAGGAGCGTGACCGCGATAAGTGCGCCGAGGGGGCTTCGGTCGCGAAGCGTCTTGGCTTGCGTGGTCGGAGTGGTTGGCATGGCGTTGCGCATGGGAAAGCGGTTTGGAATGCCGCCATCCTATTGAGCAACGACGCATGAGACAAATTGATTTTTCTCACCTTTTGATGCGCGCACTGCATAGGCGCAAGGCGAAGCCGTCTCGGCAAGGCTGATGTTTAGTTTTGTTCTTGCCGATGCCGATTTGTGTTCAGAAACGCAGGCAGCATGCTGGACAGTCGCGTAAGCAGCGAGCCGGACGATTCGGCAACCTGCCATGCAAACAAGCCGGGCACATAGATCAGCAGATCGCGGATGCGCCGCGCGCCCGCAAGCGCGAGGCAAGTCGACGGATCGAGGCCGAGTGCGCCGCCGATCAAGACGAAGCCGCCCTCCTGAACGCCGAGACCTCCAGGTACAAAGAACGCAGCGCTACTGACAGCCTGTATCAGCGACTCGATGACGACCGCTTCGAGGAAGCTCACCTGCGCGCCGAGAAAATAAAGCGCGATCCAGATCTCCAATGCAGTGGCGAGGCATTGCAGCGTTTGCCAGAAAAACAAATAGCGGAGCACCACGCCGCGCCGCCGCCAGATCAGCTTGATGGAGCGGTCAATTTGCGCGGATCGACCGACGAGGGCAGTGAGCTGGCCGCTCGTCATGCGATTGAGCAGACGCGTGAGGCGCTCGAACGGGCTCGCGTGCTGCACCAAGGAAAACAGCACGAGAATCGGCGTCAGAGCGACGACGCCCCAGGCCAGATCGCCGGCCAGACGCCCAGCGCCGGATTGCGCGTGACTGAACAGCACGCCGATGCCGAACATCGTGAAGAGCAATTGGCTGATCAGCGTGAGCTGAACGTCGGCGACAAGACTCGCGACGGCCGTCGCCGGCCGCACGCCGTACTTCTTCAACAGCCGGAACGAGACGAGCTCGCCGCCGATCCGCGCGACCGGCAACATGCAGTTCACCGATTCTCGAAGCCACACCAGATGCAGCATGCGCGCGAGACTCGGACGATTGGCGCCGCGTATCAGCGTTTGCCAGTCGCGCGCGTTGGCGAGCATCGGCAAGACATGGGAGAGCGCGGCCAGCACGAGACCGGCGCCCGCGGCGCGCATCAGCCCGAGCACGGCGCCGGGATTGCTGTGCCAGACGAGCCAGAGCGACGCCAGCAGTCCCGCTAGCGCGGCGATACGGCCAAGGTGTTTGCTCATGCGGCAATCACCGACTTCGAAGTGGCCGCGTTGCGGGCGTCGAAACGAAAGTGCTGCAACTGTATCCAGCCGCAACAGCGCAAGCGGCTGTCCAAATGAATCGACATTACCAATTACTCATCCTGTACCGGCGACAGCAAGCCGTTGCCGTCGACCTTGAAACGGAAGCCGCGCCAGACCACGCGTGTCGAGAAATAGCTGGCCACGAAGATCATGAACGACACGATGTCCCATAGCGGTTGCAGCCACAGGTCCGCGTGCGGCTGGCGCAGCGTGCGATCCGTTTGCCATATGAGCGCAAAGCGTGTCAGCAGCGCGGCCAGCGCAACGGCCCACGACCATGCGGCGCCGCCCGAAAGCAAAACGGCAAGCATCGCAAAGGCGAACGGATGGATCAATGCCGAACCCAAGTGACCGATGGGGTCGATGGTGCGGATCGTGCGGCTCCAGCGCAACTCGTGCGCGACCAGTTTCGGGGCGCTGTTTTCCACGCACCCATGCGAGACGGTGAAGGGTGGAATGACTACTTTCTCGCCGATCTTGCGCACCGCTTCGCCGATCGCGTGATCCTCGGCCAGATGATGGACGAATTGCGCGAAGCCGCCGATCTTGTCGAACGTCTCGCGCCGCATCGCGATGGTCTGTCCAAAGCACGGGCGCGCCAAGCCGAGCGCGAGACCCGTCACGACGCTCGGTAGAAACTGATAGTTGGTGGCCTTCACCGATAGACGCGGCCAGAAGCCGGGATCGGGTTGCCCGCGATACACGCAAGTGACGAGCCCCACGCCGGGCTTTTGCAACTCGCCGATCACATGGCGCAGATAGTTCGGCCCGACGCTGACGTCGCTGTCGGCAAAGACCAGCATGTCGTGCCGTGCTTGCGGCAGCATGTTGACGACGTTGCTGATTTTCCGGTTGGGACCGTACAAGCGCGCATCGGCGACGACGGCGATATCGGCCTTGGGAAAGCGTCTGCGCAATTCGTCTACAGTTTTGAGCGCCGGGTCTTGCGAGTCGTGTACGCCGAAGAGGAATTGCACCGGGCCAGGGTAGTTTTGCTTGCAGAAGCTGGACAGATTGTCGAGCAGCGCCCATTCCTCGCCGTGCAGCGGCTTGACGATCGTCACCGGCGGGAAGCTCGTCGGCTCGGCGCTCGCGCGCGCAAAGAAGCGCCGGATCAAAACGGTCGCGAGCAGCGTGTACACGATGCCGAGGACCGCGGCCGTGCCGCAGATGTAGGTCATTCCGACAAAGAGCCAATGGTCGGCGCGCGGCGTTTTTTCAAACGCGATCAGCGCGCCCGCAATGAGCAGACCAATCAGGCCGGCGCGCCATACGCGGCGCATCGTCGCCATGCCGTCTGAACGAGCGGACTCGAACGGCGCGTGTAGATCGCGTTTCATGCGAGAGCCGAAAGCGAACGACCGGTGCGACGAATAGAAGGAAATACGTGATCTGCGAAAGCGTGTGATGCCGTCATACTCAGGTTTACCCTGCAGTCGCGAGTCTGCCATTAGCTTTCCCCTGGCTTTTATAGGTTCTCACGCGTCCCGGCTGAACGTCGAGGGGTGTTGCGGTGTCGTGCGAGAGCCACTTCCTTAGCGTTCGGCCATGTCGAATAGTATTCGATCGACGCGCAACCGGAGTGGTTTTGTGAACGAATGCGGCGATATGCATAAAGGTAGATATCAGGCGCACTTTCATTTTTCTTGCGAGGCGCAACGAGGCGAGACGTTTAGCAGGCTGTATTCTTGCGCATTCTCCCGCCGGATGATGACGATTTGATCGGGCGCGAAGCCGGACAGTTTTACCGTGAGTTACAAACGCCGCGCTTGCTTTTACCGATCGGGGGCCGAGTGTTCTGTCTGTTTCCAAAGTGTTGTCAGCTTAAGCGCTGACGCGTTAACGTGCTTGCGCGCTTGAGCACTTCGCTCTGCCTCACCTCTTCGACAACGAACTCGACAAAGGCCGCTACGCGCGGCGGCAGGTGTTTGCGCGCCGCGTAGTAGATGCAAATGTCGCTGCGTTTGTCGCTGAATTTGGGCAGCACGCATTTGAGCTTGCCCGCCGCAATCAGCGGCGCCGCATGATGCGCGCCGAGCAGGACGATGCCGCACCCGGCAACCGCGAGCTCCGTCATCGCTTCGGTGTCGGTGACGATCAAATGGGAGCGGGGCTGAATGATCGCTTCCTTGTTTCTCGAGCGCAGTTTCCAGGGCTGAATGCGTCCCGAACTCGGCGAGCGGAACACGATGAGCTCATGGCGTTCCAGGTCGTCGACGGATTGCGGCTCGCCGTTGCGCGTCAAATAAGCGGGCGCTGCGCATAGCACTAGCGTCAGCGGTGCGAGCGTGCGGGCGACCACGCTCGAATCGGTATCGTGCAACTTGCCGATCGCGCAGTCGAATCCTTCCGACACGAGATCCACGTGGCGATTTTCGAATCGCAGATCGAGCGTGACGTGCGGATGGCGCTCGCGAAACTTGTCCAACACGGGCAATAGCGCGACGCGGCTAAACGCAAGCGGCAACGACACTTTCACGAGGCCGCCGACCTGCGTCTCATCGGCGGACAGCGCGGCGATCGCGTCTTCGATCTGTTGCGCCGGTTGCTGCACCATCATGTAGAGACGCCTGCCTTCCTCGGTGACGGACAGATGCCGCGTCGTGCGTTGAAACAAGCGACAGCCGAGCGACGCTTCGAGAAGGCCGATCTGTTTGCTCACGGCGCCGGGCGTCACGCCGAGCTGGCGGCCCGCCGCCGAAAAATTCTCCGACTCGACCGTCGCGGTGAAGGTCTTCAACGCCCTGAAAAGATCGATGGAACCGCTTGCGCTGTTTTTCATTTTCGACCGTAGCTCACAACTGTTTCACCGCTTAGCAGCATAGACCAGGACGGCTGCCGCGCCGAGAATGAACGTCGCGATGCGAGCCGCGATCTCGCTGGCGGCTCGTCATGCAAGTCACGTCAAGGAGGATGGATCGTGAAGATCGGGATCATCGGTGGGGGCAATGTCGGGAAAGGGTTGACGAGGCATCTCGTGCCGCGCGGCCATTCGGTCATGCTGAGCTTCAGTCTCGACATGGCCAAGCTTCACGAGACGGCGGCGGCGCTCGGCGCGAGCGTCGGCACGGTCGAGGAGGCCGTGCGTTTTGCCGACGTGGTCGTCTTGGCCACGCCTTGGGGCGTCACTTCCGAAGCCTTGGCGCAGGTGGGAAGCGTGACGCAAAGGAAAGTCCTGTGGGATTGCACCAACGCACTCAAACCGGACATGAGCGGCCTCGCAATCGGCACGCATACGTCGGGCGCGGAAGAGGTCGCGAAGCTCGCGCCGTGGGCGACGGTCGTCAAGGCGATACCGCCGTTCGCTCAGACGCTGCATTCGCCTAGCCTGCTGATAGGCGTCGATCGCGCGGCCGTGTTCGTGTGCGGCGACGACAGCGATGCGCGGGGCATCGTGGCGAAGCTGCTCGACGAGATCGGTGCTGAACCTGTCGATGCCGGCCCGCTGATGCTCGCGCGCTTTGTCGAGCCCGCGGCGATGCTGCTCGTGCAACTCGCTTACAAGGGCGGATTCGGCACGCGGATCGGGCTGTCGCTGTTACGCGATACGGCAACAGGAACGGGTCATGCGGTTCCTTCGTGAGCCCAAGCACGCCCCGCTTTTGCCTAGACAAGTCAGTCGCCTGACCCTTGCCGCGCCAGGCGAAACTTCGGATCGCCGAACGGAACTTCCGTTCCTGTAGCGAGCCGGCGCTGCCGTTCGGGTGTACTGAAGGGTCAAGCGCCAAACGAAGCGCACGACCGGCAAGCGTTGTCGAGTGCCTTCCGTTGCGCCCTACAGGAGACAAGGCATGTCGACGCCCATCAGCAATTCATCCAATTCCAACGGGCACACGATCAACCAGTCCGAAGGGAACCAGACGTCCGGCAACGCGCAGGGCACGTCTGCCCAGCCGCAGGCCACGAGCACGCCCAAGCATTCGATGCTCGGCGCGTTGGCGAACGGCGCCAAGCGCGCGGGCGGCAAGGCGGTGGACGGCGTCAAGACGGGACTCGAGAAGACCGAACCGGTGCTCGGGCCTACCGCGTCGGCCGGCTACGAGCTGTGGGCCGGCAGCAATGCGACCTCGGACGGGGCCGGCCTCGCCAGCACGTTTCATGGCGCGAACGAGGTGACCAATGCGGTTTCCTCCGCCACGAACGATATCGGCATGTTGCCGTCGGGGCTCGATGTTGCATCGACGGCCGTGGGTTTCGCCAATAAAGCGTTCGCGCTCGCCAAGACCAGCAAGGATGTGAAGACTGAGGAGCCGGGCAGCCTGGCCGGCAAGGATGCGCTGAGCGCGCACCAACAGGCGAAGGGCAACCTCGTGCGCGCCACGCCGGGCGCGATCCGCGACGTCGGACTTGGCGCGCTGGGGCTCGCGGGCCGTATTCATACGGCCGAGACGGGGCATTCGCTTTACGGCTCCAAGCCCGACGCAATGAACGCGGACGGCGGCTTGGCGATCGGCTCGGGCGCGATGTACATCGCGGCGGGGGCGCTGCAAAGCGCGAAAGTCGACCGTTCCGTGGATCGCATGCAGGCGTTGCGCTCGGCGGTGCGTCAGCCCGCAAGCGGACGAACCGACTCGCAAAGCCCGGTGATGCGCCGGCTCGACGACGCGTTTGCAGCCAGGGACAGCAAAATCAGCCCGGAAGTCTACGGGATCTTGCGCACGCGAAGCGACGCGCAAGTGTCGCGCTTTCTCGACAACTACAACGCGCTCGGGCCGTTCGGTCAGCCGCGTTTCGCGAAGCTGCTGCATTTTTCCGGCCAGCGCAATGCCATGCAGGTCCTCAATATGGGCCGCACGACCAATCTGAACACCGCGAGCATGCGCCACGCGGCGCGCGAAGACGTGATCGATGCGTTCATCGGCGAGAACGTTCGTCCTGGGCGCTCGGCGGCTGTGATCGACAAGCTGAAGACCGTGCGCAAGGAAGCGCTCGGTGCAAAAGCATCGCCCAGCGTTGTCGCCGCCGAACACGCGTTGCGCGACGCGCAGATCGACCCCAGCCAATTCAGCGCGAACACTTTGAGGGCCGTGGCGTCGTCCGGCAAGGGGCAGGCGTTCGCGCAACGCTATGCGACGCTCTCGCCGGAAGACAAGACGCGCTTGCAATCGACGCTGCACTTCGGCTCGTGGCGCTTCTGGAAACAAGATGCGACGCTGCCCACCACGAAGCACCAGCGCTCGGATATTCGCGCGGCGCTCGTCAAGCAGTTTGCGAACGGCGCGAGCCTCGATCGTCTCGATGCGATGAAGGTGCGCTACAACCAGAAAGTGCTGCCGCTGCAGACCGGACGCATGCATCTGCAGCCCGAACCGCCCGACACGCTGCGCGCGCACATTCTCGCGCACCAGGACAGCACGCTCACGGCGCTGAAAGAGGAAAAGCGCCACGCAAAAGTCCAGATTGGTTACGGCGCGGTCAACGCAGCGGCCGGTATCGCGGAGTTGGCCGTGAATCCGGCTGCGGCGGCGGGTATCAGCGCCACGCGCGCGGTGTTGAATCCGGTCTATCTCGCCTATGCCGGGCGGCGCGGTTTGGTCAGCCTGATCAACCAGAAGAACGCGCAGCCGGTCAGCGCCGCGATGCGCGAAGAGGCGTTGCTGCATGCCTTGCCGCAGGTGCACGAGCGAATCGCGACAGGCGGCTCCGACACGGGGCGCTTGCGCAATCCGCAGCGATTTCTGCGCGACGAATTGAAGTTGAGCGACTCGGAAATCAATAAGGTCGATACGCTGGAGCGCGCCGGAAAGCACGACGAAGCGCGCGCGTTTCTCGCGCAGAAAAACCCGGAGGCGAATGCGCTGATCGCGCTGCGCGTGGTGGCCGAAGAGGGCGCCGGGTACGGGACGGATCTGCAGAAGCAGCACGCGCTGAACTTCATCGGAGCGGAAGCGACTGCCAGCCACAACGACGCGCTCGCTGGAATCAACAACCTGTCCGATCCAAACGAGACCTACGAGACCCTCAAGGCACACTTCATCGACGATGTGTCCTACAACCCGTCCGCGGGCATCGACTCGCTGGCTCACCGCCTTTCGACGGGCGCGACGCCAGTCGACTACGGCTTCGATACCGCTCGCTATACGGGACAGCCGCAGCAGGACATCGCACGCGATCTGCATCAGCGTTTCGCACAGGACAATCCATCGTTCGCGACGCGCCAATTCGTGGCGGACCTGTTCGGCGACGGACAACGGGCCGTGAACGCACGCAACATGCTGCGCGATTTCCAATTCAGCGAGACCGAAATCGAGCAACTGCAAGGGAAAGGGAAGAAGGGCGCGGCCACGTGGCTCGAAGGCCATCTGTTTGGCGAGAACTTGCGGCGGCGCTTCTCGACGCAGACGCTCGATCAGCCGGGGCGCGACAACGCATCGGCGGTTGCCGACCGCATGCCGGCTCATCAGGCAAGCGCCGACGAGCCGTTGACGTGGCGGCGCAACCTCGAGGACGTCGGCGTCCACGTCATCGACAACGCCGGTACGCCGGGCCTCGATTCGATGCTGCATGCGCTCCATCAGAACTTCTCGGGCAAGACCGATTCCGCGTCGAGCGCGATGAACCACAAGGTCGTGGAGGCTCGCCGCCGCGTGATCGCGCACGTGACGGCAGGCGCACCCGGGACGCATGTCGACGTGACGCAGCATCGCGACGACATCGTCCGCATCGCGGGGCAGGTGTTCGGCAAGCCGGGCGCGACGGTCAAGATCGTGCCGTCGTCGGGCGCGGAGGCGGCGCAACGCGTGGGCGCCGGGCACGACGACCCGAATGCGCAGATCGCGGGCGTGCTGTGCCACGACACGCAAACCGGACGCACGTTTGCCTTGCACGGCGGCGATGCGAGCAAGCTGCCGGCGCCGGTGGCGGTGACTGCGACGACGACGAACGCGACGACGACGAACGCAACGACGACGAACGCGACGACAACGAACGCGACGACAACGAACGCAACGACGACAAACGCAACGACGACAAACGCAACGACGACAACCTCGGCGACGACGGCCCATCCGTTGCCGCCATCGAACCCGCCGCTGCCGCCCGTGGCCTCGTCGAGCACAACAAACGGCACCACAGGCAATCAGCCGGTCCAGAACACCACCACAACGCCACAGCCATTACCGGCGACTTCCAGCGGCGCATTGATGCCGTGGGAAGACTTGCCCGATGGAATTAAAGCGTTCTACGGAAACCGCGCGGCGTACGAACAGGCGCTCGCGCAGCCCCCGGAAGGAACCAGCGGCACCGTTTAGCGGCGGGGGGCGGTCGACGTTGATCTGGTATACCGCATGTGATATTCGGTATACCGAATCGACCGCATCACTTCAATTGGTTTTCGCCAACTCAGCCCGAATTTCCGCTTCGGTATGCTCGTAGTTGCCTTCTCCGAAGTGGCTGTAGACCACCTTTCCGTTCTTGTCGATCAGATAGAGCGCAGGCCAGTACTGGTTGCCGTAGGCGTTCCACGTCGCGTACTCGTTATCCTGCGCCACGGGGTAGGTGAGACCGTATTGCTTGAGGGCGGCGCTCACCTTGTCGGTCTCGCGCTCGAACGGATACTCCGGCGTATGCACGCCGACCACGACGAGGCCCTGGTCCTTGTACTTCTGATACCAGCTCTGCACATACGGCAGCGTATGGATGCAGTTGATGCACGAGTACGTCCAGAAATCGACGAGCACCACTTTGCCGCGCAATTGCTGCATGGTCAGCGGCTGGCTGTTGAGCCATTTGTCGATGCCGGTGAATTCGGGGGCAGTGCTGTTGCGTTCGATTGGCAGCGCAGCGGTTGCGCCACGGCTTGCCGAGAACACGGCAAACAGGGCGCCGGCGGCAACCGTCGAAACGGCGAGAGCGGTCTTGAATCGAGAGAACATAGTGGCATCCTTTGTCTAGCGCGCAGATAAGCCGGAATTGGCATGAACGCATTGGAACGCTCCGCCGTATCCCGCTTGTGTCCGCCGCGCCGCGCCAGTGCAATGTTTTGTATCCCGGCATCCGCCAGATACAGTGCGATACAAAGCGCCGCGCCGATTGCGCTATAAAGCAGGCGTTACTCAAATTACTGAACGAGGAGAGCCAGATGAGCGCTGAACTGCTGCACGGGTCTTGCCATTGCGGGGCCGTGAAATTCGAAGTCCGTACGCCGATCACGCCCGCATCGCGCTGCAATTGCAGCCTGTGCCGCCGCAAGGGCGCGCTGATGACGCCGGGGTTCGCCGCCGATCAGCTGAAGATCGTCAGCGGCGAGGATGCGCTGACGCTGTATCAGTTCAATACGCGCGTGGCGAAGCACTATTTCTGCAAGCACTGCGGTATTTATCCATTTCATCAGACGCGTAAAGATCCACTGCTTTGGCGCGTCAACATCGGTTGTCTCGAAGGCGTCGACCCGTATGCGTTGGAAGCGGGCGTAGCGGATGGGGCAAGCCTTTCGGTCGTGGAGGATGCATGAAGCGGCTCTTTGCAATCGCCTTCCTCCTTGCGGGCGGGCTCGCCGCGGAAATCGCGCACCCCGTGCAGTGCACGCTGATCACCGCGAGCCGCATCCGGGTCAAGCGCCAAAAGGTATGATTTCGCGATGGATAAAATCGACCACGTCCTGCTCGTCGACGACGACCGGGCTATTCGCGAACTCGTCGGCACCTATCTCGAGAAGAACGGCATACGCGTTTCGCTTGCCGCCAACGGCCGCGAAATGCGGGCTGCGCTGGAGTTCGGCGCGCCCGATCTGATCGTGCTGGACTTGATGCTGCCCGGCGAAGACGGACTTGTCTTGTGCCGGGAATTGCGCGCCGGCAAATTCCGCACCGTGCCCGTGCTGATGCTCACCGCGCTAAGCGAGGAGACCGATCGTATCGTCGGCCTCGAAATGGGCGCCGACGACTACCTTGCGAAGCCATTCGCGGTGCGCGAGCTGCTCGCGCGCATCCGCGCCGTGCTGCGCCGCGCGCGCATGCTGCCGCCCGGCATGCAGGTGACGGAAGCGTCGCCGATGCTGAGCTTCGGCGACTGGCGTCTCGACACCACCGCGCGGCACCTGCTCGATGCGGAAGGCACGATGGTCGCGCTGAGCGGCGCGGAGTATCGCTTGCTGCGCGTCTTTCTCGATCATCCGCAGCGCGTGTTGACGCGCGACCAGCTGCTCAACCTGACGCAGGGACGCCAAGCCGATGCGTTCGACCGCTCGATCGACTTGCTGGTCAGCCGATTGCGTCAGCGCCTGCGCGACGAGGCGCGCGAACCTCGCTACATCAAGACGCTGCGCAGCGAAGGCTATGTATTCTCGGCGGCGGTGACGATGATCGAAGGCACGCCATGACGACACCCTTGACGTGGCCTTCGTGGCCGTCGTGGCACTGGCCGCGTACCCTGTTTGCGAGGCTTGCGCTGATCCTCTGCGTGGGGCTCGTGCTCGCGCAAACGATGTCGTTCTGGCTCACGGTGACCGAGCGCGACGCGGCGACGGAGCACATGATGATGAACTACGTCGATCGCGAGGTCGCGAGTTCGGTGGCGTTGCTCGATCATTTGCCGCCGGACGAACGCGCGGCGTGGCTGCCGCGGCTCGCACGGCGCAGCTACGGCTTCATCCTCGGGCCCGGCGAAACGGGCAATCCGCCCGATGCGCGACTGTCCGAGCAAGTGGCGCGCGCGATCGACGACGGCATCGGCAAAGCCTATCCGCTGACCGTGAACGCGATTCCCGGCACGCGCGAACATCTGCAGGTCCATTTGCGTTTGAGCGACGGCTCGCCGCTCACCATCGACATTCGTCCGATATCGGGCATTCCGCTATCGGGCTGGCTGCCGGTCGTGCTGGTGCTGCAGTTGGCCGTGCTGGCCGCCTGCTGTTGGCTTGCGGTGCGCGTGGCGACGCGTCCGCTGCATCAATTGGCGAAAGCCGCCGATACGCTGGGTCCGGATTTGAAAGCGTCGCGCTTGCCGGAAGAGGGTCCGTCGGAAGTCGCGCGCGCGGCGCGGGCGTTCAATGCGATGCAGGACCGCATCGGGCTCTATATGACCGAACGCATGCAGATTCTCGCCGCGATCTCTCATGATCTGCAAACGCCGATCACGCGCATGCGCCTTCGCCTCGACGTGATCGACGACAACGCCGAGAGCGCCAAGCTGCGACAGGACTTGCTCGAAATGGAGAATCTCGTCAAGGAAGGCGTCACTTACGCGCGCACGTTGCACGGCGCGGCTGAAGCGCCGCGCCGCATCGATCCGGATGCGCTGCTCGACAGCCTGGTCTACGACTACGTCGATGCTGGGCAGCCGGTCTCCTTGGAAGGCCGCGTCGATATCGCGCTGGTCACGCGGCCGCAGGCTTTGAAGCGGATCGTCGGGAACCTGGTCGACAACGCGTTGAAATACGGCGGGTCGGCCGAGATCAATGCGCAAGCGGACCAGGACGGACAAGTGACGATCTCGGTGCTCGACCGAGGGCCCGGTATTCCGCCGGAATCGCTGGACGCGGTATTCGAGCCGTTCTACCGGCTCGAAACGTCGCGCAATCGCCATACGGGTGGAACGGGCTTGGGCCTCGCGATTGCCCGGCAGCTCGCGCTCGCGATGAATGCCGCGTTGTCGCTGCATAACCGGCCGGGCGGCGGGCTCGAAGCGCGGCTGACGCTAAAGAACCGGGGCTGAACGGCAGTCGATGGGACTGCCAGCCTCGCAAGCGGCATGACACGTCGGCCAATCGTCGATCACACGAACCCGCCAGATGTTTGTATCGCAGTTTGTCTATCTGGCGCACGAATACAAAACATTGCAAAACCGGGCATTCCGGAAATAAGCCAGATACCTCAGAGAGTTCAAATACACCTAACGCAAGGACAGCAGCTGATGACGAGTTCGAATCAGCGGCAATCCGAAGCGGCATCGATCGCGCCAAAGCGCAAACGGTGTTTTTAAAAACTGACTCTCTGGAGGTACACCATGAAGCTCGTTCAATCGCTCATCATCGCCGCTGTCGTCGCCATCCCGGCCGTCTCGTTCGCACAGTCCGCGCAACCGGTCACCCGTGCCCAAGTGCGCGCGGACCTGGTTCAACTGCAAAAGGCCGGCTACAACCCGGCCAGCGATGAAACGCAATATCCGATGAACATCCAAGCCGCTGAAGCTCGCATCAGCGCGCAGAACAGCGTGGCGACGACGTCCTACGGTGCGCCGATGGATGCGACGTCGGCTTCCGGTTCGCACGCGCAGCAAACCGAAATCGCAGGGCTCGGTCCGATTTATGCCCATCCTTGAGTTGTCGATCCGGCGAGGCATGTGCCTCGCCGGATTGCATGACGCTTACATCGCGGCAAATGGCGCTCAAGTTCCCCTTCATTGTTTTCAACTCCAAAACAGTGAATTCTCCCCAGGTCCATTGATGTAGCGCGCAGGACGATTAATCTTGAGGTCATGGGTTGCTGGCTTTGGCCTGCTGTTTCAGTCGCACAAATCTTCGGCGGAGGCTCAAATGGACATCCTTGAATTGGCCCGTAAGTCGGGTATGACGATTGTCCTCGACGCCAAGATCGGGCGTCAGGAATACCGCACCGTGCATAGCTCGGTTGACGCGCTCGAACGTTTTGCCGAGCTGGTTGCGGCATCGGTGGAATGCGAGGCGCTGGAGCACCATTGACGAGCGGTGAAGGCAGCATGAGCACGGCTTACATTGAATGAAAGCATGACGTAAAACGATGGACGTCATGGAGATTCTGCAGAGGAATGGACGATGAAATACGACTCTTCGAATGTCATGAATATCGAGGCCCAAGGCGGGTCGAGTGTCCGGCGCGCTACAAAATCGGCATCGAGCGAGGTCTCGCAAGCGATGGTTGAGAAGACGGCGATTGCCAGGAATTGGGCTTGGGCGCACCACAGCGAATCGTATGACTGGATGGATACCCACAGTCCGTTTTCGCCAGACGATCTCGACGACTGATCGAAGCGCTGCAGAAGTGCGGCTCTAAATTTATCGCACTTGCGACTAAATCGCATCCGATCTATATAATGTGTCCTTGTTAAGACTCCCGCCGAGCGCGGGCAAACGAGGACACAGATGAAATCCACCGACAACGCAGAAGCGGAGGCCGTGAGGCTATCCGACTTCCTGTGCTTCGCCGTCTATTCGGCGAATCTCGCTTTCGGCAAAGCGTACAAGACGATTCTCGAAGAGCTCGGCCTCACGTACACGCAATACATCACGATCATTGCGCTGTGGGAGGAAGACAATCAGACCGTCGGCAGTCTCGGGGAAAAGTTGTTTCTCGAATCGAACACGCTCACGCCGATCCTGAAGAAGCTGGAAGCGATGGGCTATTTGCACAGGCAGCGCGATCCGCAGGACGAGCGTCAGGTGCTGGTTGGTCTGACGAAGGCCGGGCGGCGCTTGCGCGAAAAGGGCCTGTCCATGGACGTCGTGGAGGCTTGCGGCCTGACACCGGAAGAATTCCCCAAGATCCAAAAGGCGATCGTCACGCTGCGCAACAACCTCGTCAAATCCGTGCGGGACCAGGAATAAGCGCACTGCCGCGCTCAGATGTTTCGCTCGCTAGGGCCTGTTCACGCCAACTGGCGTGAACAGGCCCTAGCTATCTGTCGGAGCGATCGCTGCTATCTCAACAATTCGTTTCAAATGCCGGGTTCGATGCATCAGTATTGTCGAAGAGGCATTCAATCAGGGATAGCGACCTATCCCGACGATTAGGAGACGAAGATGTTTGAGCGATACGAGCAGCTCGCACGGCAACTCGGCGTTGAACATCCGGTATTGCTTGCACCGATGGACTTGGTCGCAGGCGGCCGGCTTGCCGCTGCTGTCACGAAGGCGGGAGGCTTTGGCATTATCGGCGGCGGTTACGGCGACGAGGCATGGCTGCGCGAGCAATTCGCCGCGGCGCAAGGCGCGCGGGTCGGCGTGGGGTTCATTACGTGGAGCCTGTCGCGCCAGCCGCATTTGATCGACGTCTGCCTCGAACATGAGCCGGCCGCCATCATGTTCTCTTTCGGCGATGCGAGCGAGCACATCGCGAAGACGAAGAAGGCCGGCATTCTCACGATCTGCCAGGTTCAAACCGCCGCCATGGCGCGCGAGGCCGTGGAATACGGCGCGGACATCATCGTCGGGCAGGGCGCCGAAGGCGGCGGCCACGGCATCGCGTGCGGCACGATCTCGCTCGTTCCCGCGATCGTCGACGCCGTCGGCGACAAAGTGCCGGTCGTCGCGGCCGGCGGCATCGCGGATGGCCGGGGTTTCGCCGCCGCGCTCGCGCTCGGCGCTTCGGGCATCGCGATGGGAACCCGTTTCTACGCGAGCGAGGAAGCGATTGGCGACGACGACGCCAAGCTGCGCATCGTCGCGTGCAACGGCGGCGAGGAAACCATACGAAGCATTCTGTTCGACATGGCTCGCAACAACGTATGGCCGGCGCCATATTCAGGCCGCGTGCTGCGCAACGCGTTTTCGGACAAGTGGTGCGGACGCGAGCGAGAGTTGCTGCAGCAATTGCATGTCGAACAACCTCGCTATCAGGAGGCGCGCGCGAATCACCTTTACGACACGGCTGCCGTAATTGCTGGCGAGTCCGCGGGATTGATCCACGAGATCTTGCCGGCCAAGACGATCGTCATGAATGTCGTTGAGGAAATGCGCGACATCCTCGGCTATTCCTCGTACAAGCAGCGCCATGAGGCTTAACTCATGAACACACCCACTACCGTGCAGCGTATCGGCACCTTTGCCTACGGCGCGAACACCACGCATCTCACGCCCCATGCGCGCGAGGTCTTCAAGCGAAACATACTCGATAGCCTTGGGTGCGCGATCGCCGCGTTGCCAGGCACGCCATTCAGGGTGCTCAGGGATCAGTTCGCCGAGTATCGCGGTTCGGGATCCTGCACCTTGATCGGCGGAGGCAGCACGTCGCCCGATCAGGCCGCGTTGTACAACACGAGTCTCGTGCGCTACGTCGATCTGCTCGACAGCTATATGTCGCCCGGCGGCCTCTGCCATCCGAGTGATAACTTCGGCACGATTCTGGCCGCGGCGGATCATGCGTCAGCCAGCGGAGAGGATTTCATGCTGGCGCTTGCCGTTGCGTATGAGATCGGATGCCGTATCACGGCCATCGTCCCCGTCATGGCCAAGGGATTCAATCACGCGATTCAATTGGCCATCTCGACGGCCGCCGGGTCGGGCAAGCTGCTTGGGCTCGATGCCGGGCAAATCGCACATGCGATTGCGATCGCGACCGTCGACAACGTGTCGCTGTCGTGCGTGCACTCCGAGCCGGTGTCGCAATGGAAGGGCTTTTCGCCCGGCATCACCGGTATGCGGGCCGTCTATTCGGCATCGCTTGCAAAGCGAGGCTTGACTGGCCCGCTGTGTCTCTTCGAAGGGCCAAACGGGCTGGTGCGCATGTTCGATCAACCGCTGGAAGTGGACTGGAACGATCAGCGGCTCGACGTCATTCATCAGACCGTCATGAAGAAGTATTGCTCGTTGATTCACGGCCAACCGGTGCTCGAAGCGACGCTCGCGCTCAAGCGCAAGCACGGCGTGAAGAGCGAGGACATTGACGCCGTGTTGTGCGACATCTTCCAGACCGGGTACGACATCGCGGGCGGCGGCGCCTTTGGGCCGAAAGACGATCCGCAAACGAAAGAGCAAGCCGACTACAACCTCAAGTATCTGATCGCCACTGCGCTGCTCGACGATCAGGTCGGCCCGGCGCAGCTCGAACCGCAGCGCGTGCAGGCGGCGGACGCGCAAGCGTTGCTCAAGCGCGTGACGGTGCGGCCGGACGCGGCATTCTCGGCCCAATACCCGAAAGCGTTGAACACGCGGGTGACGATTCAATGCAAGGACGGCCGCGTGTTTTCGAAAGAGCACGTGGGCTTCGAAGGCGGGCTCGACAATCCATTCACGTGGGAACGCACGGTCGAGAAATTCCATTGGCTGAGCGAGCAATACGCGGACGAAGCGCTTCGAGATCGGATTATCGATTGGGTCTCGACGCTGGAGGAGCAATCGGTCGATGCGTTGATGCAACTTCTGGCGAACGTGAGTCCGGTTGCGAAGTACCCGGCGAAACATCCGGGGATTCAATAAGCCACGCCGGAACTCAGGAGTTTGGCATGGTCCTTATTTGGCACCGGAGCGACGCGAACAGCGCATCAGGGATATCATCCACGTCACCACGCACGATTCGATCGGATTGGAACCTAAGGTTATCAATGTCATCGTGCATCAACATCCGGCTGTAACTATCAGCGTTTCCAGTCGCATCAACGGCGAGGACTTCCAGAAGGTAAAGACGGGCTGATTGCGCGGCTGGATGTCAACCCGAGTCCTTGAACTTTTAGGCGTCTCCTGCAGTGCCGGGCGCCTAAAACACCCTTAAAGGAGTTTGTAATGTCGATCGAACAGGTTCTCTACCGAGCTCACGCAGAAGTCACCGGTGGCCGCGACGGCCGCGCAGTGGTCCCCGACAGCAAGCTCGATCTGCACCTGACCACGCCGAAGGAACTGGGCGGAAAGGGCGGCGATGGCACGAATCCCGAGCAGTTGTTCGCGGCCGGGTACAGCGCGTGCTTCATCGGCGCGATGAAGTTCGTCGCCGCGCGCGACAAGATCGCCATGCCCGCGGATGCGTCGATCAACGGCAACGTCGGTATCGGCGTGATTCCCAATGGCTTCGGCATCGAAGTCGAGCTCAAGATCTCGCTGCCCGGCATGGCGCGTGACGCCGCCCAGGACTTGATCAACAAGGCGCACGTCGTGTGCCCGTATTCGAATGCGACGCGCAACAACATCGACGTGACGTTGACGCTCGTTTAAGTCGCTTATCTGAGCCAACTCCCTGCTTTTGCTGCAGCTAGCCGCCTTTCTCAAAGGCGGCTAGCGCTTATTTGCAGCCAATGCCTGATTTCGCTTTGATGTAGCATTAGCGTCAAACTTGCGCTGACTACATCGAGGTGTGAAGCATGGATGTTGCCGACCTCATGGTATTCGAGGCAGTGGCCCGTCATGGAAGCATGAACCGCGCGGCCACAGAACTTCATACTGTTCAATCCAACGTAACCGCTCGAATCCGATCATTGGAAAGAGAGATCGGCGTGGCGCTTTTTCAGCGTCACGTGCGCGGCGTGAGCTTGACGCCGGCGGGGCAGCGGATGCTGCCATACGCGGCGCGTATCGCGAAGCTCGTAGCGGATGCGAAGCTCGCCGCGCTCGATGATGGTCCGCCTAGCGGCGCGCTCGTGTTGGGCACGCTCGAAACCACGGCGGCGCTGCGCTTGTCGCCTATCCTCAGCAACTTCGCGAGAATGTATCCGCAGGTGCAGCTGTCGCTGACCACCGGCACGAGTTGCAGCCTGACGTCGGATGTCGCTGAGTGCCGGCTCGATGGCGCATTCGTTGCGGGACCGGTGGACCATCCGGACCTGCATACGGAGACGATCTTTCAAGAGGAACTGGTGCTGGTCACGCCGCGCACCTTGCGCTCGCTTGAGTCGATTCTGTCGGTCAAGGATCTCAAGACGATTGTCTTTCGCATGGGCTGTTCCTATCGTCAGCGGCTCGAAACCTTGCTCGCCGAAATGGGCGTCCTCACCGCGACGCCGCTCGAATTCGGCTCGCTCGACGCGATCATCGCGTGCGTGGCTGCCGGGATCGGGATCACGCTGCTGCCGCGCGGCGTAGTGGCGAATGCAGCGGCACAAGATCTCGTTGGCATTCATCCGATCGCGCCTGAAAAGGCACAAGTCGCAACGCTTTTCATTCGACGCCACGACGCTTACGTATCGAGCGCAATGCGCGCATTCGTCGATGTGGCGCGTTCGGAGTTTGGCCCGCGCATGGTTGCCGCTTAGCTCTCGCGACGTCTTGCCTCTCGCTCAATCAAATTGACCCGTACCAGGAAAAGCACTTGTTCCTGGCGGGTAACGATTTCCTTGCATCGCGCTTCTAGAATGATCGTCAGTGATCGTTCTAGTGAGACCCGGAACCGCAATGGAAAACGCCACCACCACCCTCCCGCGATCGGCAGCGCCGCCTGCCGAGAAGGTCACGTACGCGGCGCGCAATGCTCTGTACTGGCGACGGAACCTGATCATCTGTGTGTTCGGCTCCTTCACGACGCTGGTCAGCTTGAGCATGCTGCTGCCGTTTTTGCCGCTCTATGTGCAGCAGCTCGGCGTCACTTCGACATCCGCGGTCGTGCAATGGTCGGGCGTGGCGTTTGGCGTGACGTTCCTGGGCACGGCGCTTACCGCGCCGATCTGGGGGCAATTGGCTGACCGCTATGGACGCAAGCCGATGCTGGTTCGCGCAGCGGTCGGCATGGCGGTCGTGATGTCGACGATCGGTCTCGCGCACAACGTCTACGAACTCGTGGCCTTGCGATTCGCAGCAGGCTTGATCGGCGGATACGCATCGGCCGCGATCGTGATGATCGGTACGCAGGCGCCGCCCGAGCGGTCCGGCTGGGCGCTGGGCGTGCTTTCGACAGGCGTGCTTGCGGGCAATCTCGTCGGCCCGCTGATCGGCGGCGTGCTGCCGAATCTGATCGGCATTCGCGGTGCGTTCTTCGCCGCCGGCGGGATGATCGCAGTGGCCGCGATCCTGACGGTCGCGCTGGTTCGCGAAGACTTCAGCTCGCGGCCGGAGCCCAAGGCGAAGCAAGCGCAAGCGGCCGCATCCGGCGGCAAGCGCAATTACGCAGCGCTCGCGGCGTTGCTCGTCACGGCGACGATGGTGCTGCTGTCGAACATGTCGATCGAGCCGATCATCACGGTCTATATCGGTCAGTTGGGCGTGGCGCACAACCGGCTGGCGACGATCGCCGGCATCGTGATGGCGTGCTCGGCGTTCGGCAGCATGTTGATGGCGGCGCGCCTTGGCGCACTGGCCGATCGTATCGGCGGCTGGAACGTCATCATCGGCTGTCTCGTGGCGACGGGTCTCGTGATGATTCCGCAGGCATTCGTGACCGAATGGTGGCAACTCGCCGCGCTGCGCGGGTTGATGGGCATGACGCTGGCGGGTTTGTTGCCGTCGATCGCCAAGCTCGTGCGCCATGCCGTGCACGAGCGCGAATCGGGAAAGATGCTGGGATATCTGCAGTCGTCGCAATACGCCGGGCAGGTGATCGGTCCGCTGATCGGCGGTGCGATCGGAGTGCACTTCGGCATGCGCTACGTGTTCTTCGTGACGGGTGCGCTCTTGGTTGCCTGCGCCGTGCTCGACAAGTGGGCCAAGCAAAAAGCGGAGACGGCGACGGCGGCTTGAACGGCTGCTTGACGCTTCGATATCAATCGCCCCGCCTTGACGCTGCTCGATATGAGCCGCCAAGGCGGGGCGATGCGTTTACCGGGGAATATCTTCGCTTTTTGCGGGCGTGTCGAAATGCGCTTCGAGCATCGGCACGCCAATCAGCGCGCCGTGAATGCCGATCACGCTGACGATCTCCAGAACCTCCATGATCTCGCCTTGCGTGGCGCCGTGACGAAGCGCGTTGCGCATGTGCGTCTTGATGCCGGGCTTGTATAGATGCGTTGCCGCGGCGTCGAGTGCGCAGAGCACGAGCTCCTTCACCTTGGGATCGAGATGGCCCGCGCGCCACGGGATCGCGGAAAACGCCGCATAGGCTTCGAAGAAATCCGGGTCGAGATCGAGCAGCGCCTCCCATGATCGTTCCCAATAGCCTTGCTCCTCGATGAATCGTTGCTTGAGCGCTTGACGTCGCTCGTCGAGCATCGAGACATTAAAGGTTAGCCCTTCCTCGTCGAGCACTTCGAGGAGAATCGGCACACCGGCATTGGATGCGTGAATACCGACTGTGCTCGTCAATTCGAGCACCTCCATCAGTTCTTCGCGGCTGGCGCCGAAATCGATCGCGGCCTTCAGATGCATGGCGATACCCGGCGAGAACAGATGAGTCGATGAGGCGTTCACCGCGATATAGATGAATTCCTTGACCTTGTTCTCCAGGTGGTTGTGCTTGAGCGGCACCACCGACATCTGCAGGTAGCCGTTCAGGAACTCGCAATCCATTCGCAAGAGGCTTTCCCATTGCGGGGCCCAGGTGTTCCTAAGCCGGATGAATTCATCTTTGATGGCTTGCTGTCTTGCAGTGAGCGGCATGATCGGCTCCGTCGGGGCGAAGGGAAGAACGACGCGAGGGCGCCGTCTCGCGACGGGCGCCCTGGCTATCGGTGTGGGGGCTTGCGGCGATCAGGCGGCGACGAGCGTCGGGGCCTTGCGCCGGAGTGCTTCGGGGGCTGTTGCGATCGATTCCGCGCGCGGCGTGACGCTATCTCGGCGGAAGAACTCGGTGCAAAAATCCACGAAGGTCCTGAACCGTGCTGGAAGCAGCTCTCGATGCGAATAGAACAAACAGATTTCGACATTGCCGTCCGGCGTCGAGCAGCCGGGCAGCACCGGGATCAAATGCCCCTTCGCAACGTCTTCGCGAACCATCGCTTCGGGCAGCTCCGCGATACCGGTGCCCGTTAGCGCTGCCGCGCGCAGGAGCACTTCATTGCCGTCCATCGATGACATTGGAATGACCTTCACCGGCTCGCCGTTTTCAAGCAGCTCGATGAAGTGAGTGCCGCGCTGCCGCGAGTGAGGCGGCAGCAACAAGAAATGCGCGGAGAGGTCGGCTGCGCGTGCCGGCATGCCGTAGTTGCCTAGATAGCCAGGAGCGGCGACCAGCACCCTCGCGGACTTCGACAAGCTTCTGCGGATCACCGCCGATTGCTCCACTTGATGAGGCGGGAGAATCGCCATGTCGAAGTGTCCGTCGTAGAGATTGACCGCACCCTCTTGCACGGAAACCATGACGTTCACGTTTGGCGCGATCGCTCGATAATTCGACAAAAACTTCGAGAACGTCTCGCTGACCAGCATGGGGTGGACCACGAGGCGCAGCTTGCCGCTATCGACCTCTCGTTCTTGCTTTATTCGGCGGTTCGCCTCATCGAGTTCCTCGAGCAGCCTGCAGCAGCTCAGGTAATACGACTGCGCTTCCTCGGTCAGCGTGACTGAACGCGTCGTGCGGTGAAGCACGCGGGTTTGGATGGCGGCTTCGAGCTTGGCGATGGCTTTCGAAATGGACCCGGTCGTGACGCCCAGCGAGGCAGCAGCCTTGCTAAAGCTGCGCAGCCTCGCTGCGGTGACGAACGCTCTCAGTATGTAAAGCTGATCCATCTCTCACCTCGACTCCGATTGTTGCCTGACTGCGATGCAGTCACTTTAGCAACAGAGTGAAAGGTGAATGCGCGGTTTGTTTCGATAGGGCTATCACTGAAATTGATAGCGCGCGGCCGCGGTCTGTCCAACTGAGTATGTAACGCGGGCTTGATGGACCGTCAACGGCATGGCAGAAAAATGGCACGGAAGTGACTGATAATTCGGATAACGAATTTCACTGAAGACTGTGAATTTTGGTAAATAGATTTTTGAGTGTTTGGGGCTTAATCCTGGGGAAAACCCTAACTAGAATCTAATCACCGCCGCGAAAACTGATTCACGGCACAACTTGGATTCTTGGAGAAAGTCATGAAAACACTCATCGCCTCTGTTGCTATCGCTGCCGCTTGCTCGCTTTCCGCAACGGCGTTTGCGCAATCGAACGGATCGGATAACGGTTCGCAAGCGCTGACCGTCGCGGCGCAGTCGGCGTCAACAAATAGCGACCGCCAAAGCAGCCATCGCTGGTATTCCTTCCTGCGTCATGGCGCGAATCGAAACGCGGGTCGTGACAATGCATGCGTCGGCCCGGCCAGCTTCTGCAATGTGTATTTCGGCAGCTAATTTTGGCAACTAAGCGTGATCGTCTATGGACGATTCTGAAAATGCAAGGGGCGCGTCAGCACCCCTCGCAATGCTGTTAGGCCGTTCCTTGAATGCGCGGATCAAAATCGAACTCGAGACGGATACCGCCTGGTTCATAGACCATCGTGTGCCGCTTGGGTCCATCGCCAAGATTCTCCGGCGCGAACTCGACCTTGACGCCTGGCCACTGCGACACTTGCGCAAAGATTTCGTTGAGCGCTTCTTCAGAACCGACGCGCAACGCGAGGTGATGCAAGCCGACGTTCGTCTTGCGGTCGAACTCGACGCGTTGATCCTGATTCTTGACTTCCCAAAGCGTCAGCACGACGTGCCCATCCGACACGAAAGCCGCCGGATAGGCGGGGCGCTCGCCGACCTGCTTCCAGCCCAGGCAATTGACGAAGAAGTCGCGAGTGAGGCCCAGATCACGCACGCTCAGTCCGATATGGTCGAGGCCAAGCGTTAGCGGTTTAGCGGTCATTTTCAAGTTCTCCAATTCGGTGACGGCGGTAGGGGTATGCGCGACCGTCCTCAATCAGCCAACAATGCTTCCACCGATCGACGCTTACCCGCCCGCCATGCGAAGCATAGACTTAATTCACTGTTTCAGTCCGGCGAGATTGTTGACGCTCATTCAACTATTTAGCGCGAGTGAACGCGAACAGGCAGCCGCGATGCCTCAGCTCGTGGCTGCGCTATCTCGCAGGCTGCCGTTCCATCCGCCTGGGTGGTGGCCAGATGAAATTTCCTCTTTGTCGTTGTGTTGGGCGGAGTGAGTTTCCGTTCAAAGCGGGAGGCGCTACTTCGCTGCTCGCTGTTTGCGAAACTCGTCGACGGGCAGTCCACCCCAGCCCCAGTTTTCTTTTTCCACCTCTTCAATGACGACAAAGGTGGCTTCGACCGGCTTGTTCAGTACGTCGCGCAGCAGATGACTCACGCCCTTGATGAGCTGAGCCTTTTCGTCTGCGGTCACCGAGTCGGCGCCGGGCTTGGTTCCCTCGCGGGTAACTTGAATCGTGACAATCGGCATTTCGCGCTCCTTGAAACGCGATGAACGAATGGAGCGCCGGCGAGCGGCGCTCCGCGTGGAGTGCTTAGTGGCCGGCGCTCTGACCGCCGTCGACGTGCAGGATTTCGCCCGTCACGAACGGTGCGGTATCCAGATACACGATGGCGTTCACGATATCGCTCATCTCGCCCATGTGGCCCATCGGATGCAGCGCGCCGAGCGCAGCGTGCGTTTCTTCAGGGTGCATCGGCGACTTGATGATGCCCGGCGCGACGGCATTCGCGCGGATCCCGCGCTTGGCGTACTCGATCGCGAGCGAGCGCGTCGCGGCCGCGATGCCGCCCTTCGTCAGCGAAGCCAGAACCGACGGCACGCCGTCGACCGCGTGATCGACCAGCGTCGTCGTGATGTTGACCACGTGGCCGCTCTTGTTCTTCTCCATCTCGGCGACGGCGAGCTGCGTGACGTAGAAGAAGCCCGCGAGGTTCACGTTGGTAATCGCAGCGTAGTCTTCCGGCGTGTATTGCGTGAACGGCTTGGCGATGAAGATGCCGGCGTTGTTGACGAGCGTATCGACGCGGCCGAAGCGCTTGACGGCTTCCTCGACCACGCGGCGGGCCGTCGCCGGATCGCCGATGTCGCCTGCGACGGTCGCGAGGTTGGGATCGTCGGACGGCTTGATGCTGCGCGCGGTGGCGACGACGTTGTAGCCCAGCTTGCGGAATGCCTTGACCGTTTCCGCGCCGATACCTTGCGATGCACCCGTGACGATGGCGACTTTTTGCGAATTGCTCATATGAAACCTCGAAGTAAGTGAATTTAGCTTTGAATCTGCTCGGAGTGGCTGCTCCGATGGGTGCCAAATTTAGGCTTGTTCCCGCTGAGTACGAATACCCGGTAGGGACAAACAGTCTTGCGTCGATGTAACAAATGGGCGCGCCGCGCGCGATTAGAGTGCGATCACTGGGTCGCGCGATGTCCGCGTGATGCCCGCTAGCAATGATTGAAGGGATAACGAGGAGTTCGACGCGATGGACAAACCTGCACAACGCGTGTTCTTGATTACCGGCGCCAGTTCCGGCTTTGGCCGGGCATTTGCACAAGCCGCTTTGAGCGCGGGACACACGGTTATCGGCACCGTCAGAAGCGAAGCGGCCAAGGCGGAGTTCGACACGCTGCATGCGAGGCGCGCTCATGGCGTGATGCTCGACGTCACGGACTTCGCGTCAATCGATGAAGCGCTCAAGCAAGCGACGGCGCTGACCGGCCCTGTCGATGTGCTCATCAACAATGCTGGCTACGGTCACGAAGGCACGCTCGAAGAATCCCCGCTCGAAGAACTGGTCCAGCAGTTCAACGTCAACGTGTTCGGCGCCGTGGCGATGATCAAGGCCGTGCTGCCTTCGATGCGTGTGCGGCGCACGGGCCACATCATCAACATCACGTCGATGGCCGGGCTCACGACGTTTCCTGGCATCGCTTACTACAGCGGCAGCAAGTTCGCGCTCGAGGGTATTTCGGAAACGCTGGCGAAAGAAGTGCGCGGCTTCGGCATCAAGGTCACGGCGGTCGCGCCGGGTGCGTTTCGCACCGATTGGGCGGGCCGCTCGATGGTGCGAACCGAGCGCAGCATCGAGGACTACGACGCCCTGTTTGCACCGATCCGCCGCGCTCGCCGAGCCAAAGACGGCAAGCAGGCCGGCGACCCGGCCAAGGCCGCGCAAGCGCTGCTCGATATCGTCGAGCACGACAATCCGCCGGTTCACCTGCTGCTCGGCAACGATGCGCTAAGCGTCGTCAGGGAAAAACTGGCCACGCTGACGGCGGAAATCGACGCGTGGGAAACGGTTTCGAAATCGACCGACTTTTCCTGAGCGCGTCTCCGTTCTCATGTCCCTCCTACATAGGAAACCCTTCGGCGAAGTGTTCGCGAAGGTAAGCGACGAAGAGCCCGACCGCACGTGGCACGTGCGACGTATAGGGGCGCAGGATGTAGAGCTGCTCCGCGAACGTACCGGTGACGCGCCATTCGGGCAACAGTACGACCAGCTTGCCGGCCTTGACGGCCGCTTGCGCTGTGAAATCCGGCAACAGGGCGATGCCGAGGTCGTCGAGCGCCGCATCGCGCAGCGCTTCGCTGTTGTTGGCGGAAAATTGTCCGTTGATCGGCAGCGAGACGGCTGTCGCGGCGGATTTTCGCGCGGCTCTGCGCTCGAACGACCACATCGGTGCGCCCGTCGAGCGGGGATAGAACAGACAGTCGTGCGCCAACAGGTCCTGCGGAATGTCCGGCGTGCCGCGCTTGCGCAGATACGCACGCGTCGCAACGATCACCGATTGGGTTTCGCAGAGCTTCCAGGCGACGTGCGTATCGGGCGCGGCGGCGCTGTGGCGAATCGCCAGATCGAAGCCTTCCTGCGCGAGGGAAATCAGTCTGTCGGAGACTTCGAGTTGAACGCGAACCTCGGGATTCGTCCGAAGAAAACCGGAGAGCCGTGGCAGCAACTGTTGCCGCGCGAACGCGACGGGCGCGGTGACGCGCACGAGCCCGCGCGCCACGCCCGCCGATTCCCGCACGCTCGCAAAGCTCGCCGCGATTTGCTCGTACTGGCCGCGCGTGTTGTCGACGAGCCGCTGCCCAGCCTCCGTGAGCCGGACGCTGCGGGTGGTGCGCTGCACCAGCGAAATCCCGGCGGCGCGCTCCAGCTCGGTGATGCGCTGGCTCACGGCTGCCTTGCTGACGCCCAGGCGCGCCGCCGTGGCCGTATAGCTGCCTTGCTCGGCGAGCATGGCGAGCCAGTGCAGATGCGTCCAGAGTCCTTCGATCTTTTGGGTATCCATACACTCATTGTTCATTCGGCTAAACAATGAGTTCAATGTTAGCGTCTTTCCAGCGAGGCCGCCGCTTTCTACACTGCGTACATCATCCATTTACGCAAAGGAGACGGCATGCAAGCCTATAACGACAGCGCGGACGTCGTGCATTTCATCCAAGGTCAGCGTGTGACGGGCAGCGGCACTCGCAGCCAGCCCGTGTTCAACCCCGCGACCGGTGCACGCGCCCGCAAGCTGGTTCTGGGCGAAGCGGCGGATGTCGACGCGGCGGTGGCCAGCGCCAAGGCCGCGTTTCCGAAGTGGAGCGATACGCCGCCGATCAAGCGCGCGCGCGTCATGCTGCGTTTCCTCGAATTGATGAACAAGCACGCCGATGAACTCGCCGCCATCATCACGGCCGAGCATGGCAAGGTGTTGTCCGATGCGCGCGGCGAAGTCGAGCGCGGCATCGACGTCATCGAGTTCGCGTGCGGCATTCCGCAACTGCTCAAGGGCGATTACACCGAACAGGTCTCGACGGGCATCGACAATTGGACGACGCGTCAGGCGCTCGGCGTCGTCGCGGGCATCACGCCGTTCAATTTCCCTTGCATGGTGCCGTGCTGGATGTTTCCGGTCGCGATTGCGGCAGGCAACGCGTTTATTCTGAAGCCGAGCGAGCGCGATCCGTCGGCGTCGCTGTTCATGGCCGACCTGCTCAAGCAAGCGGGCCTGCCCGACGGCATCTTCAACGTGGTGCAAGGCGACAAGGTCGTCGTCGACGCGCTGCTCGAACATCCTGACGTCAAAGCGGTCAGCTTCGTCGGCTCGACGCCGATCGCCAACTACATCTACGAAACGGGCGCGAAGCACGGCAAGCGCGTGCAGGCGCTCGGCGGCGCGAAGAACCATATGGTCGTGATGCCGGACGCCGATCTCGACAAGGCCGTCGATGCATTGGTCGGCGCCGCTTACGGTTCAGCAGGCGAGCGCTGCATGGCGATTTCGGTCGCGCTGCTCGTCGGCGACGTGGCCGACAAGCTCATTCCGAAGCTCGCCGAGCGTGCCCGCAATCTGGTCGTCAAGAACGGCATGGAAGGCGACGCCGAAATGGGCCCGGTCGTCACGCGTCAAGCGCTGGAGCGCATCGAAGGCTATGTCGCGGAAGGCGTGAAGGAAGGCGCGACGCTCGTCGTCGACGGCCGCGGCTTGAAGGTGCCGGGTCACGAAGATGGCTTCTTTACCGGCGGCACGCTGTTCGACAACGTCACGCCCGACAT
Source organism: Trinickia camelliae (assembly GCF_053525655.1). Lineage (NCBI taxonomy): Bacteria > Pseudomonadati > Pseudomonadota > Betaproteobacteria > Burkholderiales > Burkholderiaceae > Trinickia > Trinickia camelliae. The sequence continues at coordinate 66,211 of NZ_JBCHAA010000019.1, forward strand.
GCGCATCTACAAGGAAGAGATCTTCGGCCCGGTGCTCTCGTGCGTGCGCGTCAAGGATTTCTCCGAAGCGATCGATCTGATCAATGCGCACGAATTCGGCAATGGCGTCGCGTGCTTCACGCGCGACGGTCACATCGCACGTGAATTCGGCCGACGCATCGAAGTGGGTATGGTCGGCATCAACGTGCCGATCCCTGTGCCGATGGCGTGGCACGGCTTCGGCGGCTGGAAGCGCAGCCTGTTCGGCGATACGCATGCCTACGGCGAAGAGGGCGTGCGCTTCTATACGAAGCAGAAGTCGATCATGCAGCGCTGGCCCGAGAGCATCGAGAAGGGCGCGGAGTTCGCCATGCCGACGGCGAAGTAAGGTCGCACTGAGTGTTTGGGCTGGGCGGCACGAAGGTCGCCCAGCGCATTGGTGCGGAGCGTCAACTTGCGTTGCATGCCTTGATGTAGCCCGGCAACGCGTCGATGCCGGCTACGACCTGGTCCGGAACCTGGCCAAGTTCCTCGAATACGTTGCCGGTGCGATTCACCCAGCAGACTCGATAGCCGAACTGATGCGCGCCCGACGCATCCCACGAGTTCGACGACACAAACAGAATTTCTGAGCGATCGAACCCGAGTTCGTCTTCTCCAAGCTCATACACCTTGTGGTGCGGTTTATAGACCTTGACGCTATCCGCGCTAAGCAGATGCGTGAAGCGCTCCTCCAAGCCCGAATGGCTGACCACGCTGCGGATCGATTGCACGGATCCGTTCGACAGAATCGCAAGAGGCAATCCCATCGACTGAAGCTCGGCGAGGGCGGCAGGCACCTCGGGATGCGGCTCGAGTTTCAGATACGCATCGCACAGTGCGGCGCGCGTGTCGTCGTCGAGCGGCAGCTTCAGATATTTGCACGCGAAGACGAGGGCGTCCTCGGTTAGCGCCTCGAACGGGGCGTATTCCCCCATGAGCGTGCGCAGCCACGTGTACTCGAGATTCTTCTGGCGCCAGAGAGCGCTGATTTCTTTTCCGCTCCCAGGGAAGAACCCGTCGCAGCGCGCGGCGACCGAGTGCACGTCATAGAGCGTTCCATACATGTCGAAAGCGATGCCTTTGATGGCGGTCATTTGACTACTCCACAGAAAGTACGATCAAGCTCGTGCCGCATAGCGCACGACGCAACGACAGCATAGAACTTAAGCGCTCACAACGTGGCGCCGCTTTGTTTCTAGAACGACAAAACACTTCGTCTTCAAATGGCCTTTTCCCACAGGTAAAGACTGTTTTTCCAGCTGACCGGTTGACCGCTCAATCACGAAAAAAGAACAATCTCATCAGGATGATCTCTGAGAGAGAACCCGATCGAGAGCAACATGGATTTCTCATCGCTGGAAATTTTTTGCGCCGTCGCTGCGGAAGAGAGCATCACGCGAGCGGCTCACCATCTCGCGCGCGTTCAGTCGAACGTGACGACGCGCGTCAAGCAGCTCGAACAAGAGCTGCGGGTCGAGCTGTTTTCGCGGGAAGGCAGGCGCATGACGTTGACGCCCAACGGACGCCGGATGCTCGTATATGCGCAGCGTTTGCTCGCGCTGGCTGAAGAGGCGCGCGAGGCGATGAGCCCGGATCAGCCCATCGGCGTGCTGCGTATCGGCGCGTTGGAAAGCACGGCGGCGACGCGCTTGCCTTCGTTGCTTTCTGTCTTCCACAGCCGCTGGCCGCAGGTCGAACTGGAGATCTCGATCGGCACGTCGCGTTCGCTCATCGACGACGTATTGATGAGCCGCCTGGACTGCGCGTTTGTGGCCGACGCGGGCTTGGGGCGCTTTCCAGGCGACGGCGCCGGCGGCGGCTTTGTCGAGCACAGCGGTTTGAGCACAATTCGCGCTTGCACGGAAGACATGCTGTTGGTGCTGCCGCCCAACCATCCCCCCATCAAACATCCGGAGGACATTCAGATCAGGACGCTGGCCGCCTTTGCGAAAGGGTGCAGCTATCGAAGCGTGCTCGAGCGGTGGCTCGGCATCACGGATGGGGAGCACGAGACCGGTTGGAAGCTGATGGAGCTCACGTCTTATCACACGATGCTTGCCTGCGTGGCCGCGGGATCGTGTTTCGCGTTGTGTCCGAAGTCGGTCTTGGAGTTGCAGCGTCCGCCATTGCATGTCCGGACCCAGCCGATCGAGACCGTCGATACCTATCTGATCGCGCGCTCGGCGTACAGTAGCGGTGCGTACGAGGCGCTGCTTCGAGCCGTCGACACCCGGATTCGCGTGACGCGCGAAGACGGCACCGCTCGTTAGCCGCATCGTGAACAACAACATCGGATGGGGCGAAACGGCCATGCAGCGTCAATTCGAAGATCTCGTTCTGGGCAGCATCGAACTGTTCTGTCTGGCGGCGGAAGTCGAAAGTTTCACGCTCGCGGCCAACGCGGCGGGCGTCACACCGGCCGCCGTCAGCCGGGCGGTGGCGCGCCTCGAAGAGCGGCTCGGCGCGCGGCTTTTCGTGCGAACCACACGGCAGATTCGCCTGACCGATTTGGGCAAGCGCTACTTCGAGCAGTGCCGGCAGGCGCTGGCCCAGCTCTCGGATGCGGAGCGCGAAGCGACCGGTCAGCAAACCACGCCTGCCGGCCTGCTGCGCATCAGCATGCCGACGCCATACGGCCACTACCGTGTCTTGCCGATCCTCAGCGACTTTCGCGCGCGCTTTCCCGAGGTCAAGGTGGCCACGCACCTGAGCAATCGCAACATCGACTTCGCCGAAGAGGGATACGACCTCGCGATCCGTGGGCGCGCGCCGCGCGATTCCGGCCTCATTGCACGCAAGCTCGAAGACGCGGAGATCGTCGTGGTCGCCGCGCCCGCCTATTTGCGGCAAGCCGGCAAGCTCGAAACGCCCGACGACCTCGCTCATCACGATTGCATCCAGTTCGAGTTGCCGAGCACCGGGCGCAATTTGCCTTGGACGTTCAAGCGCGACGGCGAATCGGTCGAACTGGTCACCAACGGTGGCTATGGGTCATCGGGCGATGCGCTTGCCGGCGTGACGCTCGCGCGTAATGGCGCAGGCGTTTTTCAGACCTATCGCTTCATCGTCGAGAAAGACATCGTGGACGGCACGCTCAAGGTCGTGCTGCCTTCTTATGGCGGCTGCTCGCGGCCGTTCTACTTGCTTTATCCGCACGGCCGGCATTTGTCGTCGCGCGTGCGCAGCTTCGTGGACTTCCTGATGCTGAAACTCGAGGCGTAGCGCGAGTGCGACGCCACCCCGACGCCACTCATTTGAAGAGGAACCGACATGACTCACCCGACAGACAACCGAACGCTGCTGCCGCTGTTGCATTTGCTGGGCATTGAAAAGCCGATCATCCAGGCGCCGATGGCGGGCGTCAGCACCCCTAAGCTGGCCGCTGCCGTATCGAACGCGGGCGGGCTCGGCTCGCTTGGCGTCGGCGCGACGAACGCCGAAGGCACGCGCAAGTTCATCAAGGACACGCGCGCGCTGACGTCGAGGCCCTTCAACATCAACTTCTTCTGCCATAGCCCGGCGATGTCGAACGAAGCGGTCGAGCGCCAGTGGCTGCAATGGCTCGCGCCGCACTTCGCGAAGTACGGCGCGACGCCGCCCGCTTCGCTGTGGGAGATCTACACGAGCTTCCTCGCGGACCCGGATTCGGTCGAGGTGTTGCTCGAAGAAAAGCCGGCCGTGGTCAGCTTCCACTTCGGCTTGCCGACCGCCGAGGTGATCGCCGATCTGAAGCAGGCCGGCATCAAGCTGCTGGGCGCGGCGACCAATCTCGACGAGGCGGCGCGCGTTGCCGATGCCGGTCTTCACGCGATCATCGCGCAGGGCATCGAGGCGGGCGGCCATCGGGGCGTGTTCAATCCCGATGCGATCGACGACCGCTTGGGCACCTTTGCGTTAACACGTCTTATCGTCAAAGAGTTTCCGCTTCCTGTCATCGCCGCGGGCGGCATCATGGACGGCGCGGGCATTGCCGCGGCGCTCGCGCTCGGCGCACAAGCGGCGCAACTCGGCACGGCGTTCGTGGCTTGCCCGGAAACGTCGATCGACGACGGCTATCGCCGCACGCTGCTAAGCGATTCGGCGCGCCACACGACGTTCACCGCGGCCATTTCCGGGCGCGTCGCACGCGGCATGGTCAACAAGTTCACCGAACTCGGCAGCGAGGCAAACGCGCCGGAGGTGCCCGACTATCCGATCGCCTATGACGCAGGCAAGGCGCTGCACGCGGCCGCCAAGGCGAAGGGCGAATTCGGCTACGGCGCGCAGTGGGCGGGGCAGGCTGCGGCGCTCGCGCGGTCTCTGCCTGCGGCCGAGCTCGTCGCGCAGCTCGAGCGCGAGTTGAAGGAGAGCGTGGGGCAACTGCAGCAGCTTGCGGGCTGAAGCGTTTCGCTCGATCGCGATCCGGGCACACGGGTCGTGACGGAATAAATCCGGATTCGCGATCGTTTACTGCTCACCCGAAGTTCGCGCACGGGGCTATCGTGCTCCGTCGGCGCTGCGCGATGCGAGTTCTCTCGCAGGGTGACGCATGCCCGCCGCTTGGCGGCATCGCTTCGGTTGGCGTTGTGTGAAGCGCTGCCCGTTCCTCCCGCCAATTTCATGGAGACCCGTGCCATGAAGCTTCTATTCGCCGGCCACAAGCCGGATGACGTTCCTCGATTCACTTCACGTAGTCCCATTGCGAGAAGCCGCGCTCTACCATTTCTGCTAGCGGTCGCGGTGCAAAGCGCAAGCGTCCTGCTTGCCGCAAGCGGCGTGGCGCACGCAGGGGATATCACGCAGCTCTTGCCGCCACCGCAGGTCACCTCGTCGACGGTGCCGCCTAACGGCGACACTAATCCGTATGGCGTGGCGTTCGTGCCGCGAGGGTTTCCGCAATTCGGCACGATAAACGCAGGCGATTTGCTGGTCTCCAACTTCAATAACGCGCAGAACCTTCAAGGGACCGGCACGACCATCGTGCGCATTGTTCCAGGCGGCACGCCCGCCGTATTTTTCCAAGGACCCATGGGGCTCGGGTTGAGCACCGCGCTCGGCGTGCTCAAGGCGGGCTTCGTGCTGGTCGGCAACGTGCCGACGACCGACGGCACGTTCGCCACGATTCAGCCCGGCTCGCTGCTCGTACTCGATCGCACGGGCAATGTCGTCGCGCAATGGACACCCGCGACGGCCGGCATCGACGGCCCGTGGGATCTGACGATCTGGGATCAGGGCAATCGCGCCAAGATCTTCGTGTCGAACGTGCTGAACGGAACCGTCGTGCGGCTCGACGTCACCATCGACAGCAACGGCGTTCATCTCCAGCGCAGCACACAGGTGGCGTCGGGCTACCCGTTCCGCGGTGATAAGAACGCGCTCGTGGTCGGCCCCACGGGCCTCGCGTACGATCCGCAGGCCGACGTGCTGTACGTGGCGTCGACGGTCGACAATGCGATCTTCGCGGTGTACGGCGCGGGCAATACGCAACAAGAGAGCGGCAAAGGCGTCGTGATCTTCGCGGACAACAAGCATTTGCATGGACCGCTTGCGTTGGCGCTCGGACCGAACGGCCATCTCTTCACCGCCAACGGCGACGCGATCAACGCCGATGCCAACAATCCGAGCGAGATCACCGAGTTCACGGTGCAAGGCCGTTTCGTCGCGCAATACTCGGTGGATCCGGCGGAGGGCGGCGCGTTTGGCCTGGCATTCGGGCAGGCACGCGACGATTTCGTTCACTTCGCCGCTGTCGACGACAACGTGCCGAACATCACCGATTGGCGGCTGCCGTTCGACTCAGGGCAATAGGAACGTATGCGTGCTGGCGCGCTGCATCGAGCGGTCTGCGGCGCGCCGGCGGCGGAAAGCAAGACACGACCTGCGCAGGTAGAATCCAGCAGTGCGTTTTAGTTCGCCGCGTATCGTATCGGCGGGGTTCAAACGCAAACTCTTGCTACCGTTACCAGGCTTAGGACCACGCATGACGAACCTGTCCGACTTTCCGATCACGGCCAAATGGCCCGCGCAACACCCTGACCGCATTCAGCTCTACTCGCTGCCGACGCCCAACGGCATCAAGGTGTCGGCGATGCTCGAAGAAACCGGGTTGCCATACGAACCGCATCTCGTGCGTTTCGATTCCGATGATCAGCTGTCCCCCGAATTCCTGTCGCTCAATCCGAACAATAAAATTCCGGCGATTCTCGATCCCAACGGCCCGGACGGCAAGCCGCTCGCGCTGTTCGAATCGGGCGCGATCCTGATCTATCTGGCGGACAAGAGCGGACGCTTGATGCCGAAGGACCCCGCCGGCCGCTACGAGACGATTCAGTGGCTGATGTTTCAGATGGGCGGCATCGGCCCGATGTTCGGGCAGGTGGGCTTCTTCCACAAGTTCGCGGGCAAGGAGTATGAGGACAAGCGCCCGCGCGACCGCTATGTCGCCGAGTCGCGGCGTCTGCTTAACGTGCTTGAGGGAAGGCTCGACGGCCGCCGCTGGATCATGGGCGACGACTACACGATCGCCGATATCGCCACGTTCCCTTGGGTTCGCAACCTGATCGGCTTTTACGAGGCCGGCGAAATGGTGGGGATCGAGGATTTTCCGAATGTCACGCGCGTGCTGAAAGCGTTTGTCGAGCGTCCGGCTGTGGCGAAGGGGATCAATATCCCTAAGCGCGATTAAGGTTTGATCGAGGCGCGAAACTGTATTTAGGGCGCGCCTCGCGCGAATCTTGGGCAGGCCGGTCGCGCAGCAGCACGGGCATCAAACGCCGGTTGGCTGTGTGCGCCGCCCACTCGCAATACGCGGCGCTGCCGAGCACCCAGCCCTTGAGCGTCGACTGCATCAGGTTATTGACCTCGAGTTCGTCAAGGGGCTGTGCGCCCAGATCGCGGTAAGCCTGGTGACGGTCGATTGGCGTACTGCCGAGCGCCCGGTAGAGTGAATGGTCCTTGATGAAGCTATCGACACGCAGCCCGATGTGATGCGTGTAGCTCGACCACGGGTAGTTTCCAGGCTCTGCCACAAGGTGTTTGCGCACCGGCGCATGATCGATGACCTGGCTCGCGAGCAGGAAATACCGGTCGGGCTCGATTACTGCTGCCGAGTAACCTCCACGCCACACCGCACCGCGACGTCCGTGGCGGCGGTTGAAGGTCTCGACATAGCGACGGCCGACCGCCTGCATGGCCATGGCAACGCTCGATTCGTATGAAGGCGTGACGAGGAACTGTACCGCGTCAGGCATGAGTACCCACGCGTGGACTGCCAGATTGGCGACGCGCGCGGCGTCCGCCAGGCAGGCGAGGAAGTACAGATAATCTCCCTCGTCCAGAAATGCGGGCCCCGTGAGACCCTGCAAGATAACGTGCTGCGGTTGTTCTGGAACGTAATGCCGTGCAAGCCGTGTCATGCTGAAGTAACCGGTAATCCGATGTGAGAAGGCTATCCGTCAGAGCTCGTTCGCGTGACGGTGTGCAAGCAAATTCTATCGATCATGTGCGTGCGTTTGCATCATGGAATAAGCCTTTTTTCTGGCCTCTTTTCGTCGAATTGCCGATCGCACAGCGTCTCTTTTATGGCACCGCTGAATAGCGGCGCCGTGCCATGCAACTCCAGCGTTCTGCCCCCCTCACTTCGCCGACAGCAGCTTCGCATGCATCTCCAGAGTCAGTGCTTCAATGCGCGTGCTCAATTGCCGCTTGATTTCGGTGAGCTCGGTGTTTTGCTGCAACAGCGCGGCCATCTGCGCGGAGTGTTCGGCCATTTGCAATTGCCGCTGCTCGGCGGACTTCGCGATATCTTCGCGATGGCGTGCATCCGCGTCGGCGAGCGCCTTGTCACGGTCCGCCTGGCGTGTGTGCGCCAGCAGGATCAACGGCGCCGCGTACGCGGCCTGCAGACTGAACGCGAGATTTAGCAAAATGAAAGGATAGACATCGAATTTCGTCAGACCTGCCATATTGACGATGATCCAGATCGCGACGACCACCGTCTGGGAGATGAGAAACGTCGGCGTGCCGAAAAAGCGCGCGAATGATTCAGCCTTGAGTGCGAACCAGTCATCGCCGAAGGTTGTCGTCACATGGTTGTAAGGAAGATGGAACCGCAAATGAGGCCAGTTTTCGTGACTGGATGGCGACTTGCTGGCTCTGGCTTGATCGAAGGGTGTCATGGCGGTGAACTCGTTCCAGTTGGGTGGCGTTCCAATGTATACGAGCGATATTGCGTTCGCGAGCGTGCGTCACATGCCTTCGAATAGGCGCCGCGAACAGGATAGCGTCGTCGATTTGCTTCAATTCCGATATCAGGATTCACGTATGTCCCGCTCCGAACGTCTCCTTCATCTCCTGCAAGTATTACGTCGTTATCGACGTCCCGCGAGTGGCCAAGCCCTGGCCGAGGAGCTCGGCGTGAGCATCCGCACGCTATACCGGGACATCGCCAGTCTGCAGGCGCAAGGAGCCATGATCGAGGGGGAACCGGGCGTCGGTTACGTTATGAAACCGGGTTTCATGTTGCCGCCCATGATGTTTCGCTCAGAGGAACTCGACGCCCTGGTTCTTGGCATGCGCTGGGTGGCCGATCGCTGCGACAAGACCCTATCGTCCGGTGCGCTGAGCACGCTTGCGAAGATAGCCGCCGTACTGCCCACTGAACTGCGTCGCGAACTGGAGGAGTCTTCGCTGCTGGTCGGCGCGCCGTTGAAGAGACCTGCCCACAAAGTCTCGCCTGACCTTCTGCGTGCCGCAGTCCGAGAAGAGCAGAAGCTCAAGATTACCTACGTGGACGCCAGTGGTATGCACTCGCAGCGTGTCGTTTGGCCCTTTGCCTTGGTGTATTTCGACCAGGCGCGAGTCCTGATGTGTTGGTGCGAGCTTCGAGCTGATTTTCGGAATTTCCGTTCGGACCGGATCTCCAACGTCGAGCATTTGGAAGAGCGCTACCCCAAAAGGCGGTCAACACTGCTTCGTGAGTGGCGCAGGCTCAATCACGCCGCCAGCCGCACAATACTGCCAGAATTTGACAGTATCGATCATTAGACTGAGCTTCCTTTCTTGGCGAGGAGCTCAAAATGAAGTTCGCATCGGTTCGTGTTGTTACCCGGGATATCGATGGGCTGGTGGAGTTTTATCAAAGGCTTTCCGGTATCGAGGCAATACGTCCGGCCGACGGATTTGCCGAATTGCGGTTCGAAGGAGCGACGCTTGCGATTTCGTCTGAGCGTCTGATCGAGCTTTTCAATGTCGGTGCTGCCACTGCGGCTGCTAATCAATCGGCGATCCTGGAGTTCGAAGTGGAGGACGTTGACGCGGTGTTCGAACGGATGAATGCGTCCGGGACAAACATCGTGATGCCGGCGACGTTGATGCCCTGGGGCAATCGATCGCTCTTGCTGCGCGACGCTGACGGGAATCTCGTCAACATATTCTCTCGCCCCAAGCGTTGAGGAAACCCGGCGTCACGTCTGGCCGCCGGCTGTAATTCTGATAACTGACGGGACATCTCGTGGGGGCGGAGAGCACCGCTGGCTGATTGCATCACCCGCGTCAGCGACGGGGCCGCTAGCAACCGGATGGCCCCCGTCTTTCACGAATTGGCCGGTTGGTCAGTAATCGTATACCTGACTCTCGGGGGAAGAGGGCGAGACGGTCGTAGGCGAACCCGATACCGATGACCCGGTCTTTACGCCGCCGTACCCAGTTGAGCCATCATGGGCCGCCACACGCGCTTCCGCTGCCTGAATGTCTTGCGGGTAGTTGACGTCCTCGCCCCCCGAGGGGCTGTAGCCGGCCTGCTCGAGTTGCTGGAGTTCGGCGCGCACCTGGGCGCGTGTGATGGGCGCCTGCGTGTCCGACTGGGCGAATGCCGCGAGCGATACGGCGAGGGCGGATGTGGCGGTGACTGCCAGAATGACCGATTTCACGACGACCTCCTTTTGCGCGTTCCGCGCACTAATGCCCGGTTTTCCCATCCTTGGCGTCTAGGCGGGTAACCATACGAGACTGATACCTGGGGCGTGGCGTTCGCGGCGTTCACTCCGGCTAAACGAAACTGCACCCGGAAAATTGACTCGTTGATTTGGCCACGATATTTGTCTGACTATCGAGCGATAACTCAAACGCGTCCGTCCGCAGTGACAATGCTGCGACGGAGCTCAGAATCATGGCTTTCATCGCATTCTCCAGCGCGGTGCATTGACATTGCCAACGCGGCACGCCTGCAGTTATGACTGTATTCGCTGACCAAATGCGCGTGAATAAGGCAAGCGTCCTAAAAGAGGCTCGGGGATTACCTTATTCAGTGAGCAGTTCCACCCTATTGGCTCTCGATCCACTGAATTGCGAACCGCATCGGCTCCATAGCGCACAAGTCTTCGGGGGGCGTTATGAGACAGGCCGCTCGGGTCGTAGTAACCTGCACCATGCACGCTAGGTTTCCGGCAGATTGGATTGGGTCGGCTCTCTTAAATAAAAACACCAGAGTAGTTCATTGATACCGGTCTGATTGCCCATCAGGCAAGTGTGCAGGCCGGTAAAGAGGTGTTTGGAGAGCGATGATGAAACCAAAGCTGTTGATGATGACAATGGTCGTGGCAACACTGTCTGTAGCGACCACTCTGGTGGGCGCCCAATCCGTTCAATCTTCGCAGTCAAGCTCGACGCAGGCGGTATCGACTCAAGGTCCGAAGACGCGAGCGCAGGTGCGCGCGGAATTGGCCCAAGCCCGTGCGGACGGCGCTATTCCGCGTTTCGGCAACCCGGATCCTTATGGGCCCGGTGGTACGCCGAATTTTATTAGCCATCCGGCGGCACATACCTGGTAGGGCGATTGTGTGAACAGCGCATGTAGCTGTCCGCTTTGTGGAATGTCGAATGTCTCCTCGGGGTCGATCTGAGCCGACGGCATCAGGAAGAGGCCGGCCAATAGACAGTCATCCGGTATGCCAGATCAGCCGTCGTGCGGTCATGTAGAAAATTGATCATGCTCCCGTGGACTAACGTGCGCTGTCGATGATCGAGCCTCCGTCAGGGGTGAGGCTGTAACCCGTCAGGAACTGCGCATCCTTGCACGCCAGGAAGAGGACAACGGGCGCGATGTCATCGTCCGGCGATCCGTAGCGGCCTAGCGGATTGGTCGGGGCGGGCACGTCGACATTCTTATCCCAAGTTTCAGCGACCGGTAGGACATTGTTCACCGTGATCTTATCGGCGCCCCATTCCTTAGCTGCAGTTCGCGTCAGGGCGCGTACCGCCTCTTTCGCCATGTTGTACGGGCCGTAACCGACAAGGCCCACGACGCCCGCCATCGAGCCAAAGTTGACGACCCGTCCTTCACCGCTCGCCTTGAGGTAGGGATAGCAGGCCTGCATCATGCGCAGGTAGGCGATCGGGCCGACCTCGAAATTGCGCTGCAATTGGTCCACCGAGAGATCGATGATGGATGAGAAGGGTGCGGTGGGATCGAAGGCGTTGTTCACGAGGACGTCGATGCCACCGTAGGATTCGACGACCTTTTCTATCGCCGCCTTGATTTGTTCGGCGTCGCTGATGTCGCACGGCACGCCGAGGGCCGTGCCGCCGAAAGCCTCGATGTCCGCGACGACCGCATCCACATTGGCGGGGGTGAGCGAAAGAACTGCTACTTTGGCGCCTTCCTCTGCGAACAGCTTCGCGGTAGCACGACCGATACCTCGACCGGCGCCTGTCACGATGGCTACTTTTCCGTTAAGTCGGCCCATAAACATCTCCATTCAGTTGAAGCTTTGGTGGATGGGCTGCGCGAAGTTCGGTGCATAGGGCGACGGAACCTGACGAGCAGCGTTTTGCGTGGCGAATGAGGTGGCGACGAGGGCTAGGCCCACGACTGCTGGCACAGCCGCCTTCGGATTGCGCGCACCGAGATGTGCCATGCCAGACAAGATCAGGTGATAAAAGATGCCGGTATAAGCCAAATCACTGAGGGAAACACTCAACCGCGAAAGGATGGCGACCGGGCCCAGAATTTTCACGACGATCATGAAGGACACGAGATGATCGGCGGAGTAGCCCAGCGCGATTTGTGCCTCCTTCACATGGTCTCGTTTGGTCACGTACAGATGGGCCGAGACCAGATACAACAGCGACAACAGTGCTGTGCTGATCCAATACGTATAGTTCTCAAGCATAAAGTCTTCCTTTGCGGGGCACTCAATCGACTAGGCGCGAGAATGTCGCCTAAGATGAAATCTCGCAAGTAGGATGAAAAAATGGCGCTTAGTATGAAAAACCAGACTAATGGCGATGAAGAAATCAATATGCATGACGAAATGCGACGTGCTTTCGCGCTCCTTTCCGGCAAATGGAAGCTCGAAATCATGTGGCTGCTCAACCAGCGAATCTATCGCTTCGGCGAGTTGAAAAAGGCAATTCCTGGCATCACACAGCACATGCTGACGGCGCAGCTTCGTGAACTGGAAGCGGATGGCTTGGTGTCGCGCACCGTATTCGCGGAAGTACCTCCGCGCGTGGAGTACGAGATCACTCAGAAGGCCCGCGGGCTTGGGCCCACGATGGAGGCACTAACGGCCTGGTGGAATGAATATGGACGGAGCGTGCCGGTAAAGTCCACTTCGCGTGGGCGCAAAGCCAAAATGGCCAAGTCAAAGGCGGGATGATGACGACGCCAGTCGTCTCGCCAGATGACTGGCGCGACCTTGCAAAGCTGCTCGCGGCCTGCCGCGTCGGACGGTAGCCGGCCAGGAAGCGTCGTTCGTTGGTGTCGCAGACCTGATATTCAGGTGTCAGCTTCGTTCAGTTTTCGGCCGTTCGCAGGTCGCATCATTGGCCGCCCCGGATGTCCTCCGGATTGCGATCGGCGAACCGCCGCTTCGGAGGAAAGTCTCGGGCGGAAGACGCATTTGTCTGCGTGCTGACCAATCAAACGACAGGGGCCGGTTCGCTACGGCGCGGCCGGAAAGATGGCTGAAAGGAAAATTATTCGATCCCCGATCGCTCATGTACTAGCCTTCAGAGATAGTCGCAAAGGCCCCAGTACGAGCTGGTGAGGCCGTATTGAATCCACTTCATCAGGGGACATGCAAATGTTCCAATTGAACGCAGCCATTCCGGATTCCCTGCATGCGACGCTGCAGGCACGAGCAAAACAGACCGGGTGCGGAGCCTCATCCATCGTCACGGCGGCGCTTGCGCAGTATCTCGACCATCCGCTGCACACGATCTTCCAGGTATCCACATCCGGCGCGCTCGTGGCGGGCGTCTACGATCAGGAAGTGACTGTCGCGACGCTGCTGCAGCACGGCGATTTCGGCCTCGGAACCTTCGCCGATTTAGACGGCGAAATGGCCGTTCTCGATGGCAAGGTCTATCAGATTCAGGGCTCCGGCAAGGTGAGCGAGGCAAGTCCCGACGCCGGTGCGCCGTTTGCCGTCGTCACGGCGTTCGAGGCCGACAGTGAGACGTTCATCGAACAGGTGACGAGCTTCGCCGATCTCGAAGCGAAGTGCGATCCGCATCGCGGCTCGGCAAACATCTTCTACGCGTTGCGCCTGGACGGAAGGTTCGACAGCATCACCACGCGGGTCGTGAATCCACCGCAAGCGGGCGTGGGTCTCGCGGACGCATCGAAGACGCAGACCGAGTTCACCTTCGACAATATTGAAGGAACGCTCGTCGGAATCTGGTCGCCAGGATTTTCGAGCGCGTTCAGCGTCCCCGGCTATCACATGCACTTTCTGTCCGTCGACCGTCAGCATGGCGGTCACGTGCTCAAACTCGAAGCCGAGCGCCTGCGGCTCAGGATCGAGGCGCTCACGGATTTCCATCTGGTCTTGCCGGAATCGGAAAGCTTCCTCGAAGCCGATCTGAGTCGCGACACCTCCCAGGCCCTCGCCTACGCCGAACAGGCTCACTGATTCACGGAGAGCTCACATGCCAAACGAAAAGCAACAAGCTTCGCAGATCGGCGCGGATCTGGTCGTGCGCGCACTTGAGCAGCATGGCGTCGCGCATGTGTTCGGCGTGCCGGGAGCCAAGATCGACGCGGTATTCAACTCGCTGGTCGATTCGAAGATCCAGACGGTCGTGTGCCGTCATGAACAGAACGCTGCGTTCATCGCGGGCGGCATCGGCCGTATGACTGGACGTGCGGGCGTCGCGATCGCGACTTCCGGGCCGGGCGTCTCGAACCTGACGACGGGCCTCGCCACCGCGAACACCGAAGGCGATCCCGTCGTCGCGCTGGGCGGCTCCGTCGGAACCGCGGATGCGCTCAAGCAGATTCACCAGACGATGGACGCCGTATCGATCATGAAGCCCGTCACCAAGTTCAGCGCGACCGTGGGCGCGGGTCATCAGGTAAATGAAGTGATGGCGAACGCGTTCCGCGAGGCGGAGAGCGGGCGCCCCGGCGCGGTCTATGTGAATCTGCCAATGGATGTGATGAAAGGAGCGTGTCCGTTCGACCCGCTGCCCATGCCGGCTTTCGCCGGTCCCGGCCCGGCCGACGGCAACGCGATCCGCGAGGCTGCACGTCTCATCAATCAGGCCAGCAATCCCATCATCTTGCTCGGCATGCTGGCAAGCCAGCCCGCGCACGCGAGCGCGCTCCAGTCATTCATCTCGAAGGGAAACCTCGCCGTGGTGGGCACGTTCCAGTCGGCGGGCGCCGTCGGCGCGCCGCTCTTCGACAACTTCGGCGGTCGTGTCGGTCAGTTGGCCAATCAGCCGGGCGACCGGCTGCTCGATTCAGCCGATCTCGTTATCACCATCGGTTACAACCCGGTCGAATACTGGCCGCCAGAGTGGAATACGAATGTCGACCGTCCGATCGTCCACATCGATGTCCTGAGCGCCACGCTCGACAATGCGTACCGGCCCCGCGTCGAACTGACCGGCGATATCGGCCAGACGCTCGATGCACTCACCCCACAGATCCGGCGTGAATCGAAGTCGGCATTGTCTGAGAACATGCTGAATTCAATCATCGCAGCGCGCGACGCGTTATCCGCCGAATCCGCGACACGCGGCGGCACGCCGATCCATCCGCTGCGTCTCGTACATGAGTTAAAGCCGTTCGTTGGCCCAGACGTGACGGTATGTCTCGATATGGGCTCATTCCATTTGTGGATTGCGCTGCATCTTTATAGTTTCCGCTCGCGTCAGCTGCTGATCTCCAACGGCCAGCAGACGCTCGGGGTGGCCTTGCCGTGGGCGATTGCTGCAGCACTCGTACGGCCGACAGAGAAGATCTTGTCTATTTCCGGCGACGGCGGCTTCCTGTACTCCGCTATGGAACTGGAAACCGCAGTGCGTCTGAAGGCCAACCTAGTCCACATGATTTGGATCGACGGCACGTACGACATGGTCGGTACGCAAGAGCGTCTGAAGTATGGTCGCGTGTCCGGCGTCGATTTCGGACCGGTCGACTTCGTGAAATACGCGCAGGCGTTCGGTGCAACGGGCCTCATGATCGACACACCCGACAACATCGGGCCCGTCATGAAGAGGGCATTCGACACGGCGGGCCCGGTAGTCGTCGGCGTACATGTCGACTACAGCGACAATCACAAGCTGTTCGAGATGGTGAAGGGCGACAACTTTCACTGAGTATGAGGCGGCCACTCTGGCGAGCGGCTGTCGACAGACGTTGGGCTGCCGACTTCCGCGCACGACGACACCGCGCCCGGGAGTAGGTACGAGGAATGACTGTATTTCGGCGTATTGCCGAGCAATCGCATACGGCATTTCTGACTCGCTTTGGCGTTCCGGGGAAATCGACTGGATCCACGTCCGGCAAGGTGACCGTGCTGCCTTCGCGTCCGGTGCGGAAGCCCTTCTCACCGGACGCCTGGCGGAGTGCGCCGGGAGTTGCCGAATCGTTCTTCGGCACGCTCGAAGCGGAGCTCCTATCGCGCGAACACCTTGCGACCCATGGACAGGCCATGGCAGCGCATCTTCTTGTTCCTGGAGGGCTGGTGCAACGTACGCCACCTGCACAGCAGAATCGGCTACTGTTCGCCGCTCGAATTCGAGAACATCACCACTAAAAGGCAAACCGTATCGCCTTGCGGGTTGCCCACCGGCGGACAGCGCCATCGTCGAGACAGGCGCCCCGCCGCCCGCCCGTGGACAACCCGCGACTCAACGCCTAGAGGAGGCTAGATCACACCAAATCGCTGACTGCAAATTCGTCCGTCGAACCGGGTCAACCTCAGTGTTAATGCGCGATTCAGGATTATTTCGCGTCACTGCTCATAAGCTGAACACCAGTCGTGAAGCACGGGAAGCCGTTGCCTTTTGGTGTGGCGGCCCGGGTCAAGGACGAGGCAAGTACCGGTCATTGGCCAACCCAATGATTTCTTTTACCTAACACGACCGCACAAGTCGGACTTGCACGCGCAAGGCTCGATCGAAGCTGTTGTCATGGAGTAGCGTATGGAAAAGCAAACCATTGCCGACTATCTGGCGAAGACACTCACTGCAGCAGGTGTCGAGCGGATTTGGGGGGTAACTGGCGACAGCCTGAATGGACTGGCGTACAGCCTCGATCAGGTTGGTTCGATACGCTGGATGCATACCCGCCACGAGGAGGTCGCTGCGTTCGCCGCAGGCGCAGATGCGGCGTCCACTGGACGACTGGCGGTCTGCGCCGGAAGCTGTGGGCCGGGCAATCTCCACCTGATCAATGGCCTGTTCGACTGCCATCGCAATCATCAGCCGGTGCTCGCCATTGCTGCGCATATACCCTCAACTGAAATCGGGCTTGGCTACTTTCAGGAAACGCATCCCCAGGAGCTGTTCAAGGAGTGCAGTCACTACGTCGAACTGGTGTCGAACGCGTCGCAGTTTCCACGTGTGTTGGAGCGCGCGATGCGCACGGCGATCGAGGAGCGTGGCGTTGCGGTGATCGTGCTGCCGGGAGATGTCGCGTTGAGTGAGGGTCCCGCCGCCGCAGCTCAATGGAGCAGCACCGCGCCGCCCACCATCGTGCCAGCCGACACCGATCTGGAACGCCTTGCCGCGATGCTGAACGGCTGCGAAGCCGTAACGCTCATGTGCGGCAGCGGTGTGGAAGGCGCGCATGGCGAGGTCGTCGCGCTGGCCGACACGCTGGGTGCACCGATTGTTCACGCGCTGCGCGGCAAGCAGTTCATCGAATACGACAACCCGTACGATGTGGGCATGACCGGACTAATCGGGTTCAGCTCCGGCTACCATGCAATGATGTCGTGCGACACGCTGCTTCTGTTGGGCTGCGACTTTCCATATCGGTCGTTCTATCCACCTGAAGCAAAGGTCGTGCAGATCGACCACAAGGGCTCGCAACTTGGCAAGCGTACGCCGCTAGCGCTCGGACTCGTCGGTACGGTCAAGGAAACGATTGCAGCGTTGTTGCCGAAGCTGCAGCGCAAGACAGACCGCAGCTTCATGGATAACGCTCGCAAACATTACGCGTCCGCCCGCAAGGAGCTCGATGATCTGGCCACCCCGTCCGATCCCGGTAACCCGATCCATCCCCAGTACCTGACCAGAATGATCGATCAGGTGGCAAGCGATGATGCAATCTTTACGGCCGACGTAGGCACGCCGACGCTGTGGGCTGCGCGTTATCTGACGATGAACGGCAAGCGGCAACTGCACGGCTCGTTCAACCATGGCTCGATGGCCAACGCCATGCCACAGGCGCTCGGTGCTCAAGCAGGCCACCCGCAACGGCAGGTTGTCTCTCTATCGGGGGACGGTGGTCTGTCAATGCTGCTGGGCGATCTGCTCACGGCCCGCCAACTCAACCTGCCGATCAAGGTAGTGGTCTTTAACAACAGCCTGCTTGGCTTCGTCTCGCTCGAACTGAAAGCGGGTGGCTACCTTGACACCAATGTTGATTTGAGCAAGACGGACTTCGCCGCGATCGCCCACGGTGCGGGCATTTTTAGCATTCGTGTCGAGGAGTCGGAGGGCCTGGAAGCGGCGTTAAAGCAGGCGTTCGCCCATCCCGGCCCCGCCCTGGTGGACGTTGTCACGGCGAAATACGAACTCGCGATGCCACCCCATATCGCGCTGTCGCAGGCAAAGGGCTTCAGCCTATTCATGCTGCGCGCGATTCTGAGCGGGCGTGGCGACGAGATCATTGAGCTCGTGAAGACCAACCTGCGCTGAACATTTCGTTGTTGATCGCAAATCGGAGTTGCTCTGCGAGTGCAGCCACTCGCAGAGCGATTTTGTGCATTTCCTGTAGATCGGGATGGCACTCCCTGTAGGAAGGCTTCCATTCGTAACATCGCCCTTAGTGTTTTTGCGGGGCGTCGCAATCGCGCGATTGACGCTTGGGAACTGGTTACACGGGGGCAATAAATCGTCTTGGATACTAATGGAGCAAACGCGCGCTTGGCGGAACTGCTTGCAGTCCCAATTTCGCTCCATTTTCGCTGACATCTCGCGAATAACGGCCGAGACGCCGCGCGAATGGCCGCTCCAGTTTGCAACCTGCCATAGCACTCGCATTCGGTCGAAAGGCCGTTGAGGGTCGATGACGGTCGTTGTATGACGGGGCGCGCTCGCAAGAGCAGTGGACAATGTCGAGGCGGGTGGCAGGGCCCTCGTGTCTGTCTACACCATGATGAATCCGTGCCGCATGCCGAGCATCACCGCTTCCGTGCGATTGGTCGCGCCGAGTTTGCCGAAGATGGATGAGAGGTGGAATTTCACCGTGTTGTCCGAGATGTCGAGTTGCCGCGCAATCTCCTTGTTGCCGAGTCCGTCGGCGAGCATCGCCAGCACTTCGATCTCACGCAAGGTCAAGGCTTCGAACGGTTCGCCGGATGCCATCTGGTGCAATGGCTTTCGTCCGGGGAGCAGTCTTGCGAGGAGGTCGGGTGACAGCACGCAAAGGCCCGCGGCGACGGCTTCGATGGACACGGCGATTTCGGCCGGCATTGCGTTGCGCGGCAGGATCGCCGTCGCATCGGCGGGCAGCGCGTCGAGGATCCAGTCGCTATCCGGGTCGTCGATCAACAGGACAAGCGCCGGTGGCGCGTGCCCGAGTTCGAATAGCGTCTTGAGCGCGTCGCTCGCATCCGGCTCGATGTCGGTCACGAGCACATCCGGCACCGAACCCGCGAGGCAATCGGCGAGCGTTTCGGCGTCGGCTGCGCTACCCAGGAAATCGAGTGCCGGGTTCCCCTCGACCAGCGTTTGCAGGCTTGCGCGCAGCTGCGACGATGCCGCAATGACCGCGACCCGCACCGGCCCCATGTGTACCCTCTGTCCATCCGACATATCGCCGCTTCCCGGACCTCACCTGCACGAATTCCGTTGGGGGCGTTCACCCACTGCGACCGAACACGCGTGGCGTTCGCCACCTCGGATCGACGTGATTTGCAACGGCTGTCCAATGCTTGAGGAACCCAGCGCTGCGTGCACGTCGTCCATGTCGCGGCAAGGCCTGCCGTCCAGTTCGATCAGGACATCACCGATGAGCACGCCCGCCTGTTCCGCAGGACCGCCCGGCGCAAGCGAATTGATCAGCAATCCGCTTTTGAACGGCAGGTTCAGTTTGTTCACCCACGCGTCCAGCAGGCTGACCTGTTGCGTGCCGACGCCAAGGTAGCCCCGTGCGACGCGCCCTTTAGCCAACAGTTCATCCGTGACGCGCTCCACGGTCATCCCGGGAATCAGCATGCCGGCGCCGCGCATCAGTGCCGACGTGCAGATGCCCATGACCTTCCCGCGCATATCGGCGAGGGCCGCCCCGGAGAAACCCGGGCGCAGACCGCCGTCCAGTCGCACGAACGCATCGAGCTGTCCACCTCTCCACGTGCGCCAAGTACCACCTGTGCCGCCGATCACGCCAAAATCAGCACTGATGCCGATCTCGTCCGCACGCGCGACGGCGAGCGCCAGATGACCCGGCTTCAGTGAGCGGGCATCGCCAGACTCGATTGGGTCCAGGTCTACGCCGTCCAGTTTCAGCACCGCGAGGTCGGTGCCCAAATCCAGGCCCGCGAGGACTGCGGCGACCGTACGGCCGTCGGTCAATGTGACTTCGATCCCGTCCTCACGCCTGATCGTGTGCGCAGCCGTGACGACGACGCCATGGCGCCAGATTACCCCACTGGACGGCATGCGATGCCGGCCGTGTACTGCCACGACGCTCCGTCCGACTCGCCCGACAATGTCTGCCAGACTGTCCGATAGATCCATCAAAGGATTACCGCTCGAGAATGTGGTTTCCATTTCCAGTCTCCTGCCAGTTACGCAATGACCTGCTTGTGCGTCGCTTCGTCGATTAGTCACCTATCGTTGGCGGGTAGCGTTGCGACGACCGGCTCACAATGACAGAAGGACAAGGGACGCACACCACCCAAATGGGTAGCGGGGTAGAGGCGGACTACCGGATGCGGTCGGATTTGAATGGGAACGGACGGCGAGTTTTTTCGACGCATCCTGTCCGTCAGCACGCGCCCCGCGCGTCATTGTGATGGCGGCTCGATTTCATTCGTCCGCCTCAACCCCAAGACGGAGGCTCATATGCAATACCTATTGATGATCTATTCGCAAGAAAACCGCTGGAACCAGATGACCGACAGCGAGCGGCAGCAAGGGGTCGCCGCGTATCAGGCGTACTCGGAAGCGTTGACCAAGGCGGAGGTGCTGGTGGGCGGCAACCGGCTGCAGCACACGAACACGGCCACCACGGTGCGGCTCGTCGACGGCAAGCCGCAGGTGCTTGACGGACCGTATTCCGATTCGAAGGAGCAACTCGCCGGCTACTTCCTGATCGACGTGCCCAACCTGGACGCGGCGATCGCGTGGGCCTCGCGTTGTCCCGGCGCGGGGCACGGCATCATGGAAGTGCGCCCGGTCTGGACCGCTCCCTACAATGAGCCGTCTGCCGCATGAGTCTGTCCGGCGGCGATCGTGACGCAGACGGCGCCGCGCATTCGATTGCCGAGGCGGTCGCTCGCCGCAGCTACGGCAAGCTCGTCGCGCTGCTGGCGATGCGCACGCGCGACGTTGCTGCGGCCGAGGACGCGCTAGCCGACGCGTTTGCGGCCGCGCTCGCGGACTGGCCGGAGCGCGGCTGCCCCGCGAATCCCGAGGCGTGGCTGATGACGGTTGCGCGCCGCCGGGCAATCGACGGCGCGCGCCATCGCTGGGTCGGCGATGAAGTGGCGAACCAGCTCGCGATCCTCGCCGATGAGATCGACGAGCGTGAAGCAGGCGCGTTGCCCGACCGGCGTCTTGCGCTGCTGTTCGCGTGCACCCACCCCGCGCTCGAGGCAGCAATTCGCACGCCGTTGATGCTGCAGGTGGTGCTGGGGCTCGAAGCGAAGACGATCGCATCCGCGTTCCTGACGTCGCCCGCCGCGATGACCAAGCGCCTCGTGCGGGCGAAGAACAAGATCCGCGACGCGGGCATTCCGTTCAGCGTGCCCGAGCGCGAGGAGTTGCCCGGCCGTCTCGCTGCGGTGCTGGAAGCGGTCTACGCGGCCTATGCGCAAGGGTGGACTGATCCGATCGGCGGCGATACCGTGCGGCGCGATCTCGCCGGCGAGGCGTTGTTTCTTGCGCAACTGCTCGTCGAGCTGCTGCCCGATGAGCCGGAGACGCTGGGTCTGCTCGCACTGATGCTGTATGCGCAGGCGCGGCGCGATGCGCGACGCGATGCGGCCGGCGAATACGTGCCGCTGTCGGCTCAGGATCCGGCGGCATGGGACGCACCGATGATCGGCGCAGCCGACGCGCTGCTACGGCATGCGTGCGCATTCAACGCAATCGGACGCTTTCAGCTCGAGGCCGCGCTGCAGTCTGCGCACGTGCACCGCTGCCGGACGCATCACCCGAACTGGGACGAGATAGTGCGGCTCTACGATGCACTGCTCGCGATCGCGGCGTCGCCGGTGGTCGCGGTGAACCGCGCGATCGCGCTGGCGGAACGCGACGGCCCGCAGGCGGCACTCGACGCGCTCGCGCTGTATGCGGACGATCCGCGGCTAGCCGACTATCAGCCGTACTGGGCCGCGCGCGCCGATCTGCTCGCGCGTGCTGGCGCGACGGCCGAAGCGCTCGGCGCGTACGATCTCGCGATTGGCCTCGAGCCTGATCCGGCCGTACGCCGGTTCCTGCAGCGAAAGCGTGCGGAGCTGTCCTCGGCGAGTGGCTAGATCGCGCGCGCCCACCATCAATCGCCGCCGAGTTTCAGCGATCGAAAAACCATGCAACCGGCCCCAAGCGCAATCAGCGCCAGTGCGATGGCAAATGCAGTCGCACCGGCCGCCAAGCCAAAGACGTCGATCGCGTAGCCGGTCATAACGGGCAGCAGCCCCGCTGGCAGATAGCCGCCGATATTCATGACGGCAATGGCTTCGGCCCGGCGCGCGTCCGGCACATGCAGGCCGATGAGCGTCAAGCCGCCCAACTGCCCAAGGCCCTGCGCTACCCCCGCGAACAGCGCAGCGGCCACCAGAACCGACGCCGACAGCATATGCACCGCGGCACATAGTGCACACATCGACAGTACGGTCGCCGTCGTACCTGCCACGAACAACGCACGTACCGACCAACGCCGCACGGCGAACTGAACTCCCGTTGCAGCGAGAAACATCATGCAAGCCATGCCGCCGGCGAGCAACGGGCTGTGAACTTCGAGCAGACGGGCGAGTAACGAAGGCCCCAAAGCAAGCACAAACGATGTTGCAGTAATGCCGGGCCCGAAAACGCCGATACCGGCCGCGACGTGCCGTCGATTCATCGCTGGGACCGACGGCAAATGCAGACGCGCGACATTGCCCGCTGCCCTTGCTGGCCGGCCAAGGGGCAACCGCCACGCAATGACGAGAGCACTCAGCAGCACGAGGAATTCGATACCGAAAACCAGCGCTACCGGATGCGCGACCGTTTGCGCGGCGCCGCCGGCCAGCAACGGCCCGAGGCCCGCGCCGAGAACCATCGCCACCGATGCGAGCAGTGCTGCCTGACGTCGACGCTCACCACCGCCGAGGTCCGCCACGGACGCCATTCCTGCCGACACGATGACACCGACCGAGATACCCGTCAGCAGCCGGGCAACGGCAAGCGTTGCAATGGACGTTGCGTTTGCGAACAACGCACATGCGACCAGCGCCACAAGGATCCCCGGCAAAAGAACCGGCTTTCGGCCGTAACGATCCGATAGCTGTCCGGCGACCGACAGCGTGCCGAGTAGTCCAAGGATGTAAAGGGCAAAGATGACCGTCAAGGTGCCGGATGAAAAACCGAGCGTGCGCTGCCAGACCACATACAGCGGCGTCGGGGAATTGGACAGCATGAACACCGACGTGACCGTCCATGCGGCGCGCCACATGTCGGGGGAAATGTGCGCGGACGCGCGGCTGGATTGCACTGCGGCAGTGTCGGACACGGTGATCTTCCTTGTACGAGTTTTTTCGTACTATAGCTTAGTTCGAAAAAACTCGTACAGTGATATAGTCGTGAACATGAAACGCACGACCCACCGCGACCTGGCCGCCGCAGTACCTGCCAACCTTCCCGATCCGCTGCCGGAGCCGGCAGTGTCCGATTTGCGTCTGGACGCGATATTCGGCGCACTGGCCGACCCGTTGCGCCTGACGATCGTCCGCCGGTTGTTGCTGGAATCCGAGGCGTACGACCACCCGTGCAGTTGGTTCGGTTTCAATCGTGCGAAATCGTCATTGACCCATCACTTCAAAGCGCTGCGTGAAGCGGGCGTGATTCGTCAGCGTCAATATGGGCTCGAGCGACGCAGCCGCGTGCGAACCGAGGATCTTGAGTCGCGATTTCCGGGACTGCTGCAACTGGTGACCGCATGGGAGCCGTCCGGCGACGAACAGGGCTGAGTCCGCCCGTGTCGTCTACTGGCGGATCGATGGCTTCGTCGCACACGTTGCTCGCATACGGGGCTCGCCACGCCGACGGCCTCAACCTAAAAGGACCGCCGGCGCTTTGCGGCCGTTACTCCGAATGGTCACCCGAATCGTCGTCCCCGGTGGTCTCGAAGCCCGGAAGGAGCTGGGTGCCTTCACGTTGAACATCCACCAGTTTGTGTGGATCGAGGCCGAGCGCCTTCAAGATAGTCGGCGCCACTTGCATGTTGGTCACCGGCGTATCGACGACCTTTTTCTTCAGCGTCGGATTGGAGACCACCAACAGCGTGTTGGTATCGTCAGCGGCGAGGCCCCCGTGCTCGGCCAGTTTAGCCGCGCTCCCGCTGTAAATCGTCCCAGGTATCGGCTGGATGATGAGATCAGGGACGCGGCCCTTCGCGGGATCCCCCCAGATCGCCTTCAAGGTTGGGCCGTCGTAAAGGGTCTGGATGCGGGTGGTATTGCTGCCCGCCTGGTCAGCGCTGAGGATCGAGACGGCCTGATCCTTATCGCTGTGGTTTTTGAGCCATAAGAGCGACACGTCGTCGGCCGTTTCCTGGGCGACCGCTACGCCGCCATTCTTGAGCAGGGTCATGGGGTCGGTCACGTCGGCGGTCGCATAAGCGTTTTTCGAACCGCTAAGCATGTGAAGCTTCGTGACGTCGATCGGCGACTGGCCATGCTTGGCGCCGACGATGATCAGCGTCGAATTCAGCAGATGGCTCGCTTTGAGCGCATCGTACATTTGGCCCAGAGAGGCATCGACGAAGTCCAGCGATTGTTCCAACGGCACGGTCGGGGTCGCGGCCGCGTCGAGATAGCCACCACGGGTCGTGGACGAGCCTTCCATGGCCACCGTGACTTTCTGTCCGACGCTGACAGCCTGAAAGTTCATGCCGAAGATCGCGGGCACACCGACCTGCTTCGTCCCAGTCTGATCCAGCCCATGGATCCAGTTCAGGACGACCTTGACTTTGAAGCCATCGTAGGTCCGGGTATAGATCGGGTCGGCGGTCCAATCGTCACTGGCGGGTGCGTTCGGAAAGCCATTCGCCTGCAGGGAGGTCGAGTTGATCTCGGGGGCATAGAGTTCGTCCAGCCCCACCCCGGACGGCCCATTGAGGATCTCGTAGGCTGGGTGCTTATCCGACCATGCGGTACGCAGGCCGGCCTCATGGATGATCTCGAAGATCGTGTTTGTCTGGTGCTTCATGTAAAGATGCGGCCAGACCTTCTCGCAGCCGGCAGCTGTCTTGCGCAGCGCGAGATTCGCGGGATTGATGTGCGGATTGCGTGGATCGAACGCGACTCCGGGCGGGGCTGATCCGCCGTCCAGCTTGGTCAGATCCCAGTCGAGTGCTTCGAAGTTGCTCACTTCCGTGCCGGGTGTGCCGGTGCAATTACTGCCCGGCGGGAACAGGGTAGCGTCGTAAGTATCGTCATAGAAGACGCCGTGGCTAAGCGGGCTGCCGCCGGTTGCAAACGCCAGAAGCCCAGGAAACGAGTCCGAGGGCTTGGAGGTCGAGGCATGGGTGTACTCGACGCCATGTTTGACCAGCTTCGCCAAGGTGGATCCCGGGTGGGTATTGACGTAATTGATCAGGTCGACCTGATGCATCCCATCCACACTGATCAGCAGGACGTGCTTGTATTGCTGATGATCGTCATCCTCCGCTGTCGCGGCCATGCTCGCGAACGCCAGCATGCTCGCGCTGAATATTGCACCGACTCGAGCCCACTTCCTGATCTTGTCCATTTTTGACCTCGTAAGTTGCTAGGGAGCGACCACGCCCCGAACGAGATAAGGATTGAAAAGAGAAAGTACGGTGAAGGGTGGCTTTCAGTTGTCTTCGGGCGAGGGCCGGGAGACTCACGGGGCGGGCGGTTGAGAGAGTGTAAAAATTTGTATCAGCGGAATGCTTTTAAGGCATGGCGAAAGACAGAAGTACGTCGCGCCCAAACGGACTGACCTCTATGCGTGCGTGGAGATACTGTCGAGGCAGCCGATCTTGCAACGTGGCGCGAGACGCCAACGCGTAAAGTCGGAGGATTAATCGAGGGCTAGAGATCGGCAGGCGAAAGCTCCATTCGTTCCCCTGCTTGTGGGGACGCAATCTGCTCTATAGCCCGCAAAATACGGCGTTTGCCGAGTTCGAACGCGAGCGCAAGTTGCTTTGCGCTTTCATCGCCGGCGCCGAGCTTTTCGCGGACCGTCTGCGCGGGGAGCGCAAAGGCGCGGTAGCCCCAGCCGAAAGCGAAGGCCGAAAACCAGATCGTCGAGTCCGAGGAGAAAATCGGCGACGTAAGAACTATGGGTTGATCCATGACGTTCGGCTTCCTGACCGGTGATCGCGGGATTTGATTCTTGCACGGCGAGCTTACGGAAGCCGATTGCGTCAGCGGTGACGTGGCCGCAGACCGTAGCCATCTCAGTCCGGCCGTGAACGGCCGTTCGCCATCGCCATCAAGCAGGCTAGTCCTTCATCAAGTGCGTCGCGTGCGTGATTGCCGCGC
Organism: Trinickia camelliae; assembly: GCF_053525655.1. Classification (NCBI taxonomy): domain Bacteria; kingdom Pseudomonadati; phylum Pseudomonadota; class Betaproteobacteria; order Burkholderiales; family Burkholderiaceae; genus Trinickia; species Trinickia camelliae. The sequence goes on from NZ_JBCHAA010000019.1 coordinate 92,610, forward strand.
CGGCACGCATGGCCGTTGCCACCATCGCGGCCTCGGTGAGTTGCTTGTCGGTTGCGCCTGCATCGCGAGCCGCTTTGGTGTGAACCTCGATGCAATAAGGGCACTGCGTTGTCAGCGCGACAGCTACGGCAATCAGTTGCTTCGTCTGGACTGACAGCTCGCCCGCTTCGAAGGCTGCCTTGTCAAACGCCCAGAACGCCTTGACGGCTTCGGGCGCATGTTCTTCGAGTGTCTTCAGACGCTTGAGGTTGGACATGTTGAACATCGCAAACTCCTTATAGGGAAAGCGACAGCTGTGGGAAAAGCACAGTCGCTGGCGAACTCATATCAAGAATAGGTGATTGATTCGACTGCGGCCGTCTCATGTGAATCGGAAGCCGTCGTTGGCCCCAAAGACGCGCGAACGACAGCAACGGGTCGAAATGCGGATCCCCGAAAAATTAAAAACCCCTTCGCGCCGATTCGTCTTACGTAAGCGACGCGGCGCCGAGTCCCTGCTCGCATGGCAAGGCGGCTCGGGCGGGCGCGCGCGACAGCCATCCGGGGGACGACATGGCCGATATCCGCATGCTCATGGTTACCGACGGTAACTTCTTCAACTACGGCCCGCAGACGACCTCGCAGTACGACTCGAGCTGCTTCTCGCTAGTCACGCTCGTCAACGCGCTCAACAATCCCAGCAATATCCCGTCGATCCAGGTCGATACCGCGCACAGGCGCGGCGCGATGTTTGCCGGAAACGATCCCGACACCTCGCAGAACTTGACCTACCCGGGCGATTTCGTCTTCACCGATGTGCCCAACCTCGCGGTCTACGACCTCATCTGGCTGATCGCCGACGAAGGCTATAACGGCACGCAATTGGCCAATTGGAATACCAACATCACGGCCGACGAACAGATCGCCATCGCCGACTTCATGAAAGGTGGCGGAGGCGTCTTCGCGGTCGGCGATCACGACGGCCTCGGGGCGTGCATGTGCGGTGGCCTGCCGCGCGTTCGCGTGATGCGCAAGTGGTTCGAGTGGGACCATGCGTTCACCGATCCGGCGACCGGCCAGACGTTCATGCCGAACTGGTCCGTGGGCGGCGACGCCACGTCGCCCGGTTATCCCGCCGGCATGACCGACCGCTTCGATACGCTGCAACCCGACGCGACGTTGTTCGGCGGGCAGAAGGTCTATTTCTTCTGGGATCAGTCCGATCCGACACCGCAAACGTTGATGGATGCCGCGGGCAATCCGTTGACGCAGTCGCCGACTCCGATCCACGCCGTGCTGCGCGGCACGGGCGGCGTGGCGATCGCCGATTTTCCGGACCACATGCACGAAGGCGAGGCGACCGACTTCTCGACGATCCTCGCATCGGGCGCATCGTTCAATCCGAACGACGGCAGCGGCACGCCCAACTCGCTGACCTTCACCGACAGCGGCAACCATCAGCATTCCTATCAAGAGTTTCCGAATCCCGGCGGTTATCAGCCGACACCCGAGATCATCGCGTACGGCAAGGATGTCGGGCACGCGACTTACGACGGAAACGTGCCGCCGGGACAGCAGCCCGACTATTCCGCCACGAACGAGAAAGTGCATGGGACCGTCTGCGTCTACGACGGCTATGGCGCGAACGTCGGCCGGATCGTCACCGGGTCGACGTTCCATCACTACCTCGACAAGAATCTGATCGGCGATCCGCACTCCGATAAGATGCACGGGCCGCCGACCAACACGACCCTGGGTCTGCCGCCCGCCATTCTCGGACCGATCACGGAGTTCTACGTCAACGTCGCGACGTGGCTCGCGCGCAAGAATACGACGTTCCATTTCTGGACCCTCAAGAACACCTTCGGCGCCGACGAGGTGCAAAGCGCCGCGACGAGCGGGAAGAATTTCCCTGACGCGTTCTATCTCGCGCTCGAAGGCTTCGCGCCGAGCGTGGTCGGCAATCCGGCGATTCAGTTTTCGGGCCCGTTTGCGGCGCAAGGCGCCACGTTCCAACAGGGCAGCGCCGTCTACAGCGGCAACGCCAGCACGCCGCAGCGCATTCTGTTTCCGATCACGGTGCTGTCGATCCCGAGCGCGGCGTTTCCCGCGCATGGATCACCGGCGATCATCTCTCCGCTCGAGGCCAGCATCGCGTTCGGCTCGCAAGCATTCAACGCCGAGGCGCTGTTCGAACTCACGGCCGGCGCGGACCCGTATTTCACCAACGTCGACGCGAACACCAACCCGCCCAACGCGTTCTATTTGAGCCAGGATCTGCGGGTGTTCCAGGTCATACCGGACTTGAACCAGGAGCCGTTCATCAACTTCCCGAGCGGCGGCAATGCGCCTTTCGACTACCTCGGCAATCTGTTGACTTACCTGAACGATGCGTCGAACGGCTACACGCAGCAGGGCGGCACCGATCCGTTTCAGACGCTCAACGAGGGGAACGATCTCATCGAAGATTCGTCGGTGGCGAACCAGGTGCTCGGCCCCGACAACAAGAAGCACACGGCGTACAACTTCGCGATCGCGCGCGTGAGGATGAGAGGCACCGGCTCGACGGCCACCAACGTCAAGGTGTTCTTCCGCATGTTCGCGACGCAGTCGAACGACACTGACTACGATCCGCAAACCACGTATCTGAGCACTTACGATGCGTTGAACCTGCCCGACAAGCCGCTCAACGGCGTGGACGCCACGACGAACCCGCCCGACAACCTCACGTTCGCGTTCTTCGCGACGAGCGGCGGCACGGGCGATTACGATCTGAGCGGCAGCAACCCCGGGGCCAACGAGGCGACGATCAGCAGCTCGAGCAACAACGAGACCTATCACTATTTCGGCTGCTATCTGAACGTGGGCGATCTGCCGCCGAATTCGCTGCCGGGCACGCATCACTGCCTCGTCGCGCAAATCGCCTATGACGGCGCGCCGATTCTCAACTCGAACGGGATCACGCTGAGCCCGGAAAACACCGACAAGCTCGCGCAACGCAATCTGCAGGTGTCGTGGTCCGGCAATCCGGGCGGTGCCGCCACCCACCGCATTCCGCAAACCTTCGACAACAAGCCGAGCCTGCGCACCGGCAACCCGCTGACGACGATGCTTGGTTATCCTGACGAGCTGATGATCGATTGGGGCAACACGCCGAAGGGCAGCGTCGCGAGCATCTTTTGGCCGCAGGCGAGTTCGCTCGATGTGGTGCGGCTGTCGATGCTGCTCTACGCGGACGTCCCGTGGACCGCCACCGACGAGCACACCGTGCAATGCACGGTCGATCATCCCGTGACGTATCTGCCGATACCGTTCGGGACCGGCGCGAGCTTCGCGGGCCTCTTCACGATCGACCTGCCGATCGGCGTAAAAGCCGGGCAGCAGTTCAATATCGTGGTGCGCCGCGTACGCAGCCGGCAACCGCCCGCGTTGACGAACAACACGGGTATCGTTGCACAGGCGCGTGCCGAGGCCAAGCGCAAACCACCGGTCACCGACTGGCGCTACATCGTCGGCACCTTCCAGGTCACGATTCCGGTTTCGCTCGAAGAGCCGCTGCTGTGGCCCGAGGAGAACACGCTCGCGATCATGAAGTGGCGCTTCCTGAACACGCCGCTGACGAGCCGGTGGCATCCGGTCTTGCAGCGCTACTTGTCCTACCTGGTGGGCCGCGTCAATGGGTTCGGCGGCAAGGCGGGCGCGATCCCGGCGTCGCCGAACGGCGCGCCGGAGCCGGGCCCGGGTCAAGGGATCTGTAACGGGCTCGGTCAGGGGCAGGGCGGCGGAGAGGGGTGTGGCGGACGCGGCGGACGCGGCGGCGCGCTCGTGGAGTATCGCGGCAAGGTCCGCGAGGTGCTGTTCGATTGCTTCGGCGATTTCGAGGGGTTCGTCCTCGAAAGCTGCTGCGGCACCCAGCGCTTCGCCACCTGCGAAGCGGGCGTCGCCGATGTCGTGCTGCGCGCGTGCCGCGAGCGCTTGGTGCTGACCGTTTTTGTCGAGCAGGGGCTCAAGGACAGGATCCGGCAACTGATGGTCACGTGTTGCTGATCGAGTGAGCCATCGCTGCATCGAGCAGCACGTCGATCGAATCGCGCCGGTGACGCTGGTCGTGCCGGCGCGATTCGATCATTTCTGGTCCGCGAGCGAACTCAAGATCCGATAGGCCGCCGCGACCCGGGCATCGATCGGGTAGGACTTGTTCGCGAGGATGACGATGCCGATCTTGCGTGCCGGGATGAAGACCGCGTAGGTCGAAAAGCCGTTCGTCGAACCGGTCTTGTTGATGAGCGCTTCGGATTGCGGCGGCAAGGGCGGCGTCAAAGCCGTCGCCGCGACGCCTTTGTAGATGAGGTCAGGCGAGTTGCCGGCCTGCAGCGTGTTCAAGGCGACCGGATACGGATACTGCTCCCAGATCAGGTCCTGAACGAAAGGGCCTGCCGCGTAGTAGCCCGTCTGAGCGCACGCAATCGCGCGCTGCCACTTGGCATCGACCGCCGCGACGTTCATGTTGACGTCGAGGAATCGCAGGACATCCGTCGTATCGGTCTTGATCCCGTATGCCTCGGATGCCAGAGCGCCAGGGTTCAGCCGCACCGGGGCGTCGTTTTTGTTGTAGCCCTGCGCGTAGTCCTTTATCACGCCGGCCGGCACGTCGAGGTAGGTGTGCGTCATGCCGAGCGCGGGCAGCAGCATGCCTTGCATCGCGTCGTCGAACGGCTGGTTCATGCTTTTCGCCGCAATCAGGCCGAGCGTGCCGATCCCGGGATTTGAATAGAGGCGGTACGTCCCCACCGGATGTTCCGGTTTCCAGTTGCGCAGGAACGTCGTCAGTTGCGCGTTGTTCGCGACGCTGTCGGGTACGAAGAGGGGCAGGCCCGACGTATGGGTGCCGAGGTTCAGCAGGCTCACGCGCGCGAGGCTGCTGCCGCGCAGCGCCGGCAAGTGCTGTTCAGCCGTATCCGAAAGCGACAGCTTGCCGTCGACTTGCGCGTAGCACGCGAGCGTGGCGGTGAGGGTCTTGCTGAACGAGCCGACCTCGAAGAGCGTACGAGGCGTGACGGGGTTGCGCGTGTCTTTCGACGCGATGCCGTAGTTGTAGAAGCTGTGCTTGCCGTCGACGGTCACGCCGACCGCGATGCCTGGAATGCCGTACTGCTGCTTGACGGGGGCGATGGCCGCGTCGACGGCGTGCTGCAGCGCTTGTTGTCGAGCGTCGGCGGCGGTGGCGGCTTGGCTTTGCGAGGCGACGACACACGCGATCGTCGTCAGAAGGGCTTTGAGTTTGCGTTTCATGGGTTGCGATTTGGGAATAGGCAGCGTATCGCTGAAAGAAGCGGTAAGAAGTGCGTTCGAAGTGCAGCGATTGTCGTTCCCGCTTGGACCCAGCGACAAGCGAGGATAACTTAAGCGAGCCATAAGAAATTCTTTGCGCTCGCGCGTGCAGACGATTCCGTTTTCCTTTTTGGGCGAGTAAGTAACGAGTAAGTCGACCGGTCCTAGAGTCGCGTCTGTTGCCTTCACCGACCACCGGAAAACGACTGTGAAAATCACGCTCCGCCGCGAACGTCCGCTGTTGCTTGCCATTGCTTCCCTTGTGCTCACGTCGGGCCCCGCCTGGGCCGATGGCCCCATCGGCGCGGAATCGTCAGGGGTGAACGATTCCGGCCTCACCATCCTGAGCAACGCCACCAATGTGACCCGCTGGGGGCTCGGCGCGGGAGTCGGCATCGAGGAGGCGCCGTACAAGGGGTACGGCGCCAAGACCACGCCGCTGCCGCTCTTCTATTTCGACGATAAATGGGTGCACGCCCTCGGCACCACCATCGACCTGAAGATCGGCAACTGGAGCGGCGTGAGCGTCGCGCTGCGCGGCCAGTACGCGCTCGGCGACGGCTACAAGGGGTCGGATGCGCCGATCCTGAACGGCATGGAAAAACGCAACGGCGCGTTCTGGTACGGCCCGGCGCTCACTTGGCATACCGCATTCGGCACGCTGTCGACCGACTACCTGCTCGGCGGAAACAAGGGCGAGCGGGCCAATATCGACTTCAGCAAGTCCTTCGATATGGGGCGTTTTTCTGTTACGCCGCACGCCGGCGCCGAATGGCTCAGCAATAAATACGTCGATTACTATTACGGCGTGCGGCCGTCCGAAGCCGAGGCGGGGCGCCCGGCGTACAACGGGACTTCGACCTGGAACCTGACGGTGGGCACGCGCGTCGACTATCACTTCACCAAGCAACAGCAGGTGCTGCTCGATGTCGGCGTGTCGCACCTCGGCAGCGGCATCACCGACAGCCCGATCGTCGGCAAGCGGTACGTTCCCGAGGTCAGGATCGGCTATCTCTATCACTTCAATTGAGCGCAGCGCCATGTCGCGAGTTGCGATTGTCGAAGACCACGAGCGCCTCGCCGGCATGGTGCGCCAGGCGCTCGCCGACGCGGGGATCGAAGCCGATTTGTTCCGCAGCGTCTCGGAGGCGCGCTATGGCGTGAGCCAGGCCGACTACGCGGTGCTGATCATCGACCGCGGCCTGCCCGACGGCGACGGGCTCGCGTTCCTGCGTTCGCTGCGCGCCACCGGGCGGATGACGCCTTGCCTGATGTTGACCGCGCGCGATGCGCTGCATGACCGCGTCGACGGTCTCGAGAGCGGTGCGGACGATTATGTGACGAAGCCGTTTGCGATGAGCGAGCTGGTCGCGCGCGTACGCACGCTGATGCGCCGGCCGGCGGTGCTGACCGCGCTGATCGCGTCGTTTGGCGATATCCGCGTCGATCCCCGGCAGCGGGCCTTGCAGTGCGACGCCGAGTCGGTGGTGCTGGCGCCGGCCGAGTTGCAGATCATGCAGTGCCTCATCGAGGCGGCCGGCGGAACGGTTCGGCATGCGACGCTCGAGCACGCCGCCTGGGGCCTCGGCGGCGCGGTGACGCCCAACGCGCTCGAAGTGACGCTGCATCGCTTGCGCAAAAAGCTCGCGGCGATCGGCGCGACGACGCGGCTCACGAATACGCGCGGCGCGGGATTCGCGCTGCAAGCGGGCGCACTGCGCACCGTTTCGAGCGACGATCCGCGGGACGCGGGCCTATGAAGCCACGGATTCTCGTCGTCGATGGCGACGCCACTTGCCGCGACGCGTTGCGAGTCTGCTTGCACGCGAGCGGCTACGATGTCGCCGTGCTGTACGAGCCGGGCAAGGTGGAGAAGCGGGTCATCGAAGAGCGCCCGGACCTCGTCGTCATGGCGAGCGGCGAAGTGCTCGGCAGCGGCCTCGCGGCGCTCAAGGCATTGCGCCGCAGCGGCGACGACCTGCCCGTCATCATGCTCGGCGAACGGGACGACACGATCGAGCGCATTGTCGCGCTCGAATGCGGCGCGGACGATTTCATCACCAAGCCGTTCAACGCGTATGAAGTGCTGGCGAGAATCCGGCGCGTGCTCGCGCGCGTCAAGGACGTGTCGTTTCTGGACCCGGCGTCGCGGCCGCCCTTTCGCTTCGGCGGCTTCGAGCTCGACTTCGCTTCGCGCACGCTCAGCTTTCGCGGCGAAGCGGTGCCGCTGTCGCAGCGCGACTACGCGATCCTCAATCTGTTCACGAGCGCGCCGAACCAGGTGTTGTCGAGAGAGCGGATTGCTCAGCGCATCTGGCCTGAGACGCCGTACCGGCCCGGGTCGGTGTCCGCCGCGGTGCACCGCCTGCGCCGCCTGATCATGAGCCGGTCCGCCGTTCCCGAGCTGATCCAGACGGTGCGCGGAACCGGGTACGTGTTTTGTTCGGATTGACCACCATGTTCAAACGCTGGATTCGCAGTCTGTCCGCGCGGCTGTGGCTGACGAGCGTCGCCGCGCTGGCCATCAGCCTCGCGCTGTTGGCGACGTCCGTCATCTTCGCGCTCGATCGCTATCCGGACCCGTTGCTTGGGCAGCGTGAGCAATCGGACTTCGTCGCTTCCGTCACGCGCAGCCTCCACTTCGACGCCGCCGGCCATCCCGTTTCGGTGCAGCTGCCCGAGCGGATGGCGTGGCTATTCAATGTGACGCCAACGGAAGTCCAGTATCGTGTGCTCGACGAAAACGGTCGCTTGCTACTGGCGTCCGCGAATGCGAGAAGCGGCGACCCGTGGCTCGCCGATCGCCTTGCCGACGTTGACGGCACGATCGCTCATGTGACCATCAATGGCAAGGCGTATGGCGTCGCCACCGAGCGGATCGTGAGGGGGCAGACCGTTTCCTACGTGCAGTGCGCGACGAGCGCGCACTTCATCAAAGAGCTGGTGAGATTCAAGGTCAGGCCGATTCCAGGGATCGTCGCAATCCTCCTCTTCATCGCGACGATCTCGTTCGGATTGACGTTGCCGCTCACGATTCATCGCGTGCTCAAGCCGCTGCGCGAGGCGTCGCGCGCGGCGGAGCAAATCACGCCGCGCAATCTGACGACGCGTCTTTCGACCACGGGCGTGCCGAGCGAAATCAAGCCGCTGATCGACGCCTTCAACGAAGCGCTCGGCAGGCTCGAAAACGGCTTCACGGTGCAGCAGCAGTTTCTCGCGGCCGCGGCGCACGAGCTGCAAACGCCGTTGACGCTGGTCCGAGGACAGATCGAGCTGCAGCCCGAGATCAAGGACCAAGACCTGTTGCTGCGCGAGATCGATCTGATGGCGCGGCAGGTTCGGCAGTTGCTCCATCTCGCGGAAGTCAGCGAGTCGCAGAATTTCACGTTCGGTCAGGTGAGCATCACGGACGTGGCGCAGGATGTCGTCGCCTATCTCGCGCGCAAGGCGGACGCGAAAGCCGTCAAGCTCGAGCTCGAGGAGCACAAGGCGCCGCCTGCGATATGGGCCGACCGGAGCGCGCTGTTCATCATGCTCAAGAACATCGTCGAGAATGCGATCAACGTGTCGCCGCCCAAGGGCGTGGTGTCGCTGATGATCGACGAGGCGTCGATCCAGATACGCGACGAAGGGCCGGGTGTCCGTCAGGAGCATCTGCCGTTTCTGTTCAAGCGGTTCTGGCGCGCGCCGGATGCGAAGCACGATGGCGCGGGTCTCGGTCTCGCCATCTGCAAGGAAATCGCCATCGCGCACGAATGGCGCTTGACGGTGAGCCGCCTCGCGGCGGGGACCTGCTTTACGGTCTGGCTTTAGAAACATGATGGCTTGCGCTATCGAGGATCGCGATTCAAATTGTTCGCGATCAGGAATTCGATTCGCTCCCGGGTCGCCTCTGTTGCCGGGTTGTAGATCACAAGGCAAAGATCAGGCCGGCCGTCGACGGCGAACGCCGAATATTCAAGTTCGATAGGCCCGACGAGCGGATGCCGTATCTCTTTCGTGCCTTCGCCATGCGTGCGCACGTCGTTGTCGCGCCAGATCCGGTCGAATTCGGGGCTGAGCCGGCAGAGTTCCTCCACGAACGCCTGCACGTTCCTCGCCGCTCCCGCGCGCGTGGTGTCGGCCCGGAACGCCGCCACCGCGAACTGCGCCACGCGTTCCCAATCCGGTTGCGCGGCACGCACGTAGGGATCGAGAAAGATGAGGCGTAGCACGTTGCGCCGCTCGGTCGGCAGCGCGCCGTAGTCGCTCAGCACGGCCGTGGCCGCGCGATTCCACGCGACGATGTCCCAGGTGGGCGTCCTCACGACGGCGGGGCTGAATCTCAAGGCGTCGAGCACGCGTTGCAGCCGAGGCGGCACGTCGCTTGCCGCCTGATAGCGGACTTCGGGCGGCCGACCGAGTCCGATCAGATAGAGGTGCTCGCGCTCGACGTCCGTCAGCATCAATGCGCGCGCAATCCGGTTGAGCACTTCCGCCGAAGGCGCGCCGCCGCGCCCTTGTTCGAGCCACGTGTACCACGTCGCGCTGACATTCGCGCGTTGCGCGACCTCTTCGCGCCGCAAGCCCGGCGTGCGCCGCCGTGCAATGGGGAAGCCCAACGCCGCGGGGTCGAGTTTCATGCGACGGCCTCGGAGATAGGCGCCAAGCAGATTGTCGGTTCCGTTCGCCATGCTCATCCTGTTAGTCCGTTTACCCGTAAAACGTCACGACTTCACCACGGTTGGCGATGAGTGGATAGTGATCCTCGAACATCACCTGGAGGATTTCACGATGCGCGTCTTTGTTACTGGAGCGACGGGATTCGTCGGCTCCGCCGTGGTCAGCGAACTCATCGCGGCGGGACATGAAGTGCTCGGCCTGGCACGCTCGGATGCCGGCGCCGAGATCGTGGCGGCGGCGGGCGCCAAGGTTCATCGCGGTTCGCTCGAAGACCTGGAGAGCCTCAAAAGCGGCGCGTCCGCGGCCGACGGCGTCATCCATACGGCTTTCAACCACGACTTCTCGAAGTTCGTCGAGAACTGCGAGCTGGACCGGCGCGCGATCGAGGCGCTCGGTTCCGTGCTCGAAGGCTCCGATCGGCCGCTTCTCGTCACGTCCGGCGTGGCGCTGCTCGCGCCCGGCCGCACGGCGACAGAGGACGATGTGCCCGGTTCTGCTCACGCTGCCTATCCCCGCGTTTCGGAGGAGACGGCGGTCTCGCTCGCGGCGCGCGGAGTGCGGGCGTCGGTCGTGCGCCTTCCGCCGTCGGTTCATGGCGACGGCGATCATGGCTTCGTTCCGCGTCTGATCGCTATTGCACGCGAGAAAGGCGTGTCGGCTTATGTCGGCGATGGGCTCAACCGCTGGCCTGCGGTGCATCGGATCGACGCCGCTCGCGTCTACCGGCTCGCGCTCGAACGAGGCGCCGACGGTGGCCCGTTTCACGCAGTCGCCGAAGTGGGCGTGCCGTTCAAGGACATCGCCGGCGCGATCGGCCGCGGGCTGAATCTGCCGGTTGTCTCGAAGCCGGTCGAAGAGGCGGAGGCGCATTTCGGATGGTTCGGCTTGTTCGCGGGCATCGATGTGCCGACATCCAGCGAGCGAACCCGCGCGCTGCTCGACTGGCAACCAAAGCACACCGGGCTGATTGCGGACCTCGATCACGGACGGTATTTCGAAGCCTGAGTTGTTGCAGGCGGGCGCGGTGCTGTGTCGAAGGAATCCAGATCATCGATCTGGATTCCTAATAAGAACTTTAAGGATTCGTCTGTTCGGCGTTACGGCAGCCAATGCGCCAGCGCGACGTTGCCTTCGGCGCTTGCGCGACTTCGGCGACCTCGCGCCACCACCGCTCGCCGCGATGCGGTTCGGCCAAATCGAGCCGCTCGCCCATGCGCGGCGTCGAAAGCGCGATGCCGCGCGCCGCCGCCAAGCCCGTCACGCGCTCGAACGGTTCCTGCCAGCGATGCATCGCCAGATCGAAGGTGCCGTTGTGAACCGGCATCAGCCAGCGTCCGCGCAGATCGACATGCGCCTGCACGGTGTCTTCGGGCTGCATGTGGACGTACGGCCATTGCGCATCGTAGGCGCCCGTTTCGAGCAGCGTGACGTCGAACGGGCCAAGCCGCTCGCCGATCGTCTTGAAGCCGTCGAAGTAGCCCGTGTCGCCGCTGAAGAACACGCGCAAATCGCCGTCGACGATCACCCACGACGCCCACAACGTGCTGTTGCCGTCGAACAGGCTGCGCCCGGAAAAGTGCTGCGCGGGCGTCGCCGTGAACGACAAGCCGTCGGTCTCCACGTTCTGCCACCAGTCGAGCTGACGGATCTTCGCGGCATCGATGCCCCATTCGATGAGACGGTCGCCGACGCCCAGCGGCGTCAGGAACAGGCGCGTCGTCTCGGCGAGCGCGAGCACGGTTTCGCGGTCCAGGTGGTCGTAGTGGTCGTGGGACAGAATCACGCCGGCGAGCGGCGGCAGATCCGCGAGGGCGATCGGCGGCGCGTGGAAGCGCTTCGGACCGACGCGCTTGAACGGCGACGCGCGCTCGCCGAACACCGGATCGGTCAGCCAGAACTGGCCGCGCAGCTTGAGCAGCATCGTCGAATGCCCGAGGCGGAAGAGGCTGCGGTCGGGCGCGGCGTCGAGCTGCTCGCGGGTGAGCGCGTCGACGGGCAGCGAGCCCGCGGGAACGGTGCCGCTCGGCTTGTTGAACAGCACGTTCCAAGTGATGCTCAACATCTTGCTAAAGCCTTCGACAGGACGCGGCTTGACGTTTTGAAAGCGCTCGCCGTCGTGCTGCGGGGACAGGTGCGAGCGAGACATTTCGCGGCCGCGCTTCGCGGCGGTGAAACCCAGAGCGCGGCTGAGGAAACCGGTAAGCGATGTCATGTAAGACGAATCCATGATGGAAAGTACACCGGGCAGTGTAGTTTATTTTCGAGAAAAGTAAACTACGCGGTGTAAAATTTCCCCATGGAAACGACTGCCACCCCCCAACGCCTGACCGATCGAAAGCGTGTCGCCATCATCGAGGCGGCCATCGAGGAATTTCGCTCAGCCGGCTTCGAGGCGACCAGCATGGACCGCATCGCCGCGCGCGCGAGCGTCTCCAAGCGCACCGTCTACAACCATTTCCCGAGCAAGGAGGCGCTGTTCGCGTCGATCCTGCACCAGCTGTGGGATGCGACTCAGACGGGCAGCGGCTCGCCGGACTATCGCGCCGATGAGCCGTTGCGCTCGCAGTTGCTTGAGCTGCTGATGCGGAAGCTCCGTCTCATGGCCGACGAAGCGTTCTTGTCGCTGGCGCGCGTGGCGATCGCGGCGGGCATCCATTCGCCGGAGCGCGCACGCGATATGGTCGCGCGCATGGGCGAGCGCGAGGAAGACTTGACGGTGTGGATACGCGCGGCCGCGGCTGATGGGCGTCTCAAGACAGCGGACCCGGTGTTCGCCTCGCATCAATTGCACGGGCTCGTGAAGGCGTTCGCGTTCTGGCCGCAGGTGACGATGGGGCAGCCGCCGCTCAGCAAAAGCGAACAGAAGAAAGTGGCGGAAGCGGCCGCCGATATGTTTCTCGCGCGCTATGAATGACTAGCGCGCGAGAAGTGCGAGAAGTCCGAGAAGCGGCGCTAACGCTTCACTACTGCTGATCTTCCGTCGAGATGAAGGCCATGCCGTGCGGGCTCTGCAGATTGGTCACGAGCGGAAGCAGGGCGCCGCTCTTCAGATCGAGCTGACCGACATACGCGGGCACAGCCGGCGTCGTGCCCGCGGCTGCCACACCCGTCGACGCGGAGAACGCCGCGTCTTTCTGCCAGACATCGGCCGTGATCTTGTAGACGAGGTTGGCCTTCGTGTCCGACACCAGGATGTAGCCCTTACGCGCGGAAGCGAACACCGTGTCGTCGATCTGCACATTGCCTAGCAGCGGCAGATACTCGATTTGCGGATCGGTGCCCGGTGCGCGCCACAGTACGAGCTGGCCGTCGCCTTGGTCGTCGAGCAACACGTCGCCCGACGGCGTCAGCGTCATCGAATCCGGATCGGTCAGGTTCAGCCGCTTCACCGTGCCGAACGGAATGTCGCTCGCTGCCGGCGTGCCGGAGAGCACCGCGGAGACATCGATCGTGCCGTCCGATTCCAGGATCGCGCGCACGATCGAAGGCCCGGTGTTCACGCCGCTCCCGTTGAGCGTGGGATTGGACGCGCTGAAGTACGCCTGTCCGTCCTTGAAGACGATGTCGTCGTAACCGCCGCCGTGCGGCGGCCTGCCGAAGACATAGCGCGTGGTGCGGCCCGTCGACGAATCGATCGTGACGAGGTTGGCATTCGCATCCTCGTTCTGCACGGCCCAAATTTCGCGCGTGTACGGATTGACCTTCAGGCCGTCGTTGTGCCCCGCCACCGTGATGTTGCGGATGACATTGCCGTCGCGCGAGTATTCGACGATCTGGCTTTGCGCGTTGCCCGTACCGTCGGGCGCGCCGTTGTTGGCGTAGCCGATCCAGATGTGATTGTCGAGCACGGTGATCGAGTCAGGCGCGCTGGACATTCCCGGCGGTTTGGCGAAGACGCTGATGCTGAAGCCGGGCGTGGCGACCGGGCCCGTTGGCGATGACGTCTGCGCGATGGCGGCGCCAGAGACGAGGCAGTAAGCGGCGAATGCGAGTGTGGTGCGATGAAGAATCCGGCGAGCTGCAGAAACTGATTGAACGCAAGGCATGTTCGGCTCCTGAGACGGGTACGCGGGGGGACGCAAAAGGCGCCGGACGGATTGAGTCGAGGCGGCTTGGCCCGACGCGGATCGACCGTTATACGCAGAAATATTTCGAAAGACATGGAAGCATTCGAATGTGACTGCGCGGTGTCCGGGGCGCAAACGAGGCTGGCTTTGCGAAGCAGGGGAATCGCGCCGGCAGATCCGGATTCGCAATGAACGGGCGGCATCCGATACCTGATCCGTCATTCCCCGCTTCTGCAAAGCCCCATCATCCACGCATAAACCGCATCCACCGCAGCGGAGCGCGCCGGCTGCGCCGAGCGCATCAACCACAACGGCGCAAGCGCGAAACTCGGTACTTGCGGCAAGACTTCGACGCGCCCGCTCGTCAATGCCTCACCGGCGGTGAGACGCGACACCATGGCAATCCCCACTTCCTGTTCGGCCGCCGCAACCAGAAAGCGCGGATCGTTGACCGTCATGGCCCGTCGTGTTCGCAAGCCAGCGCGTCGCAATTCGGGCAACCAGGGCGCCCAGTCCGGGCGCGCCTCGTGAACCAGCAACGGCGCCTGCGTCAACACCTCGGGGAAGGGCACTGAGCGCAAGCGGCGCGCGGTCACCGGTCCGCAGATGGCGACCGCCTCTTCGGCGAGCAAGGGCTCGCAGATTACTTCGGACGTACGGATCTCCTGCGTCGAAACGACGAGATCGACGTCGACGCGATCGATCTCGTTGACCTGCTCTCCGGTCACGAGCCAGACCTCGATGTTCGGCAGGGCCGCCGAAAACGCGCCCATGCGCGGCATGAGCCAGCCCGACGCGAACTCCGCCGCACACACGACGATGACCGAATCGGGATTGCCATACGGTTCGATACGGTCGCGGCCGTCCGCGAGCGTGGCCAGCGCGGCGGTCACGGTCTGCGCATACAGGGCGCCGGCCGCGGTCAACGCGACGCCGCGGCCGATCCGTCGAAACAGCGGCTGCCCCGTCCATTCCTCGAGTTGCTGGATCTGATGGCTGATCGCCGATTGCGTCAGCGCGAGTTCTTGCGCAGCGCGCGTGAAGCTGCCGAGCCGCGCGGATGCGTCGAAGGCGAGCAAGGCTTGTAAAGGGGGAAGTCTGCGCATGGGATCGTCGCCGGCAGCTATTAAAAATATCGATACTTCCAGCAAGATTCTTCGCTTTTCGCCGGAATTTTCACCCGCAATGATACGTCCAGCCGCCGCTCACACAGGCTCCGCATTCAAGCCGTTATGAGGAATATTTGTGTGTCGGCGCCCACGAAAACTGCTCGGATACGACCCGTATGACCCTGAATCTCGCGCCTTCGCATCTCACGCCAACCGCCGCTGCCGGCATCGACGGGCAACCTTCGCCCCCGACCTATGCCGGCGCGCTGTCCTTCATGCGCCGGCCGTACACGCGCGATCTCAACGGCGTCGACGTCGCCGTGTCCGGCATTCCGCTCGACCTCGCCACGACTTACCGCCCCGGCACCCGTTTCGGTCCGGCGGGCATGCGGGCCGCTTCGGTGCAGTTATCGGAGCTGGCTGCGTATCCGTGGGGTATCGACCCATTCGACCATCTGAACGTGGTCGATTACGGCGACTGCTGGTTCGACGCCCACAATCCGCTCGGCATTCGCGACGCGATCATCGCCCACGCACGCGGCATTCTGGCAACCGGCACGCGCATGCTGACGCTGGGCGGCGACCACTACATCACCTATCCGCTGCTCGTCGCGCACGCGGAGAAGTACGGCAAGCCGCTGAGCCTGATCCACTTCGACGCGCATTGCGACACGTGGCCGGACGACAACTCCGACTCGCTGAATCACGGCACGATGTTCTACAAGGCGATTCGCGACGGGCTCATCGATCCCGCACGTTCGGTGCAAATCGGCATTCGCACCTGGAACGACGACTTCATGGGCGTGCGCGTCCTGGACGCGCCGTGGGTGCATCGCAACGGCACGCAGGCGGCCATCGACGAAGTGCTGTCGATCGTGGGCGATGCGCCGGCTTACCTGACGTTCGACATCGACTGCCTCGATCCGGCCTTCGCGCCCGGCACAGGCACGCCGGTGGCCGGCGGTCTCAGTTCGGCGCAAGCGCTGGAAATCGTTCGCGCACTGGGCCCCGTCAACCTGGTGGGCGCGGATGTGGTGGAGGTGTCGCCGCCTTACGACCATAGCGATGTGACCGCGCTTGCCGCCGCCCATCTTGCCGTCGACATGCTGTGCCTGATGCGCAACCAAAAGCTGAATCGCCATCGGAACACATAGGAATACCAATTATCAACCGTAGCCTTTCCGGATAACTATCATGTCCCAACCCATCATGAAGCCGATGCTGGCAGCGCTCCTGCTCTGTGCTTTCGGAGCAGGCGCGCACGCCGAAGACAAGCAGCTCAATTTGTACAACTGGTCCGACTACATTGCGAAAGACACGGTGCCGAACTTTGAAAAGGAGTCCGGCATCCAAGTGCACTATGACGTCTACGACGGCGACGAAACCTTGCAGACCAAACTGCTGAGCGGATCGACCGGCTACGATGTCGTCGTGCCCACTTCGAACTTTCTCGCCAAGCAAATCGAAGCCGGTATCTATCAGAAACTCGACAAATCGAAACTGCCGAACCTGGTGAATCTGGACCGCAATCTGCTGAAGCTCGTCGCCGATGCGGACCCCGGCAATCAATATGCGGTGCCGTGGGCGTGGGGCACGACAGGACTCGGCTACAACCTGACACGCGTCAAGGCGATTCTCGGCAACGATGTGCCGCTCGATAACTGGGACATCCTCTTCAAATCCGAATATGTGAGCAAGCTGAAGAGTTGCGGCGTCTCCGTGCTCGACGCGCCGGCCGATGTGTTCGCGGTCGCGCTGCACTACATCGGCAAGGACCCGAACAGCGAAAATCCGGCCGACTATCAGGCCGCCTACGAAGCATTGAAGAAAATTCGCCCCTATATCACACAATTCAACGCGACCACCTACATCAACGATTTCGCGGGCGACGACATCTGTTTTGCGCTGAGTTGGTCGGGCGACGTATCGATGGCGAGCCATCGCGCGCGCGAAGCCCATAAGAGCTACGAGATCAAATACTTCATTCCCGCAGGCGGCGCGCCGGTGTGGTTCGACATGATGGCGATCCCGAAAGATGCGCCGCATCCGCAAGCGGCGCTCGAGTGGATCAACTATATCGAACGCCCCGAAGTGCACGCGGCCATCACCAACGAGGTGTTCTATCCGAATGCCGATGCCGCCGCGCGTCAGTTCGTGCGCCCCGAGATTCTGAACGATCCGACCGTCTATCCGCCCGAGCCGGTGCTGAAAACGCTGTTCCTGCTCAAGCCGCTGCCGGCGACCATCAAGCGGCTGGAAAGCAGGCTGTGGACGCAGTTGAAGACGGGAGGGTAGGCGCTCCCGGCGATCGTTCTGCGTGCGGGGAGTCGTCGGTCAAAAGCGATCGCTTATCGATAGCTTCGCTTGGTGCAAGAGCACGGCCCCCGCCTCAAGATCCCAGCAACCCGGCCGCAATGTTCACACAGAGCCCCAGCACAGCCGCATTGAAGAAAAACGACAAAATCGACTGTGCCAATGCCGTACGTCTCGCACGGCGCGAGCACAGCGACACATCGGAGGTCTGCGACGCCACCGCAATCGTGAAAGAAAAGTAGAGAAAGTCCCAGTAGTCGAGCGGCTCGCTCTGCTCGGGAAACTTCAATGACGCTTCATGCGCGCCGGCCTGATGGTAGTAGCGCGCGTACTGCAAGGTGAAGATAGTGGGAATCAGCAGCCACGCGCCGACCATCGTCGCGGCCGTCAACCCGTAGTTGATGCTCGCTTGGCGCGGGCCCAGACCCTTGGCAGCCGACAATTCGACCACGATCGCCACGAGGCTCGCGACGGCCGCCACAGTGATGATCACGAGTACCGCGGTCGCACCCTCGTCTTCCCGCTCGGCCACTTGCTGTACGTCTTTGGGGCTCGCACTCACCATCCGTGTCCAGATCATGACGAGGTAGAGCCACATGCCGACGTCCCATCCGAACAGCCATCGCTGTATCGGCCGCAAATGCCAGGGCTCGACGAAGTACGCGATGATTCCGACGGCCACGCCGATCAAAATGCGTGGACGGTTGCTCAAAAAGCGAAGGATGCGCGCAGAAGCGTCCATACGGGTCCGATCGAGTCAATGAAGGGGTGAGGGCTGCCGCGTTGCGCCGGCCGACAGGTCGCCATTATCGCCGCGTCGGCTCGCTGCAGTTCGCCGCAATAGCTGTATCTCGCTCACGCAGACGCGCTAGCTTCCACCCGTCAGCTCGACAACGAAATCAAGAAAAGCTCTCGTCTTTGCCGGGATGTGATGCCGCGATGGGTAGTAGGCGTAAAGCGGAAACCGCTCGTCCGCCCAATCGGGAAAGAGATCGATCAACCGGCCTTCAGCAATGAGCGGTTCGGCAACGATACGAAGCAGCTGTGCAATCCCCGAACCGGCGAGGCATGCGTGGAGAAGCGCGCTGGGATCGTTGACCGTGAGGCGTCCCCGGGTGTCGACCTCCATGCGTTTGCGCTTGCGATGGAATTCCCAGACGAACGGCTTGCTCGTCTCCGGGTTGCGAAATTCCAGGCATCGGTGGTTTCGGCTTTCCAGGTCTTGCGGTTTTGCCGGGTGTCCCCAACGCGCGACGTACGAGGGCGCCGCGACCGTAACCACGCCGCTGTCGAGCAGCTTTCGCGCGACCAACGTGGAGGCTTTAGGCTCGCCGAATCGCAGCGCGAGATCGAAGCCGTCCATGACGAGATCGCCAAGATTGTCTCGCGCGATGAACTCGATTTCGAGGTCGGGGTGCGCGTCCATGAAATGGTCGAGCTGTTGACCGAGGATGGCCCGGTAAAAGACGGGATCCAGATTGATTCTCAGCTTGCCGCGCACCGCCGATGCGCCGCCCGCGGCGGCTGTGGCGGCTTCCTCGAGCCCGACAATGTGGGGCATTACCTGCTCGTAGAAACGGCGGCCCTCTTCCGTCAGCGAGACGGAGCGCGTCGTTCGGTTGAAGAGACGGATTTTCAGCCGCTTTTCCAGCCTGGCTATCGCCCGGCTGACGCCCGGCGGCGACATGCCGATCACTTCCGAAGCGGCCGCAAACGTCCCCGCATCGACGACGGCGGCAAACACGCTAATTCCACCGGACAGATTTTCGCTACTGGATCTCATAGATTCCAAGCATGCCTCATTGGTGACTTTCCGTCACTTATCTAGTGCCATCCATGTCATTTTGTTTCGACCGCCGTTTCTCCAGAATGCGCCTCACAGAGACATTCGTCTCGCCTTCAAAAGGAGTTGGTCATGAACATCCGCACTTTCATCGTTTCCGTCGCGGCCGCCATTTCTGTGCCCGTAGCCGCACACGCACAGGCTGACGGGTCGAGCGTGACGCGCGCGCAACTGCGTGAGGAACTCGTGCAACTCGAGCGCGCCGGTTATCAGCCCGGTCGCAACGATCCGCATTACCCGGACAACCTGCTGGCGGCGGAGGCACGGATTCGCGCAGCTGCCGGCGCCGATCCGTACGCCGTCAGCGCCGTGGGCGGCACAACCGATGGCCGCTCCGATTCCGGAAGCCGAGTCGGCGCGACGGTGCCGCAGAACAACGCGTTGTATGCGCATCATTGAGCCACCGCGCTGAGCGATCGGGCGCCGGCACCTCGGCGCCGCATCACCCTACCTATTTACGCAAGGAAAACGAGCCATGTATGCAATCACAGGAATCACCGGCAAGGTCGGCGGCGCACTGGCCCGCGAGCTTCTGGCGTCGGGTCAGCCGGTTCGCGCAGTCGTGCGCGACGCCGCGCGGGCAGCTTCGTGGGCAGCGCGCGGCTGCGAACTCGCGACGGCCCGCATGGAAGACGCGTCGTCGCTCGCTGCCGCATTCGAAGGCGCGAAGGGCGTCTTCATCCTGCCGCCTTCGGACTTCGATCCGGAGCCGGGGTTTCCCGAAGCGCGCAAGGTGATCGACGCTGTGTCCGCGGCGATTCTGAAAGCGCGGCCCGAAAAAGTGGTGTGCCTGTCGACGATCGGCGCACAGGCTCACGAGACCAATCTGCTCACGCAACGCACGCTGATGGAGCAGGCGCTGCGCGAGATGCCGATGCCGGTGACGTTCCTGCGGCCCGGCTGGTTCATGGAAAACGCCGCGTGGGATGTCGCGTCGGCGCGCGACGACGGCGTTATCGCCAGTTATCTGCAACCGCTCGGCAAGCCCGTGCCGATGGTCGCCACCGCCGACGTAGGCCGCGTTGCGGCCGAACTGCTCCAGCAGACGTGGGGTGGTGTGCGCATCGTCGAACTCGAAGGGCCACAACGCGTGAGCCCCAACGGTCTCGCATTGGCCTTTGCCCGCGTGCTCGACCGCTCGGTGCGCGCCGAGGTTGTCGACCGGCAGACTTGGGAGGCGCTGTTCCGCTCGCAGGGCATGAAGCATCCGCTGCCACGGATGCGGATGCTGGATGGATTCAACGAAGGCTGGATCGATTTCGAAAGTCAGCCCGATGAAGTCGTCCGCGGTCAGGTCGAACTGGATACGGTTCTGCGCGAGTTGGCGGCGGGCGCGGCCTGACAGGAACCGGAAGGGCGACGCACGCAGAGCTGCGCGTCGCCCGACCCTTGCATCGCGTTTCCGTTCATACTGGGTGCCGCAGTTCTACGACAAGGATCGCATCTTGACTGGATGGAGCCCGACATGAGCAACGACTCTTCAGGCAAACCCCACGAGCTGTTGTCAGGTGGCAGCCGCTACCATCAGGTGTACCCCACGCTGGACGAAACGCAGCTGGCGATACTGGAGCGATACGGCGAGCGGCGCAAGCTGAAAGCCGGTGACATCCTCTATTCCGAAGGCGACCGGCACACCGGCATGTTCGCCATTCTTTCCGGAATGATCGAGGCGATTCGGTCATCCGTCGACGGCCCCCAATTCCTGGGCACGCATGGCGCCGGCAGTTTCACCGGCGAAGTCGGCACGCTCGCGGGCAGGGCTGCATCGGCAACGACACGCGTCGTTGCCGATGGCGAGGTCATCGTCATCGATGAGGAATCCCTGCACGAGCTCGTGGTTGCTGAAGCCGAGCTGAGCGAAACCATCATGCGCGCCTATATCCTGCGCCGGGTCGCTATCATCCAGGGGCAACACGTCGGCTTGGTGGTGATTGGCAGTACGTCCTCGTTCCCTACGCTGCGCCTGCGTCACTTCCTGAGCCGAAATGGCCAGCCCTCGGCCTACTTCGATATCGTCGAGCACGCCGCAACAAAAGACCTCCTGGCGCGTTATGGCGTAACGGAAGCCGACATTCCGATCGTGGTCACGACGCAAGGCCTCGTGCTGACGCAACCCACCCTCAGGGCCGTCGCAGATGCAATCGGCCTGAGTCCGGACCGGCTCGATGGCGAGCACTTCGACCTCGTGGTGGTGGGGGCGGGACCCGCCGGCCTCGCAGCCGCGGTGTACGCCGCATCCGAGGGATTGAAGGTGGCGGTACTGGATGCCAAGGCCCCGGGAGGTCAGGCCGGCACCAGTTCGAAGATCGAGAATTACTTCGGCTTTCCGACTGGCATATCCGGGCAGGCGCTCGCCGGTCGCGGCTTGTCTCAATGCCGCAAATTCGGCGCGGAGGTCGGCGTGCCCATCGAGGCGCTGACGATCAACTGCACGGACACTCAATCGTTTCATATCGGCCTCGATCATGACGAGCGCGTCTACGCTCGCACGGTCGTCATTGCGTCCGGTGCGCGCTATCGGAAGCCGGAGCTTCCGCGTCTCGAGCATTTTGAAGGTCGCGGCGTCTACTACAGTGCGACCTTCATGGAGGGCGGGTTCTGTCGCGACGAAGAGGTGATCGTGGTGGGCGGCGGGAATTCGGCCGGACAGGCTGCGGTATTCCTTGCGAGGTCCGCGCGTCATGTCCATATCGTGGTTCGCGGCGAAGGACTTCGTGCGAGCATGTCGTCGTATTTGATCAGACGGATCAAAGCGGCGACCAACATCACGCTTCACGCGAGGACACAGATCGTCGAGTTATGCGGCGAATCGAGACTCGAGGCAATCAGGTGGGACCGGCAGGGGCAGATCGAGCACAAGTCCATCCGGCACGTGTTTCTTTTTCTCGGAGCCACGCCCAATACCCGGTGGCTTGGCGACTGCGTCGCGTTGGACAAGGATGGGTTCGTGCTGACGGGCGCCGAGACCGGCGACAGGTGGAAGGAATCTCGACCGCCGCATGATCTCGAGACAAGCCGGCCCGGTATCTTTGCCGCCGGCGATGTGCGCAGCGGCTCCGTCAAGCGAGTGGCGGCTGCTGTGGGAGAGGGGGCTGGCGCCATTCAGGCCGTTCATCAATATCTTGCGGGCTTCGAGTGACGTTTCTCAAGCCAATTGCGCATCAGGCCTAGGGTCAACGCACTGACAATCAGGAAGATATAAAGCGTCACGAGATCGTGGCGCCATGCGTCAAGCGCCAGGTGATGGGTCGCGAGCTTCGGATCAGCGGCCGGAAGCTTGAGGCTCTTCCCCTCTACGGCTTGCATCATCCGGATAAAACCCGCAGCGGACAGCAGCGGCAACAGGACGACGAGCGCCAGCAGCGCGTGCTTCATCCGACGCACGCGCGGATAGTGGCGCAAGCGGAACCATAGTCCGAGGCATCCGTGTATCCAGCCGGGCGCGAGCAGCGCAAGTTGCAACCCTTGCGTGCCGCTCGATAGCAGCACGACGATCACGCGCTCGTAGTTAGGCTCGAAGCCATACAGCGAAGACGCGAGCCGAGTGGTCACCGCATGGCGGATCAGGAGCAGTGGCAGGCTGAGCCCTGCCCAAAGGCGGATCCATTCAGCGGGCGGCAGCGCCCAGTGGCGGCGCTCGTATATCGTGCGCAGTGCCAACGCGAAATGCAGCGTCGCGGCACCGTATAGAGCGATCGTCCCCGGCACGCTGCGCCAGAGCCGTAACGCCAGCAAGAGACCCCGTCCGGCAAGCTCGATCGACCAGACCCCGAGCGCGTGATTCGTCAGGTGGAGAAAGAGATAGGTCAGCATGACCAGGCCCGACCCGAGTTGAAGGCGGCGTAACGTTGCCCGCCAATCCGCGTGCGCGGCCAGGTTGCTGATGTTCACGTTGATCATCCGTTGTGTGTGTCGCTTGTAGTACCGCGAACACATGACGGTTATTCCCGGGGCGGATTTCAGGCATGCGAAGGTGCATGCTGCGTTTTATGACCTTGTGTTGAAGCGAGAGCGTATCGAAGGGGAGCTTGGTTTCTGGCAACGGCGTTGGGCAGAGGTCGGCCACTATCGGCCGTTCGACATCACCGTGTAGATTCACCACAACCGACGCACTAGCGAGTTGGCATTGGCGTCGCACGTACCTCGTGCTTGGAACGTGGCTTTACCCAGGCCGGCGTCGGACGACACGCACCTCAAAGAGGTGCCCCGTCCGCGAAGACTTGTTTCCAGATCAACACGCGAACGGATCGACGCAAGCTGGTGGGCCAGAACGGATCGGTCTGCACCAATCGATCGACCGCGTCCGGCGAATCCGCCTCTACCAGCCAGAGTCCGCCCGCCCCCGAGCCTTCGATATGGCGAAGCGGCCCGGCAGCCCTGATCATCGACGCATGCTTGCTCAGAAAATCGAGATGCGCCTGCATGTATCGACTGCGCACATCGGCCGCGCAATTGTCGTTGTCTTCGAATAGAACCGCGAACAGCATCGTTGCCTCTCCTATGAGGTGGATGTGCTCAGCTTAGTGCGGCATCATTGCAGTCTCAATGCAAAAAAATGCCGGTTAAAACTGCAAAAATGCCTGCTCTCGACTGGAACGATCTTCAGTACGTCCTTGCTGTTGCCCGCGATGGCGCCTACGTTGCAGCCGGGCGACGCTTGAGCGCCGATCCGACAACGGTCGCGCGACGGGTGCGTGCCATCGAGTCTGCACTGCATGCAAAATTGTTCGAGCGCACTAGGGATGGCCAGATGCGTCCGACTGAAGCCGGCGAAATTGTGATCGCGCGCGCGGAAATGGTCGAGGCGCAGATTGGTGGCTTGAACGAGGTCGTTGAAGGCGTCGAAGCGGCCGTGAGCGGCTCGGTGCGGGTAACCTCCGTACCGGTGCTCGTAAATCGCGTGCTAGTTCCCGCACTGCCCACGTTGCTGGCTCAGTCCCCCGAGTTGCGAATCGAACTGATCGCAGATGCGGGCGACTTGAATCTGAGCCGCCGCGATGCCGACATCGCAGTGCGCCTCGCGAGGCCCGGAGACGCAGTCGGTAACCGCGTATTTGCCCGCCGAATCGGCATGCTTCGTTACGCTGTGTATGCCCCGGAAGCTCGCAAAGATGAGGCGCTGAATCTCCCGTGGGTGACGTACGAAGATGGGATGGCCGCGCTTCCCCAGGCGCAATGGATCGATGAGGCAGCCCCGCACGGCGGCGGCTTTGCTGCCGTGGCAGTCAACGATGCGGAATCGCTTCTGCAATGTGTGCAAGCCGGACTCGGGCGGTCGTTGTTGCCATGTATCGTCGCCGATCGCACGGCGGGACTTGTGCGCGTCGACTTTGGTGGCTCAGCGCTAATCGAGCGAGAAATCTGGACATTAACCCATCCCGATGTGCGACACCTCGCGCGCGTATCGGCAGTGTTGGGGTGGATCGAAGCGACGCTGGCAAGCGACGAAGTGTAGTCTCGTGGTTGGGCTCGCCAGCTAGCTGATGAACGACCGCTTTCGGCGAAACTGAGCGACCGAGATGGGTCGCCTTCAGCCGACCACATCGAACAGCAGTCGGCCAGGAGCGGACGGTCGACGCCACCGGCTAGATCGCTAACAATCGAGGCGACTTGAAGAGCACTAGCAGCTAGCACCCGAGGCCGAAACGATGAACGAATACAGACGGCGGCCGGTACCAACGTCAACTAGCAGATCACATAAGATGAACGTGGCATACCTGATGTACAACACACACTTAATATGGCCCTGACTCGCCGCGGAACTCTGCAGGTAGGCGCCTGCGTCGTCCTTCTGGTGCTGCTCATCTGGCTCGCGATCCTTTCGCGCGACGCGTACCCGGCGCCGACCGTTCCAGTGCTCTGGCTCTCCATAGCTGGCGCGCTGTTCGCCGCAATCGCCAGTGCCAGGTTACTGCGCGGCCTGCGCAAACCATTGGCGAATCCGTTGAAACACACGCTGAGCTCGCTCGCAGCGGGCGTGATCGCCGGCGGCCTACTGGTGAGTCTGGCGCTCGATACGTTGGTGTGGCTCACTGCAACCCAGCGCCATATCGAATGGGTACGCTATGCCGTAACCCCAGGTTGGAAGAATTGCCTCTATGGCGTTGCGTTCGACGATCCGGTTCTGCACGCACGCATCCGCGTCTGCGGACTCCGCTGGAAGCTACCGGCTACGCCCGTAGGTGTACTGCGTATAGCCGAGGCAAGTGGTCCATATGGCGTGGTACTCCAGCAGGTCACGACAGGAAATGACCCGCCCCGATGAGCCGCGTGCGGCCACAAGCGGCCGTTCGACGCGCCTAGAAAAATCGTCGACAATCACGAGGGCGTGTATGTAGCGCTTTCGCTGACAGAGGAATCCAAAGCTGAAATCAGCCAACAACTGCCGCACACCAATGAATGAGATTTCGACAAATTTCGATCGGCATTGCCCAAAGTGTTGCTCCGAAGCGAACGTCAAGTCGAAGCTTTTGCTGATCGGACTGCAAACCGCCAGTGAAGAGCGCGCTGGATACAAACGCCCGGATCAATTGGCGATCGACGAGTGCCGCGCGCAAGCAATACAACAGCCACCGCTGGCACAGTTCGTTCGTGGATTCTATTGCCAGAAATGCGGAATTGGGTTTATCCCTGACGAACTTGTGAACGCTGAGGTTATAGAGAAGCGTAGCCGGTTGGGATTCGCTACGAATGACGGCCTGAAGGCCTATAAAGCCGTGCTTTGGCGGGGTGATACGGGTGAGCCAGCCCGGCGAATCACATTCATGGCGCGGGATCTGGACGATGCACGGGCACGATTAGAACTGGAACATGGCAAAAACCTCCGCTTTTCTTTGTATAACGAAGAGGATGCCGAGCGTAAGCGCTGACTCGCATTGAATCACTCAAAAAATCCAGTCTCACGGTAAGCACTGATACGTCACACAAGTCCGAAGCGATTCGGTCTCGTGATTCCCGCGCACTGGTTTGCTGGCGCTTTGAGCCTGCGACCAGCCAATAACGGTCGGACAACACCGCAGCGCGGGTTATTAACAATCAAAGATGCGTAGGTTGTATTCTCGTCGAATTCGGGCCAAACAGATGCAAATCGAACTCCGCCAAATCTCGGACCAGACAAGTCCCATGATGAAAGCTCGATCGAATTGACGGCTTTCTGAAAACCAATGTGAGGTGTCGCTTTGACAACGAGTCACATCGATCAATTACTCCAACAAATTGCCTCGCTGCAGTTGGAGTTGAATGACGAGCGCTTTTTGGAGCTTCGTTTGTATCGTCGCGACACTGTCATCTACGAACTGTCGAGCGCTGTCAATCACACGATCGCCTGCTGGCTAAGCAAAAATTATCGACCGATTAGCATCCTTATCGAGCGCGGCAGAAACTTCATTCGCGAGACACCTGCCGGGAGACCGGAAGCTGTGGCGTACTACGCCCTTGCGGAAGAGTTCTTCAGTGCTGTGCAATCCGCTCTGGAGAGCATTCCTCACTCGAAAGCATGAATAGCGATCCTATTGGTCACAGTTGAATGGCCGCTATGTAGAATTCCGACTGTCGCTTTAGGGTCGTCAAGCGCCAGTCGAGTCGCCCGGAAACAGCAAGGCGCACCCATTGGAGAGAACGAGCGCGCCTTCCGGCGGCCAAGGAAAACGCTGCTATTACTTTGCAGCAGCCTCGATGACTCGCGCGACCTCCTCCGGATGCGAGATATAGACAGCGTGGCCTGCGCTCACTTCGGTAACCTTGGCGCCCGAGCGTTGGTACATCCAGCGCTGAAGCTGGGGGCTCACGACATGATCCTCGGTGGTCAGCACCGCATAGCTAGGCTTGCTTCGCCATGCCGCGACGGGCACAGGGGCCGCCACGGCTTTCTGCGCGAGTGGCTGCTGCGAGTCCGACAGGAATTGCGCTTCTGAAGGCGGGAGATCCTGCGCATAGGATTCGCGGAATTTCGCCGGCGGCATGTAGAAGTACTTATCCGGCGAGGCGCGCATGGCATTGTTTGGCGCGGCAAACTTCTGCAAGAGTTGGCCGGTGGCTTCGCCCTTGTCGGGCTGGAGGGCGGCAACATAGACGAGTGCGCTGACCTTCGGGTCGGCGCCTGCATCGGTGATGACGGAACCGCCGTAGCTATGACCGACCAGCACCACGGGGCCCTGCTGTTGATCGATGACGCGTTTGGTAGCGTCGACGTCGTCGTCGAGGCTCGTCAGCGGCTCTTGCACGATGCTCACGTGATAGCCGTCTTTCGAGAGGATGTCGTAGACGCCGCGCCAGCCCGAACCGTCCACGAGCGCGCCGTGAACAATGACGATATCTTTGGCCGCCGTTCCAGTCTCGGCGTGGGCCATCGTGCCGCCCATGGCAGCCATGACGGCAATGACAATACTTTTTCGCAGTGCGAACATTTCAATCTCCACAATTGCTTCCGGATACTCTTGTATAGGGGAATCAGGCCAGTGCGTTCTTCATGGCCAGAACGTCGAACGCCTCGACCGCAGGCGGGCGTGCCAGCATCTCGTCGACCCGCGCCATCAGGCTCTGTGCCATGTTGCCGGCGAGGTGAGCCTGGCGATCCTCTTGACTCGCAAAAGCGTCGAAGACGGCGAACGTGTTCGGCGACAGCCTGAGCGCGAACCAGATCGGCGTCGTTGCCTCCTGATTGGTCATTGCCAGGCCGTCGGCGAGAAAGTCCGCTACCGCCTGCTCCTTACCGGGTTTGGCTTCGAGTTTGACAAATAAAGCGTGCTTGATCATCTGCGTTCTCCAGTGTTCGCGTGAAAGGCCACGCGATGAGCGCACTTTACAAACAGGGCGGGCTGGAGAACACTGTCTGAATCGACAATATTGATAGCGATCCCGCCATGCGAATTTTTGTTCTCGCGCTCGAGGGCGTGTTCGACACCGGCCTCACCATCGTGCTCGATGCCTTGATGACGGCCAACGAGCTTGCGCGCTCGACGGGAATAGCCATCCCGGCCTTCGAAATCACCGTGGCGGGGATGCGGCCAGAGGTGCACACCGCGCTTGGGTTGCAGGTTCCCGTCCACGATGTGTCAGACGCCCCTGTGCCGGATTGGGTAGTCGTACCGGCGATCAACCGGACGACGACGGACCTGCTCGTGCCTTCGCTCGGCCGCGCCGACGTGATCGACGCCCTCGGTGCCTTGCGCTCGTGGCACAGTGCCGGCGCGCATATCGGCGCCGCCTGTACGGGGACCTTCGTGCTGGCGGAAAGCGGTCTGCTCAATGGGCTCGACGCCACGACCACCTGGTGGCTCTCGCCGGTGTTCCGGCAGCGTTACCCCGAAGTGCACCTGGACGCGCATCGCATCATCGTTCCCAGCGGCAACACGGTGACGGCGGGGGCCGCCCTGAGCCATCTCGACCTGGCGCTCTGGCTGATTCGCAACAAAAGTCCGGAGCTTGCGGCGCTCGTGGGCAGCTACCTCGTATTCGATTCGCGGCCGTCGCAGTCCGCCTTTGCGATCTCCGATCACTTGGCCCATTCGGACCCGCTCGTCGAGCGTTTCGACCGCTGGGTGCGCGAACACCTCGACACGGCCATCGCGCTCGACGACGTCGCGAGCGTATTGGCGACGAGCACGCGGACCTTGACGCGACGCCTGAATGAAGTGCTCGGTAAAACGCCCGTCGAGTACATACAGGATCTGCGGGTCGAGCGCGCCGTTCATCTGCTGAAAACGAGCAAGGACAGTGTGGATCGCATCGCCGAGCAAGTCGGCTACTCAGACGGCGTCACGTTGCGCACGTTGCTGCGACGGCGGCTGGGTAAGGGGGTCCGTGAGTTGCGGGCGTCGTGAGTTTTATCGGCTATTGGCGTTTTTGTGCGGAAATTGGCAACAGTGAATTCAGCCGGTCGACCTCGTCACTGAGCGAGTGCAGTTCTACACTGCATGTAACGAATACGTGCAAGACCGTACGTGCACACCGCCTGGAGAAGAAGCCATGAAAGTTGCTCAATTTATCGTCGCTGCCGTTATCGCCATTCCGGCTGTGTCCTCATTTGCACAGTCGACGCCTCCGTCAATGAACGACGATTTGAGGGCGCAAATAGCACAAGAAACGATGACGTATCGATACACGGATTCCGCTAGTCAAACGCAAGCTGCGGTAAATGATGTTCAGCGGAAGTGGGTGCCGCCAGGCCAGATAGGTGAATTCAACGTGGGGCGTTATTCGCTTTCCGTAGTCCGTCCGTCTTTTTGATGCTTTCAATCGTAATCGAGATCTGACCTTTGTTTCCTTTCGCCAGGTTGGCTAGCGCATCTTGCTGAGTTATTGTTCCTTGTCGCGCGAGAATCAACCCATTGCCCAAGGAGATATCACGAGTGAAGATCTCTCAACTGGTCCGATCTTTCGCTATCGGCCTGACGCTCGTCTCCAACCTGGTCTACGCACACGATCTCGGCGCCAGTCTTGATTGTCATTCCGGTTCGCACGAGTTCATTAGGCAACTGGTCGACGCCAAGGAGATTGGCTCGAAGCCGATGAAAGTGTCGGATAACTCAGTCAACGCGTATCAGCCGAGACCGAAACATAATCTAACAGCACTAGGTTTCAAGGTCCGGGCCGTATTCGGCTTCTCCCCGAACGACGACATGTTCATTCAGAACGGAAGCAGTGCAGCAACCAATGAGGTCTACGGGGTTGTTGTAGCGGCAGATAAAGACGCGGTGAGCGAACGCATTCGGGAAATGGGAAGTCCCGCGACAGTGAAGGAAGTGATACCGCTCGTGCTGACTGCCGTCGTTTGTCAGAAATAGCCAGTCTCCCAGCAGGAACGAACTATGCAGTCGGCTGACTGCCTGTAGGACCAACGTCCACTATCCATCGCCTCTTCGGTCTCGTAATGTCTCGGAAGACGAGTGACCAAAGGAGGGCGGATCATGTTTAAGCACATCCTGTGGCCCGCGATGGCGTCGGCGCTGCTGTACGCCGGTGTCGCCTCGGCGCAGCAATACCCAATGCTTGACGCCCTGTCGAACCGGATAGTGCAGAAATACCAGCAATCGAGCTGTGAGCAACTGGCTGAGCAACGCGCAGAGAAGAAACGCATGCCTCCATCGCCGGGAGAGCAGAAAGTGATTCAGGCGATGCGCAATGATCCGCAGATGCGCGCCGAGTTCATCAACAGAGTGGCGGCCCCGATCGCGAACAAGTTGTTTGAATGCGGAATGATTCCGTAATACTCCCGCCGCGGTCATCAGGCGCTGCACTGCCGGGGTGCAGGGACGGAGGATCGAATGATGCACCATTTCAGCGTCGCATTGATTGTGTTCGCCTGTGTCTTCTGCAGCGCCTTGCTCGGCTTGTTCGTGCGCACCTTGCTACCGGAGCATCATCTGAGCGAGGACTCTATTGCCGTCGTCAAACTGGCAACCGGCCTGATCGCCACGATGGCCGCGCTGGTGCTCGGCTTGCTGATCTCTTCGGCGAAAAGCTCGTTCGATACCGTCAATGCGGAAGTCATACACGAAGCCGCCAACGTCATCCTGCTTGATCGCGTGCTCGCCCAGTACGGGCCGGAAACGCAGGAAATCCATAGGTCGCTGATTCAGATCGTCACGACGTCGCTTCAGCAAGTCGCGTCACGCGATCCCGCGAAGTTGGAAAGGATGAACAGCTCCGAAGTGTCCAAGCGCGGGGACACTCTCGAGCGCAAACTGGAGGAACTCTCGCCGCAGAACGACTTGCAGCGACGGCTGCAGGCGCGCGCGATCGAGATCGCCGACAGCGCGATAGCCGTGCGCGAACTTGGGCTGTTACAAGCGGCGGGCTCCACCCCAACAGCGCTGTTGATCACGCTGGTGTTGTGGCTGTGCATTATCTTTGGCGCATTTGGCCTGTTCACACCGCCGAATGCGACCGTCATTGTCGCGTTGCTACTGGGCGCGCTATCCACGTCCGGCGCCATCTTCCTGATTCTGGAAATGAATACGCCGCTCGATGGGTGGGTCACGGTCTCCCTGTCGCCGATGCGTGAGGCGCTTGCCGTTCTCGGCCAATAGCGAAGAGGGGTGCGCTGGAATCACGTGTATCTGCTGGGGCCCGCTCCCCAATCGGATCTCTCTTCAATATACCGATGCCATGCCCGGTGGCCGGTGCTTGAAACGTCGGTGCACCCAGTAATACTGCTCGGGAATTTTAACGACCTGTTCCTCAAGGAATGCATTCATGCGACGCGCGTCGACTTCATCACTCCCCGATGGGAAGTCCAAGAGCGGCTCGAAAATCGTCAACTTATACCCTTGATAATTTGGGAGCACCTCGGTCACGAACGGAACAACCCGCGCGCGCCCCAGTCTCGCGAGACGCGAAACGGCTGTGAGCGTGCAGGCGGGAACGCCGAAGAAAGGGACGAACACGGAGTTGTCGACGCCCTGGTCCATATCCGCCGCGAGCATGACCGGTTTGCCGGAACGCAACAATCCCACGATCTTTCTGGCACTTGTCGCGCGCTCGATCATTTCTGCGCCGAATCTGCCGCGTTGCTGCTTGGCCAGGTCGCATAGGCCTGCGTTTGACATGCGTGTGTACAGCGAGGCGACCGGGAGGTGCGTCGAATAAAGCATGCAGCCGACCTCAATGCCCACGAAGTGAAAGCCCATGAAGATGGTGGGCGGGGCGTCTTTGTCATCGAGATCGATTTTGCTTTCGATCTGTACGATATTGCGGATTGACTGCGCACTGCCAAACCACTGGATGCCTCGCTCGAGATAGCTGCGAACAACATGACGAAAGTGCTCTCTTGCGAGCTTGTGATGGTCGTGGCTAGTCTTTTCGGGGAAGCACAGGCGCAGGTTCACCAGGACGATATGCTTGCGGCGGCTCGGTAGCGCATACAAGGCAGTGCCGATAACCATCCCGAGCCTTGCAACAAATTTGTAAGGAAGTACGGAAAGCGTGCGTAGCAACGCCACGATGAGCGCAAGGCTGAGGCGTTCCAAGGATGGTTCCCTATGAGTGATGGAGTGGCGGAAATCGAAATCAAATGCCAGGCAGGCGAATTTTCCGCTCGAGATAGCAACGGTGGACCATGCAGTGCAAGCGTGACCACCGGGTTGCTGAGACGACTTGCGAAGTGACCGAGTATAACGGACGGCTAAGGTTCGACCTAGCCCGAAAGATTCTGATCAGTTACACACCTGACGTCACCGCTCTCCGACGGCACGCCCGCTGACCCCTACCGTTCCGAGTTATTCACCGCTTCATAGTGATTCCGCTTGTTCTCATACATCGCTGCGTCGGCGGCGCGTAGCGTGTCTTCAAGACGTCCACCCTTTTCGCAGCTCGCGCTGCCCATCGAGAAGCTGAGCTTGGGACCGGTGTAAAACTGATTGTTGAGCTCAACGAGCTTACCAATACTTTCCATCACGACTTCGGCATCGCGCTCATCCGCACCCGGCATCAGCACGGCGAATTCGTCGCCGCCGATGCGCGCCGCTTGAAACGGCTTCTGAATCGCCTTGCCGAGCACTTCGCCGGCGCGGCGCAACAGCGCGTCGCCGGCCGCGTGGCCGAGCTGGTCGTTCACCGCCTTCAGGTTGTTGAGGTCCACGATGATCGCGCTGACCGGGAACGGGCCCTTGCGCTCCAGCCGGTTCAATTCGTCGACATAGAACGAGCGGTTTTTCAGCTTCGTGAGCACATCGTGCTTGCCGAGATACTCGAGGTATATCTCGGCCTTCTTGCGCGCGGTGATGTCGGTGAGCGCGAGCAGCACGAGATCCCAGTGTGCTTCGTGTCCCGGGAACACCGAGAACTGCAGATGCACGTTCACTTCGTTGCCGTCGAGCGCGTAATTGACGACCTCGCGCTGCTGAAAGAGCCGTCCTTCCCACAGGTCGATCAACTGCTCGCGAAAGTGCGGACGCATGTCGTCGCGGAATACCTCCGGCAACCGCGAGAGCAGCGTTGCCTTGTCCGGCGACTTGAACATGCCGAGCGTGTGCTGGTTCACGTCGAGCACCTGGATTTCGGCCATGCAGCGCTCGACGAACTCGGGGTGCACGTCGGTGAAGGTGCGAAAGTCGGTGATGCCCTGCATGCGCACTTCTTCGAGCAGCATCTTGATGCTCGAGAAGTTCTCGACCCAGAGCGACACGGGCGCGTGCTCGAACACGCCGCGTGCGTACTCTTCGCTCGCCGCGGCGCGGCGGCGCGCGTCTTCGAGCTCGGTGATGTCGTCGATCGCGACCAGCACGCGATCCCATTGCGCTTCGTGCCCGGGCAGGATCACGCCTTTGAGCAGGATGTCGAGGCGCCGGCCGTCGAGCGTGTAGTTCACGCTCTTGCTTTCAAACGACGTGCTCCCCGTCCACATCTGCACGAGTTCATCGACGTGCGCTTCGAGCATGTCGTCGCGCAGCACATGGTCCAGTCGAGACGTAAGCTCTTCGAAAGACCGTGCGCCGTAAAGCGCGAGCGTGCGGCGATTGACCTTCAGCACACGGATGCAGGCCGAGCAGGCGGCGACGCGCCGCGTGTCCTCTTCGAGAAAGCGGCGCAGGTCGGTTACGCCTTCAGCACGCCAGTTCTCGAACAGCTCGCGCAGCTGGCTGTAGTCCTCCAGCCACAACGACGTGGGCGTCAAGTCGAAGAAGTCGAACAGTGCGACGCCCATGGTCGCAAAGCTGGCGGCGGTGGTGGGGGAGCCTGGTTGCATGACGGTCGGGTTGGCGGGGACGATTGAAGGGCTGATGCTACGGACTTCAAAAAACTTCGTGCTTATCCGTGTAACGGCAAACTGTCGCGCAAGTTGAGCGGCGACGCATGGGGGGTTTCCATCGGCTTGACACTTTCATTCAACTTGCAAACGGTGAATTCGCGAGTCGAACTTGGATGAATGCGTTAGGGTCTGAGTTCGGAGTGTGCACGATGCCATCTCTGGCATGTTTCTAAGAGGAGATTGCGATGACTGAGCTCGTCACATGCATGTGGTTCGATGAAGGCAAAGCACGCGAGGCAGCGGAGTTTTATGCCGCCACTTTTCCCGACAGCCGCTTGGATGCAGGTCATGTCTCCCCGATACCCGGCATTGGACAGGGCGCGGAGTTGACGGTCGAGTTCACCGTGCTCGGGCGGCGCTACCTGGGTTTGAACGGCGGGCCCGACGTCAGGCCGAATCAGGCAGTCAGCTTGATGGTCTTGACCGACACTCAGGAAGAGACCGACCGCTATTGGAACGCCATCGTCGGCAATGGCGGAGAAGAGGTGGCATGCGGCTGGTGCAAGGACCGCTGGGGCTTTTCTTGGCAGATCACGCCCAAGGTGCTGCTCGATTTCGTCCATTCGCCCGATCGCGATGCCGCAAAACGTGCAATGGAAGCGATGATGACCATGAAGAAGATCGACATCGCCACGTTAGAGCGCGCGGCGGCCGCTGAATAACACGCGGACGCGGCGCCCTTCGTTGCTGCACGCGAGAGGTCACTGGGTTTGCTGTCCCGCCGCTTCGAGAATCAGATTGGCGACCTGCTGGGGATGAGAGATCAGCGACACATGGCTCGAATCGATCTCGACCGTATGGGCCTTCATCCGGTTGGCCATGAACCGCTCGAGATCGGGGTTGATGGTGCGATCTTCGGTCGACACGGCATACCACGTGGGCTTGTCGTGCCATGCGGCGACCGTCGTTTTCGCGGTCGTGATCGCTTTGCCCATAGGCTGTTGGACTGCGTAGTAGGCTTGCGCTTCCGCAACGGGCAGATCGCCGGCAAAGTCCTGCACGAACGCGTTCTCGGAGAGCTTTCCGTAGCCGTCCGAAGACCACTGAACGCCCTTCGATGCGGGAGCGGCCGGGAATTTGCGGGTCAGCGCGGGGTAGTCCTCGCCGGCGTCCGGCGCGCGGGCCGCGATGTACACCAGGCCGCTTACCTTGGGGTCGTCGCCGGCCTGACTGATCACCATGCCGCCATACGAGTGCGCGACCAGCAGCGTGGGGCCGTCTTGCTGGGCCAAGGCTCGCTTGACGGCATCGACGTCCGCGTCGAGCGAGGTGGTCGGGTTTTGGACCGACGTCACGTGCAGGCCCTTGGCCTGCAACAGCGGAATCACTTTCTCCCAGCTCGAACCGTCGGCATACAAGCCGTGTACGAGCACGACATTGCGCACTTGAACCGGCGCTACGGCCGAGTCGGTTTGAGCCCACGCTGCGCTGCTTGCAAGCGCGATGGAAGCAGTGGCCAGGACTGCTGAAAGCAGGCGGAATTTCATTTGAATCTCCTGTTGGTTGGTGCAAGAAAAGCTCGCTTGCACTTGAGCAAACAGGAGAGGGATCGGGTTATTCCGCGCTGCACAAAAAAATGAGGCGCCGCATCATTTTCCCGCGCCGCTGGCCGTCAGCTTCTCGTAATCATGCTGGGAGATCCCGCGCGCCTTGTAGAGAAAGGACGCGATCTGCCAGATTTGCGCCTCGTCGTAGGTCTTGCCGAACGCAGGCATCGCAGTCATCTTCACGCCGTTCTGGATGACCCACGACATCAATTGCGGATTGTTGCGGCGCGCGGCTCCCAGAAGGTTCGGG
This sequence comes from Trinickia camelliae, assembly GCF_053525655.1. NCBI lineage: Bacteria > Pseudomonadati > Pseudomonadota > Betaproteobacteria > Burkholderiales > Burkholderiaceae > Trinickia > Trinickia camelliae. The sequence goes on from NZ_JBCHAA010000019.1 coordinate 128,460, forward strand.
GCAAGCGGCAGGATGCCTTGTCCGATCGGGCTGAGCGGTTGTCCCGGCGCGCCATGGCAAAGCACGCATGTCGACTGGTACAGGCGTGCGCCGGCTTCGACATTGGCCGTGGTCATCAAATCCGCGGGGACGTGGACGCTTTTCGCGTGACGGTGCAGCGACTGCTCATAAGTCTTGTGCAGGAACCAAGCGACAACAGGGTTGTGGCCCGATGCCACCGACACGTCGTAAAGGCCCGAATACATGAAGGCGAATCCGCCGGCGATGGAGATCAGCGCGGCCGCAACGAGGACGAACAAGGTCGAACGGGCTGAAGGGAAAAGGGAGCGTGGTCCTGAATTCATTTCGATTTCCGCTGAGCGTGATGCAGTTGAAACGATTTGTCTCTGCTTGGTGCTGCGAACGCATCAAAGCGCGCTTAGCCGGAGCCGTAAGCGGACTTCGAATCCTTGCTTGGGAAGATGGGGCAATCGACCTTGACGTGCATCCACTCGCACGGATAGGGCGTCCAAGCCGGCGCGGAAGCGAGCCCCTGCGCTCGACTTTCGGGGGGAGCTGCGTGCATGTCCGCGCACGCTGCCGTGGTCAAGGCGAGGCTTGAGATGACGACCCACTTCAGGATTTTCACTACCTCTCCGTTCGATCTAGAAGGATTGCTGATTCGAGGAATGCGGTCTGCCTCGAGCGCTTGATGCTCGTGTGCGCTTCCTGAAGACATTCAGCGCTTACAGGAACACCTGTAGTGTCGGCCGCAGCCAATTTCCCGACCCTTGCCGGCGGATTACAAAGTTGTTATTTCGGGGTTTTCCCGCCTTATGCGAGCCGCGCATACACGCATGCCACACCCGCATCGACGTGTTTTTGACCGTCCCTACTATCCGTTCTGAGTCTCGCGCGACGTGTCTGCCGTTCCTTCTATCCCAGGTCCCTACGATTCACTCTTCGATCATGAAAACATTCACGCATCCCGCTTCAATTCCTTTTCGCGCGTTGATTGCCGCGGCAGTCGCGGCATCGATCGCACTTCCCCTGTGCGCCACGCAAGCCTTGGCGGCCGACGCCAATTCCGCTCAACAAGCGAGCGTCGCCGGCCAGCAGAAGCAACTGCCGCGCATCATCGTGCTGGCCACCGGAGGGACGATCTCCGGTACCGCCGATGCCCGCTCCGCAATCGGCTACAACTCCGGCGAGCGCACCGGCAAGCAGTTGATCAAGGATGTCCCCGGCATCGAAAAATTCGCCACGATCACGGCCGAGCAGATTTCGAATGTCGGTTCGCAAGACATGAGCGACAAGATCTGGTTCCAGCTCGCCAAACGCATCAACGAGATCTTTGATCGCGGCGAGGCCGATGGCGTCGTGATCACGCACGGCACGGACACGATGGAGGAGACCGCGTTCTTCCTGAAGAACGTTGTGCATTCGACCAAACCGGTCGTGCTGGTGGGATCGATGCGCCCGGGCGGCGTGGTCGGCGCCGATGGTCCGAACAATCTTCTGGAGGCCGTCGAGGTGGCGGCGAGTCCGCAGTCGCAGGGGCGTGGCGTGATGGTCGTCATGAACGACACGATTCATGATCCGCGCTGGATCACGAAGACGAACACCACGTCGGTGCAGACATTTCTCTCGCCCAACGCGGGTCCGATCGGCTATGTGGACCCGGCGTCCGTCCGCTATGTGGCGCCCGTCAGCGAGGCGCGTCGCACGCCGTTCACGCTGCCCGCTGATGGACAGTTGCCTCGCGTCGACATCGTCTACGCGCACAGCAACATGGACGCTTCGCAGATCGACCATGCCATTGCCGACAAGGCAAAGGGGATCGTGATCGCCGGAGTCGGGGATGGCGACGTGTCCAACGCCGCGCTGCTTGCCATGGAACGCGCCGCGAAAATGGGCGTGGTCGTCGTTCGTTCGTCACGGGTAGGAACGGGCTTCGTGAACCGCAACGTCGAAGTCGACGACGACAAGAGCGGCTTTGTCGCGTCGCTCGATCTCAATCCGCAAAAGGCCCGTTTGCTGACGCAATTGCTGATCGCCAATGGGATCACGGCGCCCGGTAAGGTGCAGGAAGCATTTTCCGCAACCTATTGATCGGAAGCGATCCGAGGCGGAACGGCACAAGCAGGCACAAGCGTAAAATCGCAAGCTCCCGAACATGCTGTTCCGCATTCCACAAGGCTGCCCCGAGTATGGAAATCAAGTGGATCGAGGACTTCATTGCCCTTGCTCAATACCAGAGCTTCTCTCGCGCGGCGGAGTTCCGGAACGTGACCCAGTCCGGATTCAGCCGGCGGATTCAATCGCTCGAGCAGTGGGTTGGCGCGGAGCTGATCGACCGCAGCAGCTTCCCTCCCGTGTTGACGCCCGCAGGTCAGCTGTTTCGCGAGGTCGCGGACGATATCCTGAACAAGCTCTTCGATACGCGCGCCATCATCCGGACCGAGCAAAGGATTGCAGGCAAGAGCCTGCAGATTGCCGCCGGGCACACCATCGCGCTGAATTTCATTCCGGCCTGGCTCAAGGCGCTGACCACCCACTTTGGGGAAGTGCGCGCTCGCGTGGTGCCGACCAACGTGCACGACTCGATCCTGATGCTCGTGAACGGCAATTGTGAACTGATGTTCGCATACCACCACCCCGAATTGCCCCTGCATCTCGATCCCATGAAGTATGAGCACGTCACGGTGGGGATCGACACGCTCATGCCTGCGAGCCGGCCCAACGGACGTTCGGCTCCGATGTATCGACTGCCCGGCACGGCGAAGCAGCCGTTGCCTCACATTTCATACACGGAGACGAGTTATTTCGGGCGTTGCCTGGCTTTGCTGCTGGGACGAGCGGCCACTCTGCCGGCCTTATTGATTCACTACGAATCGGACATGGCCGAGGTGCTCAAGAAGCTGGTCATGGAAGGCGAAGGCGTGGCGTGGCTGCCGAAAAGCGCGATTGCCGCCGAACTCGATTCAGGCGAATTGGTGCCGGCTGGTCCGCCGGTCTGGAATCTCGACATCGAATTGCGCGTGTACCGCGACGCATCGAATCGCAATGAGTTTCTGAATACGCTTTGGCAACATCTGCGTGCGGTATCACAATTCGGCGGCTAGGGTATTCCCGCCTTATGCGAAATTCGCATACGCACATGCAACACCGGCATTAACGTCTTTTTGTTCATCCCTATTATCCGTTCTAGCTCATGAGCGACGGGTAGTCGACGCCGCTCCCAACCTCTCCCACCGCCGCGACCGCATGGCGCCACTCAAGGACAGACGGACATGAAAAATCGCCTCACACTCTATATAGCCGCCGGGATGATATTGGGCGTCATAGCGGGCTACGTGTGCCATATCAGTGCATCCGATCCGGCCTCGATAAAAGCCATCGCCGGCTATTTCCAGATCCTCACGGATATCTTCCTGCGGCTCATCAAGATGATCATCGCGCCGCTGGTGTTCGTCACGCTGGTGTCCGGCCTGGCCGGCATGGACAGCGGCCAGGACGTGGGCCGCATCGGCTTGCGCTCGGTCGGCTGGTTCGTTTGCGCCTCGCTGATTTCGCTCTCTCTGGGCCTCCTCTTCGCGAATCTCTTGCAGCCGGGCGCGGGCTTGCACATGGTCGCCGGCAACGGCGAGGTCAACACCGGGCTGAACACCGCGGCCTTGAACTTCAAGGACGTGCTGACTCACGCGTTCCCGACCAGTCTGCTCGACGCGATGGCGCGCAACGACATCCTGCAGATCCTGGTGTTCTCCGTTTTCCTCGGCCTGGGGTTGAGCGCAGTGAAGCAGGACCCGCGCGTCAAGGTCGTGATTCAAGTGATCGACGGCATGGTGCCCGTCATGCTGCGCGTGACGAACTACGTGATGCGCGCGGCGCCCTTTGGCGTATTCGGCGCGATTGCTTCGGCCGTTACGCTGCGTGGCCTCGACGTGATTGCCACCTACGGGAAACTGATCGGATCGTTCTATCTGGGGCTCGTGGTGCTGTGGGCGATCCTGATCTTCGTCGGCTACTTGTTCCTTGGCCGCCGCGTGGGCACGTTGCTCAAGGCGGTGCGTGAGCCGGCGATGATCGCGTTCGCGACGGCGAGCAGCGAGGCGGCCTATCCGCGTCTGACCGAGCAGCTGGAGCGATTCGGCGTCGACAAGAAGGTGGTCGGCTTCACGCTGCCGTTGGGTTATGCGTTCAACCTGGACGGCTCGATGATGTATCAGGCGTTCGCCGCCATCTTCATCGCGCAAGCCTTCGGCATCGACATGCCGATTTCGCAGCAGATCTTCATGCTGCTCGTGCTGATGCTGAGCAGCAAGGGCATGGCGAGCGTGCCGCGCGGCTCGGTGGTGGTGGTGGCGGCGGTGGCGCCGATGTTCCACTTGCCGGTCGAAGGCGTGGCGATCGTGCTGGCGATCGACCAGATTCTCGACATGGGCCGCACGATGACCAACGTGATCGGCAACAGCGTGGCGACCGCCGTGATCGCGAAGTGGGAAGGCGGGCGGCAGAGCACGTCCGACTTGCTCGACGAAGAAGACGAGTCTGTCTTCGGTCAAGCGCCGGGCGAAGCAAAATGACTGCCGAGATCGTCGGACATAAGCGCAAGTTCGGCATTGTCGGCGGCCTTGGGCCGCTGGCAAGCGCGGATGTCTTCTTCAAGCTGGTGAAGGCGACGCCCGCATCGAACGACGCCGACCACTTCGACGCGATTTTTCAGCAGTCGCCGTTTCCGAGCTCCGGCTCGGGAAGCGCGGCGACGACGGAACGCAAGCTCTATATCTTCGAGATGATCCGCGACTTCGAGAAGCGGGGCGTGACGACTGTCGTCCTGCCTTGCTTTCTCAGTCATACCTTCATCGACGAATTGCGGGCGAACACGAGCTTGCAGATCGTGGATATCGTCGAAGCGGTTCGTAGCCACGTGCGAAGGAAATTCCCCGGTGCAAGCCGAATCGGCGTGCTGGCTTCTGACTACACGCGGGAAAAACACCTGTTCGAAAAGTACTTCGCGCATCCCGAGTTCGAGGTCTTGCATCCGCGCCGTCACGAGGGCATCGATGCCGTGACGGAAGCGGTATATGGCGCGGACGGCATCAAGAGCGGCAATCTGCGCGGCCATCCGGCCGAGCTGTTGCGCAAGGCATGTCAGGATCTGATCGAACAGGGCGCCCAGGTGATCGTGCCCGGCCTGACCGAGATCGCGCTGGTTGCCGATGAAATCGGTCCATTGAGCGTGCCGCTCGTCGACGCTAATCTCGCCTACGCGCAGTACGTCGTGTCGGGGCGTTACGGCTCGCCTGCGTCCGCGTTCAAGGTTGGGGTCGTGGGCGGAGTCGGCCCGGCAGCGACGGTCGACTTCTTGCAGAAGATCGTCCGCAATACGCCGGCTACGCGCGACCAGGATCACATCAAGCTGCTCGTCGAACAGAATCCGCAGATCCCGGACCGCACCGAAAACCTGATCGGCGACGGCGCCGACCCGACGGTCTCGCTATACGCGACTTGCAAGCGGCTCGAAGACGGCGACGCCGACATCATCGCGATTCCCTGCAACACCGCGCACGCGTTTGTCGAACGCATCCAGCCGTACCTCAACATTCCGATCGTGAACATGCTGACCGTCACGGTCCGCTATCTGCGCGAGACATATCCCGCGCTTCGCGATATCGGCGTGCTGGCCACGTCGGGCACGATCGAAAGCGGCGTCTATCGCAAGGCGCTCGAATCGGAAGGGCTTCATCAGGTTGTCCCTGAGCCCGCCTTGCAAGCGCGCGTGATGGAAGCCATCTACGGGAAGCACGGCGTGAAAGCTGGGTTTTCGACGGGGCAGTGTCAGGAAGATATTGCCGCCGCCGTGGAAGGGCTGATTGCGCAAGGTATTGAAGTCGTCGTGCTTGGGTGCACGGAACTGCCGCTGCTGCTGACCGGGAGCGAGTTTGTCGGCAAGAGCGGCGCTCGCGTCAAGCTGGTCGATCCCACCGATGTTCTCGCTCGACAATGCATCGCGTATGCAATAGAAAATTCTCCAACGGAGCCAAGCCATGTTAACGCCCTCTGAACGCATCGAACACGACCTGCTCGGCGACCTCGCCGTGCCCAATGAAGTCTATTACGGGGTCCACACGCTGCGCGCGCTTCACAATTTTCCGATCACCGGCATTCCGATTTCGACGTATCCGAATCTGATCAATGCCTTGGCGTATGTGAAAGAAGCCGCTGCGCTGGCGAACCACGACTTGGGACTGCTTCCCGAGAACAAGATGAAGGCCATCGTTCACGCATGCAAGCAGATCCGCGATGGCCGGGTACACGATCAGTTCGTGGTGGACGTGATTCAGGGCGGCGCGGGCACGTCGACCAACATGAACGCGAACGAGGTGATCGCCAATCTCGCGCTGGAGCATCTCGGACACCAGCGCGGGGACTATGCGGTGCTGCATCCGAATGAGGACGTGAACCTCGGCCAAAGCACCAACGACGTTTATCCGACCGCGCTGAAAATCGCGACCTATATGGGCATCGCGCAACTGGTCGATGCGATGGGCGTGTTGCGTGAATCGTTCGACCGGAAGGCGGACGAGTTCCGCGACATTCTCAAAATGGGCCGCACGCAGCTGCAGGACGCCGTGCCGATGACCTTGGGCCAGGAGTTCAGCACGTTCGCCGTCATGCTCGACGAAGATCAAGAGCGTCTTAGGGAAGCGTCCAAGCTGATTTGCGAAATCAACCTTGGCGCCACGGCGATCGGCACCGGCATCAACACGTCGCCTGCCTATGCGTCGCTCGTTTGCAATCATTTGGCCACTGTCACGGGCATCCCGGTCACCACGTCGCCGAATCTCGTGGAAGCGACGCAGGACGTGGGTTCGTTCGTGCAACTGTCGGGCGTGCTCAAGCGCGTGGCGGTCAAGCTCTCGAAGGTCTGCAACGACCTGCGCCTGTTGTCGAGCGGACCGCGCGCGGGCTTCGGCGAAATCAATCTGCCGCCGGTCCAAGCGGGCTCCAGCATCATGCCGGGCAAGGTCAACCCGGTGATTCCGGAGGTCGTGAATCAGATCGCTTTCGAAGTCATCGGCAATGACGTGACGGTCAGCTTTGCGGCGGAAGCGGGGCAACTGCAGTTGAACGCGTTCGAGCCCATCATCGCGCATAGCCTCTTCAAGAGCGTCGCGCATTTGCGTGCGGGGTGCCTCACGCTCGCATCGAAGTGCGTCGATGGCATCACGGCCAATCGCGACCGGCTTCGCGCGCTCGTCGAAAACTCGATCGGCATCGTGACTGCGCTCAATCCGTACATCGGCTATACGAATGCGACCCAAGTCGCGCAGGAAGCGCTAGTGTCGGGACGAAGCGTTGCGGAAGTCGTGATCGAGAAGGGGCTGCTTACCCGCGAGCAACTCGACGAAATCCTGCAACCGGCGTTGCTGACGCAGCCGAGGCAGACGCTGTCGCTGTCGTAAGCGCCGGTAAGCACCGATCGCTCACGCGAATCCGCTTTGCGCTATTGCACGCGGCGCATGCGGATTCGCTGAGCGAGGTAGGCCAACGACCCGGCCGTCAAAACCACGACGACGAGTCCGAGCAGAATGCTGTAGAACCTGTCGATGGCCGCATGGGAGCCAGCGGAGCTCGCATAGACGATCAGAAAAGCGAACACCCCTTGCAAGCCGAAATACCGCCCGTCCTGTGGCCCATTCTGTATGACGCAGAACACGAGGCACACCACGAATATCAAGAGCAGAAACACGCCTAATGAAGCCGGCACGTGCAGCAGGAGCGCCCCTGCGAGTCCGCCGGCGAGACACCCGCCTGCACGCTGCACGGCCTTGTACCACGTGTCGTACGCCCCGCCGCAAAAGGACAACACCCAAACCGAGGTGACGGACTGCTCGATGCCGGTGAATCCGATTCGCAGCCAGAGCCAGACGGCAATGCAGCCGGCCAGGCCCCCTGCAACGGCAGCCAGGACAGGGCCGCCTGCGAGGGCGTGAGGAGGCGCGGCCGCTCGCGATGCCGTTCCTGCCGCGATATGCGTGCGTCGCCCGGCGTAGGTGAAGGCGGAGTAAATGGCGACCGTGGTGACGACGCCGATCGTGATTTCGAACATGCGTTCCCGCGCAATCGCAAACGTTTCTTGCGGCTGGACGAGACCGCCGAGCATGACGATGTTGCAGGTAATGCCGCCGATGAGCCACGTGTAGGGAAACTGCGACTTCAGCATCGCGATCAGCGGCAGCGTGATGCTGATGAACAGCACGCAGAAAAACAGCACTTCCGAATGCAACGTGAGGAAATGGACCGCGACCCCGCAGCTCGCGCCAAGAGCCGTGCCGGCAAGACGCATGAGCCCTTTCTTGACGATGTCCGCGAAGGACGGCATGACGACCATCATGGCGCTGATGCCGGCCCAGTAGGGCGCATTCTTATGAGCCAGCTCGGCGAGCAGCACGGCAAGCGTGATGCTGACGGCCATTTGCGCGGCGTTGAGCAGCGTTTCGCGGCTCGCGGTCAGAAAGCTCTCGCGTATCGCTTCAGCGAGTATTTGGGCTGACCGTCTGAGCATCGCTTATTCCACCGGATGCAAATCCTGCAGCAGTGTCGGCACCAGTTCCGTCACGGTCGGATGGATGTGCATCGCGCGGCTGATCGTGGTGTACGGCGCGTTCGCGTACATAACGTCGAGCAGCGAATGGACGACTTCGTCGCCCGTCACGCCGAGGATCGACGCGCCGAGAATCAGCTTGGTCTCGGCGTCGACGATCACCTTCATGAAGCCGAGGCTCTCGCCTTTTTCGACGGCGCGGCCGACCCGTGTCATCGGCCGCGTTCCCACCAGCAGCTTGCGGCCCGTTTGCTTCGCCTCGTTTAGCGTCATGCCGACGCGGCCGAGCGGCGGGTCGACGAACAGGCCGTAGCAGGGGATGCGGTCCGACACTTTGCGCGGGTCGTTGTCGAGGAGGTTGGCCGCAACGATCTCGTAGTCGTTGTAGGCCGTATGCGTAAACGCGCCGCGACCGTTGCAGTCGCCCATTGCCCAGATGCCGGGGACATTGGTACGCAGTTGCTCGTCCACCTTGATGTAGCCGTGCGCGTCGGTTTCGACGCCGCTCTTCTCGAGCCCGAGATCGTCGGTGTTCGGCACGCGCCCGACCGCGAGCAGCAGATGCGAGCCGGCCGCTTCGCGCGCGCCGTTGCTGCAGTCGAGGCCGACGACCACCTGGCTTCCCTCGCGCCGCGTGCTCAGGCAGTTGGATTCGAGTTGCACGTCGATGCCTTCGGCTTCCAGAAGTTCGCGCACCGCTTGCGACACATCCTCGTCCTCGCGATGAATCAGACGTGGGCCTCGCTCGACAATCGTCACCTTCGAGCCGAAGCGCCGGTACATCTGGCCGAATTCGAGCCCGATGTAGCTGCCGCCGACGACGATCAAATGCTCCGGCAGGAAGTCGACGTCCATCATGGTCGAGTTGGTGAAGAACGGCACTTGGTCGATGCCGGGCATGGGCGGCACGAGCGCGCGTCCGCCGACGTTGATGAAGATCCGCTCCGCTTCGAGCAACGCGTCGCCGACGCGTACCGTATGCGCGCTCTCGAAGCGCGCATGGCCTTGGAAGACGGTGCAGTTCTGCTGGCCGCGCACCCACTTTTCGACGTTGCCGCTGGAGCGCTGCGAAATCTGGTCCTTGCGCGCCTTGACCTTCTTCATATCGACCGTGACCGGGCCGCCTGTGATGACGCCGTACTCTTCACCGCGCCGCGCCAGATGCGCGGCGTAGGCGCTGGCAACGAGCGTCTTCGTGGGGATGCAGCCGGTGTTGACGCAGGTGCCGCCGAAGCGCCCACGCTCGACGACGGCGATTTTCATGCCCGCGCCCGACAGCCGCGCGGCGAGCGCGGGGCCGGCTTGTCCGGTGCCGATGATGATTGCTTCGAAGCGTTGAGTCATGACGCTCTCCAGAGAGCTGCCAGTCGATAACCGCTAGCGTTCCGCGAGCTGCTCCAGCAGGCTCGCCGACGGGACAAAGAACAGGCCGCCCGTGACCGCGCGGCTGTAATCGAGCAGCCGGTCGTAATTGCCCGGCGGCCGGCCGACGAACATGTTCTCGAGCATCTGCTCGATCGGCGCGGGCGATCGCGCGTAGCCGATGAAGTAAGTGCCGAACTCGCCCATGCCAGGGCGGCCGAACGGCATGTTGTCGCGCAGGATCTTGATTTCGCGGCCGTTCTCTTCGAGCGTCGTCAGTGCGCTGTGCGACGACGTCGGCTTGACCGATTCGTCGAGCTCGATGTCCGACAGCTTCGTGCGGCCGATGATGCGTTCCTGCTGTTCGACCGAAAGCTTGTTCCAGCCGCTCATGTCGTGCAGATACTTCTGCACGAGCACGTAGCTGCCGCCAACGAATGCCGGGTCCTCGTCGCCGATCACGGTGAAATCGACGGCCTCGCGGCCGCTCGGGTTCTCGGTGCCGTCGACGAAGCCCACCATGCTGCGCAAGTCGAAGTAGCGAAAGCCGTGCACTTCGTCGACCACGTTGATGGCGTCGCCGAGCCGGCCTACGAGTTGCGCGGCGAGTTCGAAGCAGAGGTCCATTTGATCCGCGCGGATGTGCAGCAGCAGATCGCCCGGCGTCGCGACGGCGCGGCGCTCGCCTTCGCCGAATTCGCGGAACGCGTGCAGCTGCGCGGGACGCGGCGCGCCGAAGAGCGTGTCCCACGCGCCGGAGCCGAAGCCGCACACGCACGACAGGTTGCCCGAGGGCACGCGCTTGCCGACCGAGCGGACGAGGGCGGCGACGTCCTCGCACCACGCGCGCACTTTGGCCGCGTGAGACTCGCCGGCGGCGAGTGTCGCGACGATGTAGATGGCGCTGCGGGTGATGGGACTACAGATGGCTTGCGGTTCTGGAACGTCTTTCGTGTCTTGAGGCATCGGATCGCTCCTGTTGAAGCCGTTACCGAACGAGACAAAAAGGCAGACAAAAAAGCAGGCGAAAAGCGGAGGGTGCAGGCGTGAGAGTACGCCGATTTTCAGACGTCTGAGCGCTTCAATCTCATCGACACCGAAAACCGTTCGGCAGGGTGCACGCTGATCGATACCTCGAAAGCGGCGCCGGTGGAATCGATGTAGCGGCGCACGATCTCCAGTGCGGCCGTGCCCGCCGGCACTTGAAGCCTCGCGGCCATTTCCGGCGAGACGTTCACCGCTTGAATGTTCTGCTGGATTTCGGCGACACATCGGCCGTAGCGCGCTTCGATCAGCGAACTGATCAAGGTGTCCGGCTCGTCACGGGCTGTTTCGGCGATGTCGGCGTAGGCCGGATCGAGATAGACGTCGGTCCATCCAACTGGCGGACGAGTCCGGTCGCGGGCGACGCGCAAGCTCGAAATGCGCAGCCATGGCGTGCCCGCGTCGCAGTGCAGAACTTTGGCGAGCGTTTGTTCGGCGATCATTTCCTCGGTCGATTGCACGACGCGCAGGTGCTCCGAACCGAACTGAACCAGATCGTCCACCGACGCAAGTGAAGGCCGGAAATCGTTTTTCGGCTGCGCCGATTCGACCCGCGTGCCCGCGTTCTTGCGCCGCGACACGAAGCCGAGTTGCTGAAGTTCATGCAAGGCCGCGCGAATCGTGTGCCGGCTGGTGTTGTAGTGATCGCGCAGTTCGAGTTCAGTCGGCAGATACGAACCGACCGGGAAACGGCCCGAGGCGATGCCTTCGGTGAGGTCCCGCGCGATGTCGGCGAAGTGGGGTCTGTTCATGGGTTCCGCAAAAACAGGCGTGGCTGGCAAGTTCAGGGTAAATCATAGCTTGAAGCATATGTCCGGACATAATAAATTAAATATGTCCGGACATATGGCGCGTCTTCGAATGTGCCGTATGCCTTCATCCCGCTCTGTTTTCGCTCAAGGCCGCCATGACAAGCCGCAACCTCTCCGCTTCCAGCACCGTCGTCGATTCGATCCTGTTTCGCGATGCCTTCGGCACCGCCAAGATGCGTGCCCTGTTTTCCGACCATGCGCTCGTGCAGCGCTACATCGACGTCGAAGTCGCCTTGGCGAAGGCCGAGGCTCGCACCGGCGTGATCCCGGCCGAGGCGGCCGAAGTGATTGCGCGCGAATCGCAAATCGAGCGCATCGATTTCGACCACATGCGCGAGGAGACCGACATCGTCGGCTACCCGATCCTGCCGCTCGTGCACCAGCTCGTCGGCATGTGCGGGGACGCGGGCCGCTACGTGCATTGGGGCGCCACGACGCAGGACATCATGGATACGGCGGTGGCGCTGCAAGTGCGCGACGCGCTCGATTCGATCGATGGCGACATTCGCGAACTGCGCGGCATCCTTGCGGATCTCGCGACGAAGCACCGCGATACGCCGATGGCGGGGCGCACGCATTTGCAGCAGGCGCTGCCTATTACGTTCGGATACAAGGCCGCGATCTGGCTCGCGATGTTCGACCGCCATCAGCAACGGCTCGCGCAACTGCGTTCGCGCGTGGCTGTCGTGGAATTCGGCGGTGCGGCGGGCACGCTCGCTTCGCTAGGCAATACGCTGGGCAACAAGGGCTTCGAGGTGCAGCAGGCGCTGGCCGAAGAACTGAACCTCGGGGTGCCGGCCACGACCTGGCACGTAGCGCGCGACGGCTTTGCCGAAGCGATCAACTGGCTCGCGCTCGTCACGGGCTCGCTCGGCAAGATCGCAATCGACATCATGATCATGGCGTCGAACGAGTTCGCCGAAGTGTACGAACCGTTCGTCAAGGGGCGCGGTGCGAGCAGCACGATGCCGCAAAAGCGCAATCCGATTTCGAGCGAATTGATGCTGGCCGCGGCCAAAGCCGTGCGGCAGCACGCGGGGCTGATGGTCGACGCGATGATCCAGGACTTCGAGCGCGCAACGGGCCCGTGGCATGCCGAGTGGATCGCCATACCGGAGAGTTTCATTCTGACCTCCGGCGCGCTGCATCAAGCGAAGTTCGCGCTGGGAGGATTGATCGTCGATACCGAGCGCATGAAGCACAACCTGGGGATCAGCAAAGGTCTCATCGTCGCCGAGGCCGCGATGATGCAGATGGCGCCGTTCACGGGGCGCCAGCAGGCGCACGACATCGTGTACGACGCTTGCCGCACCGTGAACGAACAAGGCGGCACACTCGCCGAGGCGTTGGCGGCGCTGCCCGACGTGACGCGGCATTTCGATCGTGACGCGATCGAGCGGATGACCGATCCGGCCAACTATCTGGGGTTGGCGCCCCGGATGGTGGACCGGGCGATCGAATTGTCGAGCGCGATCTGAGCGGATGCAGGAGGAGACAACATGAACCACCCCAACGCGTTATCCGACGATTCGGTCGCTCCGACCATCAAGCCGCCCACTAAGCAGCCCACTAAGCGGCCGTGGTACCGGAAGCTGGGCATGCAGGTCCTGGTGGCGCTCGTGCTCGGCATTGCCGCCGGGCTGGTCTTTCCGAAATTCGGCACGCAGCTCAAGATCCTCGGCGATGTCTTTCTCGCGCTGATCAAGGCCGGTGTCGCGCCGCTCGTGTTTCTCACCATCGTGCACGGCATCGCTTCGGCGGGCGATGTCAGGAGCGCGGGGCGAGTCGGCTGGCGCTCGATCGTCTACTTCGAAGTGGTATCGACGATCGCGCTCGCAGTCGGTCTCTTGGCCGGCAACCTCTTGCGGCCCGGAGAGGGGATGACGGCGGTGAGCGTCGGCGCGGTGCCGGTGACGGCGGCCAAGGCGGCGCCTCAGGGCTTTTACGAGTTCGTCATGCACCTCGTGCCGGACAACTTCATCGGCGCCTTCGCCAAAGGCGAGCTGCTGCAGGTCGTGGTGCTGGCCGTGATGGTCGGCATCGGCATTCTCGCGATTCCGGAAAACCGGCGCGTGCGCATCAACGAAGGGCTCGACCAGATTTCCGAAGTGCTGTTCTCCTTCGTCAATCTGGTGATGAAGCTCGCGCCGCTCGGCACCTTCGGCGCCGTCGCGTTCGCGGTGGGCAGTAATGGAACCGCGGTGCTGATCGCGCTCGCGCAGTTGGTGCTGAGTTTCTACGCGGTCATTGTGCTGTTCATCGTCGTTGTGATGGGGATCATCGCGAAGCTCGCGGGCTTCAGCATGTGGCGATTCATGCGGTACATCAAGGACGAAATCCTGATCGTGCTCGGCACGGCCTCTTCGGAAAGCGCCTTGCCGCGCCTCTTGATCAAGCTCGAACGGCTCGGCTGCGCGAAGCAGACCGTGGGGCTCGTGTTGCCGACCGGGTATGCGTTCAATCTCGATGGCACGTCGATCTTCATGTCGATGGGCGTGATGTTCATCGCTCATGCCTACAACGTGCCCATCACGCTCGAACACCAGATCGGCATCCTGTTGCTGATGCTGCTCACGTCCAAGGGGGCCGCCACGGTGTCGGGCGGATCGTTCGTCGTGTTCGCGGCCACTGTGACGTCGACCGGCATGCTCCCGGTGGAAGGGCTCGCGCTGATCTTCGGCGTCTACCGGTTCATGTCGATGGCCATCGCGACATGCAACACGATCGGCAACAGCCTTGCGACGGTCGTGGTCGCCAAATGGTCCGGCACGTTCGACACCGAAGCGGCGCAGCGGCATCTTTACCCCGAGCGCTATCCGGAAACGGCGCGCGCCGATGCGAGTCTCGACGACGGCAACTTGCTTCTCGAAGATGCGGATGTCGCCCAGCCTCATCCTGCGGGCATTCCGTTGAAGAACGCGGGTGGCTCGCGTTAGTTAATAGCGGTGGCGTACTGCCGGTGACTCATTCAGCAAATAAGCGCGCGCCCGTCGGCCTCTCCGCGAAGCAGATCGTCGAAGATCCGCGCGTTGGCGCACGCTTCGATGTCGAGAACCGCATCGGCGAGCGCGCCAACCGCCGGCTCGCTCAACGCCATCCCGGCGAGCGTGCGGAATTTCATCAACAAGGCCTCGTCCGACACCGGATTGGCGGGGCTGCCAAGCGGGATCAGGACCCGGCGCGTCGCGGGCGGCGCGTCGCCGGCGGCGAGCGTCACTTCGGGCTCGTCCAGATCGGCCATCGCGGGATCGACCTCCAGCGTGATGCGCTCGAGCATCGCCGCGATACGCGCATCGGCGCGCCGCTCGGCGAGATAAGCGTCGATGCCCGTGTCGCCGAATACGAGCGCGGCGGCGAGCGCATAGGGCAGGCTCATTTGCGTGGCAGCGAGCGCGCCGAGGTCGCGTGCGCCGCACATGCGGTTCACGAATCCGCTCAGGCGCACGTGAATGGCGCGAACGTCCGAGGCATCGTAGGTTCGGCCGCCGGTCAGCAGCAGCATCGAGTCGACCGCGGCATGAGCGCTGCGGCACGAGGCGTGCGGCTTGATCGAGCAGCGCATGATTTTCCAGTTCTGGCCCAAGCCGTCGAGCAGTGCATCGGGCGCTTGGGTCTGCGGCGCGAAGGTGTTGAAGAATCCGCCCCACACGTCGGCAAAGACGTGCGCCGGCCCGCTGACGTTCTTTTGCGCGAAGCGCGCGGCGAGCAGGCCGCCTTCCGCCGCGCGTCCGGCATGCAGGCGCTTGGTTTGCGACGCGTCGTGGATGAAGCCCCATAAGCCGCCCGCGAAGCTCGCTGCATGACCCAGGGCGAAACGGGTCTGCGTGGCATCGAGTCCGAGCACGCGCGCGCTGGCCGCCGCCGCGCCGAAGACGCCGCAGGTCAGGGTCGAATGCCAGCCGGCGCCGTTGTGAGCCGAATAGCCGCCCGTTGCTTCGAGCACGCGACGTCCGACGTCGTAGCCGAGCACGATCGCCATCAGCAGCTCGCGTCCCGACACGGGGCGCTCGGTGCAGGACAACGCCGCCAGGGCCGCCGGCAACACGACCGCGCCGGAATGGTCGCAGCCGCCGGAATCGTCGAGCTCCAGCGCGTGCGCGGCTATGCCGTTGACGAATGCGGCGTCGCGCACGCTCAGCGTGTGGTGCGTCCCCCAGGCCGGCGACGCTCCGCCGCCTGGGCTCGCAACGATATCGAGCGCACAGCGCGTTTCGAGTGCGCGTGCTCCGGCGAGCGCGGCGCCGAACGTATCGAGCACGTGACGAATCGTCTTGTGCGCGACCTCGGCCGGCAAAGCGCGGGCGGGGGTGTCCGCCACGAAGGCCGCGAGCTGTCCAGCAAGCGACGGTGGGTTTTGCGTCACGATGCGTGTTTCCTGTGATGAGCGTAGATCTCGACGGGATGCCGTGGCTCGTTGGCAGGCACGGTCTCGCGCCACCAGTGCGCCACTTCGGCGCCCGTTGCGAACCAGACGTCGCCGTGCGAGCGCATGTGGGCCAGCAGGTCGCGCAGGACGTCGATGCGGCCCGCCGTGCCGATGATTTCCGGATGCAGCCGCATGACGAAGCACAAGCCGAAGCGGCGGAACGCGTCGAAATCGTGTTTCCAATTGGTCAGCACGTCGTGATACGAGGCGATTCTTGGTTGCCCGACGGGCACCGGCGGCGCGAGGTTGAAGACGAAGTACGGTTCGTCCTCGAGCTCGTAGTGCAGCGGCAGTTCGACGAGCCTCGCGACGCGCGGCGCGGGCTTCGTATCATCGACGTGGTAGTAGGGGAGGTCGTCGCCGCGCCACGAGGACGACCAGGCGATGCCCCGCTCGCGCAGAAAATCGGCGAAGCCGGGCGCCCAGTTGCCTCCTAGCGAACGGAAGCCCACAGCTTCGCGCCCGAGCGTCTCGCGCAGTGCGGCCTGGCCTGCGTCGAAGGCAGCTTGTTGCTGGCTTAGCGAGAGCGCATCGAAGTCTTCGCAGCGGTCACCGCTGATCGCGATTTCATGGCGCTTCGCCGCGATGCGGCGCACCGTTTCCGCGTGCGTCTTCGCAATCTGTCCCGGCACGAACCAACTCGCGGGCACGTCGAATTCGTCGAGCGCGGCAAGCAGCCGGTCGACGCCGCGCTTCGCGCCATAGCGCCAGACCGACAGCGATTTTTCGCGTCCCGCGATGCTCGGCTCGCGAGTCAGGATGTCGAGATCGTCGTTGAAGTCGACGGTGACGACGGCCGCGCATCGCGCGCCGTGCGGCCAGCTTGGGAGGGGCGTCATGGGTGGTTCCGTTGCTCGGAGGGTGCGTGTTGCGCGAGCCACCAATCCGCCACTTCGCGGCCGCGTGCGAACCATACGCCGCCTTGCGCCGCCATGTGATCGATCAGCCGCTCGATGAGCCCGATGCGCCCAGGCTTGCCGCATACCTTCGGGTGCCACAGCGTCGTCAGACACAGCCCCTCGCGATGCGCGCCGTCGAACTCGCGCATCCAGTTGTCGAGCGTGGCTTCGTAGCTCGCGATGCGATCGAGCCCCGCGGGGAAATCGGGCTTGCGCTGATAGGCGAGCGACGCATAGTCGTCCATCTCCCAGCGGCCAGGAATTTCGACGAGCGGCGCGCTTCCCGGCTCGACCGGCAGTAAATACGGACGATCGTCGCCGCGCATCGAACTCGAATAGCGCACGCCGGCTTCCTGGAGGATGCGGATCGTATCGGGCCCCCAGTCGCCCGACGGCGTCCGAAAACCGACCGCGCGAATGCCGAGATAGCGCTCGAACACGTCGGCCGAGCGCGCCATCACTTCGCGTTGCCGGTCGCGATCGAGGGTCCAGAACGCTTCATGCTGGTAGCCGTGATAGCCGATTTCATGACCGCGCTCGACGATCGCGGCGCAGCGCTCGGGCCAGTTCTCCACCACCCAGGCGGGGACGAAGAAGGTGGCCGGTACCGCCCGCTCGTCGAGCACGTCGAGCAACCGGCCCAGCGCGCGCCATGGCCCGTAACTGCCGAGCGTGAAGTACGACGGGTTGCGCCAGATCGAACCGTTCAACATCGCGTCGCCAGTCGGTCCGTCGAGATCGAAGGCGAGGGCGACGCATGAACGGTTCGCGTGCGGCCAGCGCGGCATGGGCTCAGTCATGCCACGTTAGACCGGCGCGTTGATCGCCGCTTTCTGCACGGCATGTTCCTGCAGACCCCACTTGGCGAGGATCTTCTGATACGTGCCGTCGGCGATGAGCTGGTTGAGCGCGGTCGCGATGGCGGAGGCGAGCGCGGTATTGTCCTTGGCGACCGCGATGCCGGTGTACTGCGAGAGGAACGGCTTGCCGATCGGCGCGTAGGCGTTCGCCTCGAGGCTGTTCTGGTAGGGCAGCGTT
This sequence comes from Trinickia camelliae, assembly GCF_053525655.1. Taxonomy (NCBI): domain Bacteria; kingdom Pseudomonadati; phylum Pseudomonadota; class Betaproteobacteria; order Burkholderiales; family Burkholderiaceae; genus Trinickia; species Trinickia camelliae. The sequence goes on from NZ_JBCHAA010000019.1 coordinate 146,634, forward strand.
TCTCCGCCTTGCACGCCGGCGTCGATGCGCCCTTGGCGCAGCTGCAGCCGGGCATCGGCCGAACCGTCGGTGCCGACCACGTTGATCGCCGGCTTGCCGGCCTTCACGCAGTGCTCGGCGCTCCAGTTCGCGATGTCGTTCGGGAACGACGTGCGGCGGCTCGTGCCGACGCGCTTGCCGCAGAGCGATTCCATTTGCGGGAACGACGCGGCCTGGGCCTTGAGCGTATAGAACTGCGGACCGGTGGTGATGTAATCGACGAAGGACACGCTATCGCGCCGCGACGGGATATCGGTCATGCCCGACAGGATGATGTCGACGCGCTTGGTGGCGACCGCGCTCAGCATCTGGTCGAAGCTCGTCTCCTCCCATTGAAGCTTCACGCCCATCTTCGCCGCGATGGCTTCGCCCAGGTCCACGTCGAAGCCGGTGAGCTTGTCGGTGGCGGGGTCCTTGAATTCGAACGGCGGATAGTTCGGCACGATGGCCGCGACGAGCGGGTTCTTGACCGCAGCCGACTGCGCGGCGGCCAGCGATCCATGAAACGCGACGGCGCAAAACGCCGCGGCAACGAAGACACGGTGAAGGAAAGACTGGGTCATGGCAATACGCCTCGCTACGGGTAAGGACGTTGGAAAGAATCGAGTGAAGCCAAGCGGCGCCGCTGGTTAAGCGATAACTAAGCGATGACGGCGGAAATGAAATCCTGAGTGCGCTTGTTCTGCGGCCGCGACAGCACCTGCTCAGGCGGGCCGCTTTCGACGATCTGGCCGCCGTCCATGAAGACGACGCGGTCGGCCACCTCGCGCGCAAAACCCAATTCGTGCGTGACGACGATCATCGTCATTCCGCTTTTGGCGAGGTCGCGCATGACCGCGAGCACTTCGCCGACGAGCTCCGGGTCGAGCGCCGACGTCGGCTCGTCGAACAGGATCAACTGCGGGTGCATCGCGAGCGCACGGGCAATCGCGACGCGCTGCTGCTGTCCGCCTGAGAGCTCGATGGGAAACGCGTTGCACTTGTGTTCGAGTCCCACGCGCGCGAGCAGCGTGCGCGCTTCCTGTTCGGCCTCGGCGCGGCGCCGCCTGAGCACCTGGACCGGTCCTTCGATGACGTTCTCGAGGGCGGTCTTGTGCGGAAAGAGATTGAAGCGCTGGAACACCATGCTGGTCGCGAGCCGCTGGCGGGCGATCTGCTTTTCCGACAGTTCGTGCAGCTTGTTGCCCGCCTGCCGGTAGCCGGCCAGCTCGCCGTTGACCCACAGCGCGCCGTCGCTGATCGTTTCGAGCTGGTTGATGCAGCGCAGGAACGTGCTCTTGCCCGAGCCCGACGGGCCGATGATGCACAGCACTTCCCCTTGCGCGACGTCGAGCGTGATGCCCTTGAGCGCCTCGAAATCGCCGAACGATTTGCGTACGCCTGCGGCGCGAACAATCGAAGTCATGTCAGTTCCTCGAGCGGTGGGGTTCACTTGCGGGAGGCCGCACGGCCCGCGCCGCGCGCATATCGGAGCTCGACGCGCGACTGCAGGAGCGAGAGCACGGTCACGACGACGAGATACCAGATGCCCGCGACGATCAAGAGCTCGATCACGCGTGCGTTCGCGTAGTAGATGTTCTCCGCGTTGTGCAGCATTTCCGCGTACTGAATGACGCTCGCCAGCGAGGTCAGCTTGACCATGCCGATCAGTTCGTTGCCGATCGGCGGGACGATGACGCGCATCGCTTGCGGCAGGATCACGCGGCGCAGCGCTTGCATGCGATGCATGCCGATCGACTTCGCGGCTTCGTACTGGCCGGTGTCGACCGAGAGCAGCCCGGCGCGCACGACTTCCGAGGTGTACGCGCCCTGATAGATGCCGAGCCCGAGCAGCGCGGCGAGAAACGGTGTCATCAGGTCGACGGTGCGGAATTCGACCAGGCCCGGAATGCCGATGGTCGGAAACACGAGCGCAAGGTTGAACCACAAGAGCAGCTGCAGGATCACGGGCATGCCGCGAAAGAGCCAGACGTACCCGTGCGCGACGAGGTTGAGCACCGGGTTCGTCGACAGCCGCATGACGGCCGTCAGGACGCCGAGCGCGATGCCGAGGCTCATCGCGAGAATGGTCATGACGATGGTGTTGCCGAGTCCGATCAGGATCGAGTGCGCCGTGAAAAAACGCCCGACGTACGACCACTCGATCTGGCCGTGTGCGAACGCCAGGGCGATGTACCCGAGGCACGCCACGATGACGGCGGAGGCCGCGTAGCGCCCCCAGTAGCGGCGGCGCACACGTTCGAGGCCGCCGACGTCCATGATGTCTGAGCTGCTCATTGCATCCGCAGCGAGGTGCGCTGCGCCTCCGTGTCGTTCCGATGCGCTCAACATGCCGGCCCCCGGTAATCGGCCGCCCACGCGGCCTGCTTGTCGATCGCGCTCTGCAGCCGCGCGATCTGCTCGGACACGCGCGCGGGCGCGGTGCCGCCAAAACCGCGGCGCGCCGTGACGGCTGCGTCGAGCGAGATGTGCGCGAGCACGTCCGGCGCGAGACGCGCATCCACCTCGGCCAGCATGCCGGCCGATACGTCGCCGAGTTCGATGCCCTTCGCTTCGCACGCGCGCACCAGCTCGCCCGTGATTTCATGCGCTTCGCTGAACGGGACGCCGGCCAGCGCGAGCCAGTCGGCGACTTCCGTGGCGAGCGTAAAGCCGAGCGGCGCCTGCCGGCGCATCTCGTCGACGTTCGCGTGCATCGTGCGGATCATGCCGGCCATGGCGGGCAAGACGAGACGAAGCGTGTCGATACAGTCGAACGCCGCGATCTTGTCTTCGGCGAGATCGCGGTTGTACGCGAGCGGCAGCGACTTGAGCGTCGCCAACAGGCCGCTCAGGTTGCCGATCAGCCGCCCGGCCTTGCCGCGCGTCAATTCGGCGATATCGGGGTTCTTCTTCTGCGGCATGATCGAGCTGCCCGTCGCGTAGGCATCGTCGAGTTCGACCCAGCGAAACTGCCGCGACGTCCAGAGGATCACTTCTTCGGAAAGGCGCGACAGATTCACCGCGAGCATGCTCGCGATGAAGACGAATTCGGCGACGTGATCGCGCGAGGCGACGGCATCGATGGAGTTTTCGCACGGGGCGTCGTAGCCGAGTTCCGTGGCCGACAGCTCGGGCTGCACGCAGATCGCCGAACCGGCCAGCGCCGCGGCGCCGAGCGGCGAGCGCGACGCGCGACGGTCCCAGTCGATCAGGCGGTCCAGGTCGCGATAGATCGACTGCGCGTGCGCCAGCAACGGATGCGCGAACACCACCGGCTGGGCCGGTTGCAAATGCGTAAAGCCGACGGTGATGCTGTGGACGTGGGCCTGCGCTTGCTCGATCAACGCGCGCTGCAGATCGAGCACGGCAAGCGCGAGCTTGCGCGCCTCGGCGCGCAGATAGAGGCGCAGGTCGTTCGCAGCCTGATCGTTGCGCGAGCGGCCCGCGCGCAGTTTGCCGCCGAGTGCGGGCAGGCGTTGCGTGAGCACGCGCTCGAGGAACGTATGGACATCCTCGTCGGCTTGCGAAGGCTCGATGGCCCCGGCGCTGAAATCGGCTTCGATTTGCGTCATCGCATCGAGCAATTGCTGCAGCTCCCCGCCGCTCAGGACCCCCGCACGGTTCAACTCGCGGGCGTGCGCGCGGGAGCCCGCGAGGTCGTACGGCGCCAGGCGAAAGAAGCTCGGGTCCGAGCGGGACAGCGCCTGCAACGCTTCGGAAGGCTCCGCTTTGAAGCGGCCGCCCCACAGACGCTCGATCGGTTCAGAAATGTTCATTGCCGCAAACCTTGACGCAGTTGAGTTGCCCCCACTCTAGTCGTCCAGATTTTTTTCTTGTAGCGAGATTTTGACTCAGCTTAAATGAAATTTTTCTCAACATCTCACGCCCGCTCATGCGCCAACGCCTGCCGCCGCTCAATCCGCTCCGTGCGTTCGAGGCCACCGCGCGGCGCGGCAGCGTGTCGAGCGCGGCTGAGGAGCTGCACGTCACGACGAGCGCCGTCAGCCACCAGATCCGCATTCTGGAAGGGCAGCTTGGCGTGGCGCTGTTCGTCCGCTCCAAGGCGCGCGTCAAGCTGACCCCGGAAGGCGAGGCGCTCCTGGAACCCGTGAAGGGCGCGTTCGACATGATTGCGAACGCTGTCGTCAAGCTCGCTTCGCACGAGATGGTGGGCAACCTGGTCGTATCGGCGCCGCTGTCGTTTACTTCGCGATGGCTCGCGCGCCACATCGGCGAGTTTCTCGACGCGTACCCGGCGATCAATCTCAAGATCATTCCGTCGAACGACGACCGGGAGGTCTATTCGGACGATGTCGATGTCTGCGTGCGCTATGGCGAGGGCCGCTGGCGAGACCGCAAGGTTCAACTGATCACGCATCCGGCGCTGTTCCCCGTCGTCAGCCCCGCGCTGATGAATAGCGACGGCGCGATCCGCAAGGTTCAGGACCTCGCGGGCAAGACGCTGTTCTGCGAGCACTCGGGATCGTGGATGCGATGGCTTGCCGCGGCATCGGCGGACAAGCTGGAGGGAATGCGGATTCTGGAAATCGGCAACGCGCACATCGGGATCGAGGCCGCCGTACGCGGGCAGGGTGTCGCGCTCGGGGACAGCTTCTCGGTGCGCGACGATCTCGCCGACGGCACCTTGATCCGGCCGTTCAGCGTCACGGTGCCGGCGCGGCACGCGTACTACCTCGTCTCGCGCCACGAGCTATCGGACATGCCGCTGGCGTCTACGTTTGCGGGGTGGCTGGTGGCGACGCTCGGGTAGGGAAGGCACGCAAACGGACAGTGGGCGGGGGCAGGAACGGTCATTGCGCGCTTGTGGATGAGATAGGAGAGGCGAGCGTTATGTCTGCATCGCGTCATATCTACAAAGCGCTTTGAATTTTCTAGTTCCTCAAGTTCCGTTAACGACCCAAAGGAGAAACCATGAAGAGCACCGACTTCATCAAGGCTGCATGCGGCGTCGCCTGCGTGGCTTTCGCATTGAACGCGACGGCGCAAACCAACGGTTCAGCCCCCGCGGCAAGCGCCGAAACAATGGGGCAGCATCTCGACGACGGCACGATCACCACCAAGGTGAAGGCCGATTTGCTCACGGCGAAAAACGTGAAATCGACCCACGTTCACGTGCAAACGCGCCAGGGCATTGTCTGGTTGAGCGGCACGGTGCCGACCGTCAAGGACAAGGCGGCAGCCGCCGAAGTCGCGCAAAACGTGACAGGTGTGGCTGGCGTGAAGAACAATCTGAAAGTGGCGACGGAATGAGCGCCCGCGGCCCGCAATGGGCCGCGTCCCCGTTCCTTTTGCACGGGGTTTTTGCTGCGCCGCAAGATAGGTGGAATCGGTGCGGGGTCCCAATTAACGGGAACACGTGCGGATTGCGGTGGTGCAGCGCATAGAGGAATGTCTGAGCTTGAGCCGGTGCTTTCGCACGACGTAAAATAGTTTCACATCGGTTTGCGGGGCCCAGACATGAATCTGGCTTCTCCTTGCAATTTCAGGCTGGAAAGCCGGCAGTGCCCGGCGTGCTTTGGCCTCGCTTTTCCGGGCGAGTCCGGACGTCGTCATGCCATGGCCGCCAAACTCGCGCCATGACCCCGCTCATTTCCGTCAAACGGCTCAGCAAGAGCTTTCCCGGCGTGAGGGCGCTTCACGAAGTTCAGTTCGAACTGATGGCGGGGGAAGTTCACGCGTTGATGGGCGAGAACGGCGCCGGCAAATCGACGCTGATGAAAATCCTCGCCGGCGTCTATACCCGCGATTCGGGCGATATCCTCTACGACGGTCAGCCGGTCGATTTTCATAGCCCGCGCGAGGCGCAGGCCGTGGGCATCGGCATCATTCATCAGGAACTGCAACTGATGAATCACCTGACTGTCGCGCAGAACATGTTCATCGGCCGCGAGCCGCGCTCGCGCTTCGGCCTCTTTCTCGACGAAGACAAGCTCAACGATCAAGCGCGCGACATTCTCGCGCGCATGCACGTGAAGCTCGACCCGCGCGCGATCGTCGGCTCGGTCACCGTCGCCAAGCAGCAGATGGTCGAGATCGCCAAGGCGTTGTCGTTCGATTCCCGCGTGCTGATCATGGACGAGCCAACCTCGGCGCTCAACGACGCCGAGATCGCCGAGCTTTTCCGCATCATCCGTCAGCTCAGGGACCGGGGTGTCGGCATCATCTACATCTCGCACAAGATGGATGAGCTCAAGCAGATCTCCGAGCGCGTCACCGTGCTGCGCGACGGCGAATACGTGGCCACGGTCGGCACGAAAGACACCAGCGTCGAGGCAATCATCGGCATGATGGTCGGGCGAACCTTGACCGACCTCGCCCCTTCTCACGGCAAGGAGAACCAAGGCGAGGTCGCGCTCGAAGTGAAGAACCTCCACGCCGGGCCGCTCGTCAGGGACGTGAGCTTCGCATTGCGCAAAGGCGAGATTTTGGGCTTCGCCGGGTTGATGGGTGCGGGGCGCACCGAAGTCGCGCGCGCGGTGTTCGGCGCCGATCCGGTCGAGTCCGGCGAAACGATCGTGAAAGGCGTGAAGGTGACGATCAAGAAGCCGAGCGACGCGGTCAAGCACGGCATCGGCTATCTCTCGGAGGACCGCAAGCGCTACGGTCTCGCGACCGGCATGGACGTCGAATCGAACATCGTGATGTCCAACTTGCGCAAGTTCCTCGCGCTCAACTTCGTCTTGCGCCGCAATCAGATGCGCCGCACCGCCTCGCACTTCATCAAGCTGCTTGCGATTCGCACGCCGTCCGCGGCGCAGCAGGTGCGGCTTCTGTCGGGCGGCAATCAGCAGAAAGTCGTTATAGCGAAGTGGCTCGAGCGCGATTGCGACGTGCTGTTCTTCGACGAGCCGACGCGCGGCATCGATGTCGGCGCCAAGAGCGAGATCTACAAGCTGCTGCGCGCGCTTGCCGACCAGGGCAAGGCGATCGTGATGATCTCGTCGGAGCTGCCGGAAATCCTGCGCATGAGCGATCGCATTGTCGTGATGTGCGAGGGGCGCATCACCGGCGAGCTCTTGGCGGCGGAGGCGACGCAAGAGCGCATCATGCACCTGGCCACGCTGCGCGAAACCTTGAAAGCGGCATGAGCCGCGAGAGATCCTCTACATGACACAGCCATCGGATACGTCGGCGCTGGGCAACAAGGAAAGGCCGCCGAGCCTGAAAGCGCGCGTCTTTGCGCCGAGCACGCTGCAACGCGTGCTCGCCTTCGCGAGCTTGATCTTGCTGCTGGTGTTTTTCAGCTTCGCCTCGCCGGCGTTCATGCAGATCGACAATATTCTCGGCATTCTGCAAGCGACGGCGGTCAACGGCGTGCTCGCGATCGCGAGCACGTTCGTGATCATCACGGGCGGCATCGACTTGTCGGTCGGCACGCTGATGACCTTCACGGCCGTGGTGTGCGGCGTGTTTCTCACTTACTGGCATTTGCCGATGTGGACCGGCGTCGTCGCGGCGATCGGCACGGGTGCGTTCTGCGGAACCGTATCGGGCACGCTGGTGGCGAAAATGAAAATACCGCCCTTCATCGCCACCTTGGGGATGATGCTGTTGATGAAGGGGCTGTCGCTCGTGGTCTCATCCGACGAGCCGATCTATTTCACCGACACCGAAAACTTCTACCGGATCTCGCAGGATTCACTGATCGGCTATTTTCTGCCGAGCGTGCCCGTTCCAAACGCGGTGCTGATTCTGTTCTTCCTGGCGATCGTGAGTTCGATCGCGCTCAATCGCACGGCGCTCGGCCGCTACACCTTCGCGCTTGGCAGCAACGAAGAAGCCGTGCGTCTTTCCGGCGTGAATGTCGATCGCTGGAAGATCGCCGTGTACGGATTGGGCGGCTCGATTTGCGGGGTCGCGGGTCTGCTCATCGCGTCGCGTCTGAATTCGGCGCAGCCGGCGCTGGGCCAAGGCTACGAGCTCGAGGCGATCGCGGCCGTGGTGATCGGCGGCACCTCGCTTTCCGGCGGCTCGGGCACGATTCTGGGGACGATCATCGGCGCGTTCATCATCAGCGTGCTGACCAATGGGCTGCGCATCATGTCGGTGGCGCAGGAATGGCAGATCGTGGTGACGGGGCTCATCATCATTCTCGCGGTCTACGCCGATATCTTGCGGCGCAAGAAGGGCTGACGTGAAGCGGCACGAGTTCGAGAAGGGGTAGTTGGAAAGGAGAAAGGCTAGGTTCCAAACAACTGGAGGTTGATGTTCCACCTTAGGAGGAGAGACATCATGTTGAATAGAAGAATATTCCTTGCGGTGTTCGGCGTTGGCGCTTTCATCGGCGCGACGAGTCTTGCCGTTGCAGAAGAACCGTATATCCCGCTAATTTCGAAGGGTTTTCAACATCAGTTCTGGCAGGCCGTCAAAGCCGGCGCGGAGCAGTCGGCCAAGGAGCACAACGTCAGGATCACCTTCGAGGGTCCCGAAACCGAGGCGATGGTCGATAAGCAGATCGACATGTTGTCGGCCGCGCTTGCCAAGAAGCCGCAGGCGCTTGGCATCGCCGCGCTCGACAGCAAGGCGGCCATTCCGCTCTTGAAGCGCGCGCAGTCCGAAAAGATCCCGGTGATCGCGTTCGACTCCGGCGTCGACAGCAACATTCCGCTCACCACGTGCGCGACTGACAACCTTGCCGCTGCAGCGCTCGCCGCCGACAAGCTGGCCGAGGCGATCGGAGACTCGGGCGAAGTCGGCGTGATCGTGCACGACCAGACGAGCCGCACCGGCATCGACCGCCGCGACGGCTTCCTGAAGGAGATGAAAGCGAAGCATCCGAACATCAAGATCGTCTCCGTGCAATATGGCGGCGGCGACCACTTGAAGTCGGCGGAAATCGCCAAGGCGATGATCGCGGCCAATCCCAACCTCAAGGGCATCTTCGGCGCGAATGAAGGCTCGGCGGAAGGCGCTGCGATCGGCGTCAAGGAATCGGGCAAGAAGCTCGTGCTGGTCGGCTACGACTCGGGCAAGGAGCAGAAAGAGGACATCAACTCCGGCCTGATGCTCGGGGCCATCACGCAGAATCCGGTCGGCATCGGCAAGTGCGTCGTCGACTCCGCTGTGAAGGCGATGCATGGCGAGACGCTGCCCAAGAAAGTCGACACGGGCTTCTACTGGTACGACAAGACCAACATGAGCGATCCGAAGATCGCTGCGGTGCTCTACGATTGACCGTCGTTTCCAAGGCGCGGTTGCGCCGCTAAGACTCGACGGGAGAGGAGGGGCCGCGGCCCTTCCTCTTCTTTTTTGTCGACCCGAGTTAGCGCTTTAGCGCTTACTCGGGTCCCATGCTGTGGTTGCTGGAGTTAGTGCTTTAGCACTTACTCCAAGCCCACAGCGAGGGACCACAGATGACTACGATCACAAGACTGTCGGTTCGGGATATACGGTTTCCCACTTCGCGTTCACTCGACGGCTCCGATGCGATGAACGCCGCGCCCGATTACTCGGCCGCTTACGTCACGCTCGACACCGATTCGCCGAAAGGGCTCGCGGGCCATGGACTCACGTTCACGATCGGGCGCGGCAACGAGATCTGCGTGACTGCCGTGGAAGCGCTCGCGCCGCTCGTCGTCGGCAAGACGCTCGAGGATATCGCCGCGAACATGGGGGCGTTCTGGCGCGCGGTGACATCGGACAGCCAGTTGCGCTGGATCGGCCCGGACAAGGGCGCTATTCATCTGGCGACGGCCGCCGTCGTGAACGCTGTCTGGGACCTGTGGGCCAAAGCGGAAGGCAAGCCGGTGTGGAAGCTGCTCGCCGACATGAGCCCGGAAGCGCTCGTGCGCTGTCTCGACTTTCGCTACGTGACCGATGCGATCACGCCGCATGAGGCGATCGCGATGCTGCACCGGCATGCGCCCACCAAGGCGGCGCGCGAACAAGAGATGCTCGCGCACGGCTATCCGGCCTACACGACGTCGGCCGGCTGGCTCGGCTACGACGACGACAAGATCCGCCGGCTCGCACGCGAAGGCGTGGCGCAAGGCTGGACGCACTTCAAGCAGAAAGTGGGCGGCGATCTCGAGGAAGACGTGCGGCGAGCCCGCATTCTGCGCGAGGAAATCGGCGCGGACCGCAAGCTGATGATGGACGCGAACCAGGTGTGGGACGTCGACGAAGCAGTGGCGAACATGCGCCGCCTCGCGGAATTCGATCCCTGGTGGATCGAGGAGCCCACGAGCCCCGACGACATCCTCGGTCACGCGGCGATCCGGCAGCGGCTACATCCCATCGGCGTCGCGACCGGCGAGCATTGCCAGAATCGCGTGATGTTCAAGCAGTTGCTGCAGGCGCAGGCGATCGACTTCTGCCAGGTGGACAGCTGCCGCCTGGGCGGTCTGAACGAGGTGATCGTCGTGCTCTTGATGGCCGCGAAATACGGCGTGCCCGTGTGTCCGCATGCGGGCGGCGTCGGCTTGTGCGAGTACGTCCAGCACATTTCGCTCTTCGACTATATCTGCGTGTCGGCGTCGCTAGAGAGTCGGGTGCTCGAATACGTCGATCATCTGCATGAGCATTTCATCGACCCGGTCGTGATTCGCAACGGCCGTTACATGCCGCCGCAACGTCCCGGCTATAGCATCGAAATGCACGCGGCGTCGCTGGATCAGTATCGCTTTCCGGATGGGCCGGTGTGGCGGCCGTGATTCGTCACTGTTCGACGGCGCGCCTCGTCCGCTGACTGGGGCGCCGTTCCCATCGGATTGCCCAGGTCGCCGCGACGAACGGCGCGGTCAACGTCGGCCATCCGGTGAGGCTCGCCGCATGTTGAAACAGCGCGGCCACCATCGCGCCGCCGAGCGCCACCCATAAGCCGCGATCCGCAAGCGCGAGCGCGGCAAGCGCAGCGTTGAAGCCCAGCAAGCCCTGGCCGACCAGGGTCGCGTCGCCACCGGCCAGGAGCGGGATACCGGTGGCAAGCGCCGAGCCGAGCAGCGCGTAGCAGGCGCTGCGGCGCGACGCGATGGCGATGCCGATCCAAACGAGCCCGCCCGACAGCAAGCCCGGGGCGAATACGATCTGGCCGAAGCTGCGAACGATGTCGCCGGCAAATTGCACGAACGAGGGGGCATGGGACATGGCGCCGGACGACGCGTCCGTTGAGGCGCTGTGTGACGCCGCGGCTAGCGGCAGCCAGAACCAAGTGGCGAACACGAACGGCGAGGTGTACGGCGACAAGCCGCCGGCGCGCAGCCAGTGCCGCAGCGGGCTCGACAGGCAAGTCGTCAGCGCCGCCGCAAACACCGCGACGGCTATCGCGACTCCATGCGCGTCGATCAACGAGAACGCGGCGAGGGCGGCCAACGCGCCGTTCACGCAATCGAGTTCGAGCCGGGCATCGTCTTCGCGATGGTCCGAGACGGACGCGACGGCGAGCGCGGTGACAATGCCGATCAACGCCGCGCACGCGAGCCAGCGATCGAAACAGACCAGCGCGGCAAAGAGGAGCAAGCCCGTGGCCGCATTCGGCTGTAAGACGATTTGGCCTAGGCCGCGCAATACGGTGCGTGGCGGGAAGCGTACGGCTAGGTGGCGAACGTCGTCGGACATGCGTGGAGCAATGGCACGACGTTGCGTGCGTCGATGTGATTGAAGAAGGCCGGCGAGTGAGCAAAATGCGCCGAGACCGGAGAATAGGGGAAAACCCCCTCGTGTCGCATTCGCTGCATTTAATAGTCGTTATTTGCGAGCGGTTGGATTGGATGTTGAAGGGCGGCGAGTTTCTGCAACAGGCAGACGATGCTCATGTGCCTGTCACGCTAAGTGTTCTTAAAGGAAATAGGGCGATAAACCTTTATCAACGACTTGGGTTTCGGGTGGTCAACACGACCGGAACGTCTTTGCAAATGAGGCGGGGGTAAGCGGCAGCAGTCGGTAATTTTCGGTCACTTGTCGTGAAGGCCTTGATCGCTGACAATCGGCGAGCTTCTTATGATTTATGGTGCTGCAGCGTTTACCCTCGGTTCCGACGACACTAACCACGAGGCGATCGCTCTGACCTGAGAGTCAGATTTGGAAAAGAATGGCATTCGACACGATGACGCATGTCGAGCGATAAGGAACGGTTGAGAAAGCGCGTAAGACGACGGACTCGGGCGTGCCGTGGGGTCGATGAAGGCAATTTGAAACCATACAAGGTGAAAGGGAAACATGGCCGCGGCGCATTCACCGAAACGGATTCTTGTCATCCGGATCGATTTTTTAGGCGACATGCTGTGTACGACAGCATTCCTTGGCGCATTGAAGCAGCGCTGGCCGCATGCGGATCTGCATGTGCTCGCGAACAAGTACAACGGGGCTGTCCTGCCAGGCAATCCGGACGTGACAGCTGTGCATACCTACGTCTATAGCAAGCAGTGCGAGCGGAACACCCGGCCTGGAAGGAGGCGCGCGCTGGTCGACCGACTGCTGCTTATCTACCGATTGAGGCGCTTGCGGTTCGATCTGGTGATCGTGCCCAACGGCGGCATGCACAAGAACAGCGTGAAATTCGCACGGCAATTGGGAGCCAGGGACTGCCGCTGGCACGATGCCAGCACCGAGTTCGACGACCGGAAGCACGCACATGTGGCACATCGGCCGATGCGACACGAGGCGCTGTCCGGATTCCAGCTTGTTCCGGAGTTGGGGGAGACCAAGGTGGACGGGCTCGCCCTCTCCGTTTATCCGAACCCGCTATTGCAGCGCGAATGGCAACTTCGGCTGAGTCGACAGTCGAAACCTCTCGTGGGCCTGTTCATTGGAAACAAGTCGGCGGAGCGGCGCTGGAGCATCGAGAAATGGATGCGCTTAGGGCAGCAGTTGGGTCAGCGGGCCGACGTGGTCGTGTTTCACGATCCGGCTGTCGCGGTCGACGCGATCGAGTGGCCCGACGCGGCTACGCGCCATGTAACGACATCGTCTGTAGCTGACTTGATTGCCGCGACGAGTCTGCTCGACATCATCGTTTCGGCGGACAGTGCGCCTGTGCATCTCGCGTCCGCATTGGGGCTACCGGTTGTTGCGCTATTCGAGGACCGACCGGAGAAGTATTTGCGCTGGCACCCGCTGGGTGTCGAGCATGTGATTGTGCGAAGCGGCAGGATCGTCGATGACATCGACGTCGAGGCCGTCGAACAAGCGGTAGATCGTTTTTTGGCCGGTGTGCCGCCTTTGAGGTTTGTAGAAACGCAAAAGGACGTATACGAGTCTTAGGACGGGAGTCAGTTCGGCCAGGAGCGGTCGGCCGTCGTCGCCGCTCGGATCGTTGACAATGGCCTACGCGCACCGCTGGTGCGATTCTGCATTCGAGAGAGCATTAAGTGACGGGAATATGCATCAGGTGCGCAAATGTCGACGACGCGCAAATGATCGCCGATTTTCATGTGATGGTCTGGAGGCATACCTACCTAGAGCTTGCGCCAGCGGAAGCATATGCCACCCTCAACGAGCAATATCGCGGCAAGCAGTGGAAGGAAAAACTGTCTTCGAATGACAGCGGCCAGATTGTGCTCATAGCGGAGATTGACAATAGAACCGTTGGAATTGGAGCCGCTGGCAGCCCTTCAGAATCGATATTCGATGGTCGCGGCGAGATCAAATTCCTCTATGTCGATCCCGACTTCAAGCGCCGCGGCATCGGCCGCGAGTTGCTTGCACAACTCGCGATTCATTTGAGAAGAATGCACTACCAGGGGGCCGCTTTAAGCGTCGTCAAGGGAAACGAGTCCGCAATCGCCTTTTACGAGGCGTTAAATGGCCGGCCAGCAGGCGAGTACATCGACCCGGGGCCGGTCTGGCGATCGCAAAACATCGTCTTCGCGTGGGATGACCTTACGAGTCTTATCTCCTGAGAACTGACGCAAGAGTTCTTACACGGAAGAGTGCTGCTCCACACAGCACATGCTCATCGCACGAGGCAGCGCATGATCTTACCCACGTACCGTGCGATCTGAATGTGCCGCCCTTTTGTCCGATTTTCATCAGGTCGCGGCAAATAGCGTGAACTACACTGGTTTTCGCCACGCGCCTTTAAAGCGTGGCTGACTCACGAAGTCCTCATCGCGCGAACCTTCGTGCACTTCTGCTGCACTGGTCCGGCAACACCAGGCGAAAACCGCCGCGCCTGGTGAAAGCGTTTCGTCGTTCACTACTTCAGCCCACACCTGGGCTATCCCGCCTCGCATCCGGAAACAATCGGCCGCTCCGGGAGCGGCTCGTTCTCCGCTCGTCGAACGTTCAGAGCGACACAGCCAGGTAGCACCGGGGCCATTTCCCATTCATTGCGTGGATTTGAATCAGGGATCCAGCTGTCAGTTGGGCCCTGCGCGTCGCAACGTCAAACGTCTAAGTCGCCAACAAGGAGATGAT